>NZ_JBAFWH010000006.1:0-286923 GCF_043195015.1 Xanthobacter sediminis | reverse complement strand
AGTGACAGGCAAAGCCAGGAATGTCGCCCTTCGCGCCTTCGAGGCCGCTATCTCGCCCCGTTCATCGAGCGGAGCACCGTTTCGCTCGGCCAGCAATCCACTTTCAGTCCCGCCGACTTCTGATAGGCCCCAAGGGCCGCGCGGGTCAGCATGCCCGCCTTGCCGTCGATTTTGTCCCGGTAAAGGCCGGCGCGGGTCAGGTACTTCTGCATTGCTTCCACAGATGTTGTGCGCAGCTGTGTCGAGGCCGACCACGGGGTTCCGAATGGCTGGGGGTCCACCATTCTGTCGGAGAGATGGCCGACGAAGAGCACGTAAAGATCTGAAAAGTTATACTCCTTGATCACGAAGTAATTTTTTGTGGTCAGGAATGAGGGGCCATAGATGCCCTCCGGCTGAAGCAGAGACGCCGCTTGCCCCTGCTCGATAGTGGAGAGACTCTGCACGCGCAGTGGTGCAAAGCCTGCGCGCAGCCATTCGCCGATCGGCCTTTGAACTTCAGGCACGCCCATGGTGCAGTCGACATCAGCCGGCGCGCGGACCTCGTAGGCCCAGCGCACGCCGGGCTGCCAGCCCTTGTCGGCGAGCTGCTTGGCTGCGGAGGCCAGCGCATCCGGCACCGAATGCCAGATATCGACGCGGCCATCGCCATCAAGATCGACGCCATGCTTGTAATATTCTGAGGGGAGAAACTGCGTCAGGCCGCTGGCGCCCGCCCAGGACGAACGAAACTCTCCACGTGAAACCACGCCCTCATCGAGAATCTTCAGCGCGAAGATGAATTCGTCACGATACTGCTCCTTGCGGCGGCCCACATAGGCCTGCGTCGCCACCACGCGCAGGGTGTCATAAGGAGATGTGTAGCGGCCGTAATCGGTTTCTCGTGCCCACAGCGCCAGTACCATCGTCGCGGGCACGCCGAACTGTCGCTCGATCAGATCGAGCGCCGCCCGGTGCTTCTGCATCTGCCGCTGCCCCTCGGCGGCGAGCCGCGCGATAGTGGCTTCCTTCACATAGCTCGCCGGGACCTGCACGAACTCCGCCTGTGCCGAGGCGCCGGTCGCCGGTCGTCCCGGCAGGGCAAGATCCGGCAGCTTGTAGTTGGGCTCAAGGCCGCGCGTCTCGCGCTCGAACGTCTCGCGCGAGACGCCGGCGGCCTGAGCCTCCGGCCAGAGCGATGCAATGAAGCGCGTGAAGGCGGCATCCTCCGTTGCGCGTGCGGAGGATTGAAGCGCCAGCGCCGAAAGCAGCAGCGCGAGGATGATTGTGCAACGGGCTGCTCGCAAGGAACCGCTCTCACCTGGATTTCGATCACGCTTGTCCCCGTTCGCACGGGGACGCTATGAACGCGCGGCATGGGCTACGCGTCAATGCGTATTGCCCTGATGCGCCATGAGAGGGGGTGTTCCCTTTGACGGTCCGCGCCATTCGCCGTTCGTCGGGCTATGGCCACATCGGCGCCACCCCTGTTGGAACTGGGTCAGCGGTTCCGCGTCATGGCCAACAGCGCCTCGATCAGCTGCTCACGGTCGTGTTCTGAGGATGCACCGACATCTGTCACATCGGCGAGCCACACACCGTCCGCCGCCGCGCGCACGATCTGCATGGCGACGGTGTTTTCCTCCGGGCCCAGGGCTGAGAGCCTGTCGCTGATCCAGACGCCCCAACGTTCCCGCATGGTGGCCTCGGCCAGCAGCAGTACGGCGAGGCTGTTCCAGCGCTCCGCGACATTGTCGAGATTGGCCAGGAGATAGGCTCGGGTGAAGCGGCCGTGCGGGTCCGCATCCTGCGCCATCAGCTCTTCCAGCCTCGCCTCGAAATTCCGAAGGAGCTCGTGCTGCAGGGCGTCCAGCAGGTCCCGCTTGGTGGGGAAATGATGAAGCAATCCCCCCTTGCTGACCCCGGCCGCCCGCGCCACCGCGTCGAGGGTCAGGGCGTGCAGGCCGTTTTCCACGCATAGCCGCGCCGCCACCTCCAGAAGCTGGCTGCGCACCACCTGGGGCTGCTTCTTGCGGCGATGGGCCTCGCTCATGCCGTTCCCCTCCCTGCGTCTACCGCCCCGGCATCCTCCATCGGCTGGCGCCGCGCGAACAGGCGCGACACGACCACGTAGAACACCGGAACGAACACCACCGCGAGCAGGGTGGCCGAGAGCATTCCGCCGAGCACACCGGTGCCGATGGCATTCTGGCTACCGGCGCTCGCGCCCACCGCGATCGCCAGCGGGGTGACCCCCAGGATGAAGGCGAGCGAGGTCATGATGATGGGCCGGAAGCGCAGGAATGCCGCCTCCAGCGCTGCCTCCCGGATGGATCGCCCTTCCGCGCGCAGATCCTTGGCGAACTCCACGATCAGGATCGCGTTCTTCGCCGAGAGGCCGATGATGGCGATGAGCCCGACCTTGAAATAGATGTCGTTGGGCATGTCGCGCAGCATCACCGCCGTCACGGAGCCGATGACGCCCAGCGGCACCACCAGCATCACCGAGAGCGGAATGGACCAGCTCTCGTAAAGCGCCGCCAGCAGCAGGAACACGAACAGCACGCTGAGGGCGAGCAGGAACGGCGCCTGTGTGCCCGACTGGATCTCCTGGAGCGATTGGCCGGACCACTCGAAGCCGAATCCGGGCGGAAGCTGGCCCGCCAGAATCTCCATCTGTGTGATGGCATCACCCGAAGACCGGCCGGGCGCAGCGTCTCCCGCGAGGCGGATCGCCGGATAGCCATTGAAGCCGACGATCTGGGTCGGCCCCTTCGACCACTCCAGGTGTGCCACCGCCGAAAGCGGCACCATGCCGCCCGAGGCATTGCGGACATTGAGCTTCAGCAGATCTGCCGCCTGCATGCGGCGGGGTGCGTCGGCCTGCACGGTCACGCGCTGCATGCGCCCCGCATTCGGGAAGTCGTTCACATAGGAGGAACCCAGGCTCGCCGAGAGGGTCGAATTGATGTCGGCGAACGCCACGCCGAAGGCATTGGCCTTCTCCCGGTCGATGATGAGATGGAGCTGCGCCGCATTGGCGAGCCCCTCGATGCGCGGTCCCGCCAGAACGGGGCTCGCCCCGGCGGCGGCGAGGAGCTGGCCGCCCGCCGCGTCGAGGGCGGCGTGGCCGCGCCCGGAGCGATCCTGAAGACGGAAGGTGAAGCCGGATGACGTGCCGAGCCCCTCGATGGGCGGCGGCGAGAGGGCGAAGGTCATGGCGTCCCGGATGCCGGACAGCTCCATGTTGGCGCGTTGGGCGATGGCATTCGCGCTGTCCTGCGGGCCGCGCGCACTCCAGTCCTTCAGCACCACGAAGGCGATGGCCGCGTTCTGTCCGTTGCCGGAGAAGCTGAAGCCCTGGATGGCGAAGATGTCGGAAACCGCCTTCTCCTTCTTGAAGACCGCCTCCACCTTCTTCACCGCCTCCAGCGTGCGGGTGCCGGTTGCCTCCGGCGGGGTCTGGATGTCGACGATCAGGTAGCCCTGGTCCTCGGTCGGCAGGAAGGCCGAGGGCAGGCGCATGAATGCCCAGCCGAGGCCGATCAGCAGCGCGAGATAAACGAGCATCATCCGCCCGGCACGATCAACCGCCCAGCCCACGAGCCCGCGATAGCCGCGGGCGGTGCGATCGAAGCCACGGTTGAACATGCCGAAGAAGCCGCGCTTCTCATGGTGGCCCTGGGGCACCGGCTTCAGGAAGGTGGCGCACATGGCCGGCGTGAGCGACAGCGCCAGAAAGCCCGAGAACAGGATGGAGACCACCATGGTCAGGCTGAACTGGCGATAGATGATACCGGTGACGCCCGGAAAGAAAGCCATGGGCACGAACACCGCCGTGAGCACCAGGGTGATCCCGATGATGGCGCCGCCGATCTGCCCCATGGCCTTGCGGGTGGCCTCACGCGGGGAAAGGCCCTCCCTCGCCATCAGGCGCTCGACGTTTTCCACCACCACGATGGCGTCGTCCACGAGGATGCCGATGGCCAGCACCATGGCGAACATGGTGAGCACGTTTATGGAAAACCCCGCCGCCAGCATCACCGCGCAGGTGCCCAGCAGCGCCACCGGCACCACCACCGTGGGAATGAGCGTGTAGCGCACGTTCTGGAGGAACAGGAACATCACCACGAACACCAGGGCCACCGCCTCGGCGAGGGTCTGGAGCACCTTCTTGATGGAAATCTCGACGAAGGGCGTGGTGTCGTAGGGGATGGACGCCTTGATGCCTGGCGGGAAGAAGCGCTCCAGCTCAGCGATCTTCGCCCGGACCGCCTGCGAGGTGGCGAGCGCATTTCCGGTGGCGGAAAGCTGGACGCCCACGGATGCGCTGGGCTGGCCGTTCAGGCGGCTGGTGAAGTTGTAGTCCTCGCCCCCCACCTCCACATGCGCCACGTCGCGCAGGCGGACGGTGGAGCCGTCGGGATTGGCGCGCAGCACGATGGCGCCGAATTCCTCCGGCGTGCCGAGCTGGCCCTTCACCAGCACCGGCGCGGAGGTTTCCTGGCTGACGGGATTGGGTAGCGCGCCGATGCGGCCCGCGGCCACCTGCGCGTTCTGCGCCTGGATCGCCTGGGTGATGTCATCGGCCGTGAGGCGCAGGCCGAGCATCTTGTCCGGGTCCACCCACACCCGCATGGCGCGCTGGGTGGAGAAGAGCTGCGCCTTTCCGACACCCTCCAGGCGCCGCAGCTCGCTCAGCACGTTTCGGGTGGCGTAGTCGCCGAGGGCGAGCTCATCGGTCTTGCCGTCGGTGGAGGTGAGGGAGACCACGAGCAGGAACGAGCTTGCGGCCTCCTCCACCGTGATGCCCTGCTGAACCACCGGCCGCGGCAGGCGCGATTCCACCCGGCGGATGCGGTTCTGCACATCCACCGAGGCCTGCTCCACCGAAGTGCCGGGCGTGAAGGTGGCGGTGATCTGCACCGCGCCGGACGCATCCGAGGTGGACTCGAAGTACATGAGCCCGCGAATGCCGTTCAGCTCCTCCTCGATCAGGCGGGTCACGCCCTGATACAGCTCTTCCGGCGAAGCTCCGGGGTAGGAGGTGGATATCGCGATCTGCGGCGGGGCGATGCTGGGATACTGTGAGACCGGCAGCATCGGAATGGAGATGGCACCGCCGATCATGATGAAGATCGCGACCACCCAGGCGAAGATCGGCCGGTCGATGAAGAAGTTGGGCATCGGCGCGGCTCAATGTTCGGTGGCGGAGCCGGCGGAGGCGACCGGCTGCCAGGGCTGGGGATCTACGGCGGCGCCGGGGGCCAGGACCTGGAAGCCCTCCACCACCACGCGATCGCCTGGCTTGAGCCCGCGATCGATGACCCAGCGGTTGTTGACGATCCGCCCCGCCGTGACCTTGCGCAGCTCCGCCTTGTTGTCGGCGCCGATGACGAAGACCTGGGCGGCGCCGCCGGCGTCGCGCTGCACCGCGCGCTCGGGCACGGCCAGCGCATCGGCCTGCTCGCCCTGAACGATCTGGACGCGCACATACATGCCCGGCAGGAGATCCCCGCCCGGATTGGGAAATTCGCCGCGCAGGATGATCTGCCCGGTGCTGGCATCCACCGCCGCCTCCGAGAACAGGAAGCGGCCCTTGTGGGCATAAGGCGTGCCGTCGTCGAAATTCAGGACGACGTGCGCGCGGCTCGCATCGGAGCCGGCGGCGCGGGCCTCAGCCTCGGCGGCGCGCCTCAGCGCAAGCAACTGGTTCGCGGACTGCGTGAAGTCGGCATAGATGGGATCGAGCTGCTGGATGGTGGCGAGGCTCTGTGCATCGGTGGCGCTGACGAGTGCGCCTTCGGTTACCAGCGCCCGCCCGATCCGCCCGCCGATGGGCGCCCGCACCTCGGTGTACTGCAGGTCCAGCTCGGCAGCGTCCAGCCCAGCCTTGGCGGCGGCGACGTCGGCGTCGGCCTGGGCAAGCTCCGCCACGGCGATGTCGTAGCTCTGGTCCGAAGTGATCTGGCGGTTCTTCAGTTTGGACTGCCGGTCTTCCTTCTGCTTGGCGAGGGTGCGCGTGGCTTCCGCCCGCGCCAGCGCCGCCTTGGCACTGTCCACCTTCACACGGAACGGGGCTGGATCGATCCGGTAGAGCACGTCCCCCTCCTTCACCACGCTGCCCTGCTCGAACACCCGCGCGACGAGGATGCCGGAGACGCGCGGCCGCACCTCCGCGATGCGCGTCGGCGCGATGCGGCCGGGCAGCTCATTGGTGATGGGGAGCGTCTCCGGCACGACAGTGACCACCGCGACGGACGCGGGCGGCGGAGCGGCCGTGGCGGTGGCCTCGCTGTTTTCGCCGCAGCCCGCGATCCCGAGCATGGCGAGAACGGATGCGGCGAGGGACAGGCGGAGCGAGGATGGAAGGGAGGGCACCTTCATCACCTTCAGGTTCTGGAGCTATGAGATGGAGCCCCCAATAGCAGACGGAATAAAAACCGTCCAGATGGTATGTTTTCCCGGCGTCACGGGCCTTCATATGGGCGGCCCAAGGGATCGGGCATGCCGTTTCGCTCCAAGATCCAATTCTCAGGCCCCATTCCACCCTGCACGGCGCCCAGCGCTGGCGTGGCCGGCTTCCGATCTTCCCCGGCGGTCAGATGCAGCGCAGGTTGCCGCAAATCCGACGGGCACGTGCCGCGCGTGGTCGGGCGTAGGTTTTCGTTAAGAAATTTGGCCGGTTCATTGATCCGAGATTGACCCGTCATGAGTCGCATCTAGAGTTATGGCCACGTTAGCGCTGGCCTCGGGGCGAGGGGGGTGGCGCGGAACTCCCATGCGCCGCCTGGACCTGCGATGACCACGCTCACGCTCAATCTGACGTCGACGCTTCAAGGCACGCTGACTAGCGGGACGCCGAACGGCGTCTGGGCCTATGCGGTCTATTTCGACACGAGCGGCGCGGCGCACTTTACGAATCTGGTGGAAAACGGCACGCTTCAGGGCGGCGGGGCCGGCACCTTCAGCATCGATCTGCCGCAGATGGGCGGCGGCAAGATCTATTTCCTGATCCAGAGCCAGGATACCGGGAACAGCCACGACCTTTCGTCTCTCATCACGTCGGAAGCCGACATCAGCTGGCAAAACGCCGCGAGCTGGGATTTCCGCTACGACAGCTTTGAGTTCTCCCTGCTCAACGCCACCGGAGACGCCGGCAACCTCACCTCGGTGAATGGCTTCGGCCTGCCGATGCAGGTGAGCGTCGCCTACCCCGTGAGCGGCAACGCGACTCAGAGCGTCAGCTATGCCATCAGCGGCGCGGACATGTTTACGAAGCTCGGCGCGGCGGCGAGCGGCGTTCTTTATACCTACACCGATCCCGCCGGTGCGCTCCATGGCGACGACCGCATGGCCATCGCTCCGGCCACGTCCGTGGTGAGTGGAGCGACCGCCTTCCAGGCCTCCGACTGGAATGCCTATGTCCAGAGCCTCGAAGTGGCGAATCCGGGAATCACCATCTCCGGCTTCTTCAACGGCGCGCCGGACGCGAACAATGTCTATCACAACGCCGCCTACTACGCGTACACGCTGAGCTGGGACCCGACCCACCAGAATATCGACGGCACCACTGGAACCTTCTGGCTTTCTCCCACTGAGGAAAGCCAGGTCAAGGGCTATATCCAGATCTCGCCCGAGCAGCTCGCCAACAGCATCTACTCGACCCTCGGGGACGCGTACGTCTATTCAAGCCCTGACGCTCAGACGCCTTACACCATCCTGCACTCCGGCTCTGAGGCTATGAACACGGGAGCCAACAACCAGTGGGGGACGGTCTTTACGCAATTCCTTACTGGGTTTTCCGCGGGATATTACAATGTAGAGGGTGCATCTCCCAATAGTTCCGTCACAACAGCGATTAATCTCAACACGAACATTAATTGGGATCCGACCTATGCCTTCGGTCGATCCTTGGCGGGAACTGCTACCCCGCTATATATGGATCATTATTCGGAAGTATTTTTCCTCAACTCGAATTCCTATGGCTCGAATTATTCCGACAATTTGATGAGCCACTATAGCCAGGGCGGGCCCCTGGTGTCGCTTTATGACGGCTCCGGCAATGTCGGAAACGTCAATCTCACCATCTATGACGATAGCGAGACGCCCAGCGGTTACACCACGCCGAGTATCGCGAACTACATTTCCGGAGCGACTTTCTCGCCTGTGGTCGCGAATACCAACGGTCTGAACATCGCGCTCTCCCTCGCGAACCAGACCATGGTGCTCGACGAGACGGAAGCCAGCATCACCTTCCGCTTCCAGACCGCAACGGGTGTGTGGTCGCAGGTCGAGCTCTCGGCGGAGGGCAACACCGCGAACGGTTCGCTCTGGGATGTGTGGACCATCACGCAGAATGCCGACGGCACCTATTCGGCGAGCGCGGCAGGCGTGGATGAACCGGCCGGCACGCTGTTGATCAACAACATGCCGACACCGGCCTCTGGCACTGCATGGTACCAGCTGGTGGTGCACGACGTGAATGACCCCGCGGGCACTGCGGCCTCCGCGAAGACCTACAATCTCTACACCACCACCACCGACACGGGGAGCGGCGCGCAGTTCGTGAACCCTGAGAGCAGCGCCGGCTCCCTCGCGGTGGATGGCCTTGCGCTCATCAGCGTTCCCACTGGAGAAGGCGCGACACTGCCGACCTTTTCGCTCTCCTTCCTCTACAGCGGCACGTCCACCATCGATTCTTCGCTGCTGACCACGAATGTTTCTTCCTCGCTGCTGCAGGGCGCGGCGCAACCCACCTCGCCTTTGGTCGGGGACATGTCCACCGGGGTGTTCACGCTGCTGAGCGGCCAGACCACGACGACAAACGTCTCCGCGACCGCTACCGCCTCGGGGGTGCTTGCCTTCGGTTGGACCGGCGAAAATCCCGCCTTCTGGTGGTCGGCATCCGACAACGCGACGCAGGGCGGCCCGCCGCCGATCGCGGGCTACACCAACAAGATCGGCGCCGAAAATATCGCACACATCTCCATTTCCGGCACCGGCGGCTCAAACATCGCCCCTGTCAACGCGACCGCGGATCTCGACGGCCAATGGGTGTCGCCCAATGTGCAGCTGGGGAACGGCACCTACACCATCACCATGCAGGAGTTCCTGCCCGGCGACAGCACCTATTCCAATCCGGTGACCCCCGTTTCCAGCACGCTGACGCTCAACGTGGCATTGCCTTCCCTTGGGCTCGGCGCCGCCGGCGGTAACGCGCTGGTTCTCGACAATTCGAGCCACCCGGACGCTACGGGCAACTGGATCCGCTTCCAGGCCGCCGGCGGCCAGTCCGCGTTACCGAATGATGCGACGCTGCTGCTTTACGCCACCGACGCTTCCGGCAATCTGGTCGCCCGCGACGGCCACACGGGCGCGGATGTCACCCTCTCCGATGCGACGCTGGGGAAGATCGGCTCGATCTACAGCGATGCCGGAGCAAATCTCCTGGATGGCGTCCAGCAGGTGTACCTGGGGAGCGGCCTGCAGCTGCATTTCGCGGTGCTGAGCGGCTCCGGCGCCGTCAACATGTCTCCGGACATGCAGGTGAACACGGGTGCCTTCGGCGCGGCTTCGGTGACGGTCGGGGGATTTTCGCTCACGGCGGAGACCGACAACGACCTGTCCCTTGCCGCGCAGCTGGCCGGCACCCAGAGGGAAACCAATCAGCCGTTGCTCTACCTCAACCATGGGGAGGTGATGACTCTCGACATTACCGGGAGCGGCGCCAACACCAACACCCTCGGCTTCGTGCACGTGAACGTGGATCCCGCCGGCAACTGGAGTGTCGGCGGCGTGGCCTATGGCGACACGGCGGAGTTCCACGCGGCGCTGATGGCCAACCTGGATAGCGGCATGACTGTCGTGCGGGGGGGCAACAATTCGTTCGAGACCAATTGGACCGTCCAGGGTAGCGACGGCTATTACGCACCTGTGCTTCTGACGCAGAACGGCGACGTTCTGTTCATCGGGGACAGCAACCCCGGCGGGTATGAATATATCCGTATGTACGGCGAAAACACCTTCGCCTTCGAGGACCTCACCTACGCGCAGCACTCCGACTTCGACTACAACGACATGGTGATGAAGATCACGCCAAGCGGTCTGGTCTAGCGCCTGCGCCATGTCGGGAATGCGGCATGCTCTGGGCGCGGCTCGGTCGCGTTCAGAGGTGCAGCTTCAGCAGCAGCTCGATGCCCAGCGCCATCAGGCAGACCAGGAAACCGCGGCGAAATACCCGCGGGCTGAGGACCCGCCGCAGGACCTGGCCGACCCACATTCCGGCGAGCGCGGGGACCACCGCGAGCGCCGACGGGGCAAGGTGGTCCAGGGGGAAGGCGCCGCGCAGCCCGAGGCTCAGCGCCAGGGCCAGGGTGGAGATGGTGAACGACAGCCCCAGCGCCTGCACGAGGTCGTCTTTCTCCAGCGCGAGCGCCTGCAGGTAGGGCACCGCGGGCAGCACGAACACGCCGGTGGCGCCGGCCACCAGACCCGTCAACGCGCCGACGAGCGGCGACAGCCATGGCTCGGCATGGCGGGGCACATGAAGCTGGTGCGCGAGGAGCGTGTACGCGGAATAGGCGATCAGGGCGCCGCCGAGGGCCGAGGAGGCCGTGCCGGCGCCGGCCTCCGCAAGCCAGGAAGACCCCAGCAGCGTTCCGAGGACGATGGCCGTCATCATCGGCCACAGCCTGCGCAGCAGCGGGCGCAGCGCCGGGCCGGCGGAAAGCTGCCAGACGTTGGTGATGAACGAGGGCACGATCAGCAGGCTTGCGGCGGCGAGCGGCGAGACCAAGGTGCCAAGAATGCCCATCGCCATGGTCGGCAGGCCCATGCCGGTGACGCCTTTCACCACGCCGGCCGCGAAGAACGTCGCGGCGACCGCGGGAATAAGCGAGGTCGGGAATTCCATCATGCCTCCTGTCTGAAGCGTTCTCCGTCCGCCTGAACTCCCGGCGAACGCTCGAGGTTCTTGAGTCCGCGCATCTTCTTCACGCGAACCCGTGTCCACTTCGCCGGCAAATGCTCTAGGCGCCCTTGGTGGATGGACAATGCGGATGTTCCGTTGGCTGCCTTCGGCTGGCCCGAAGGCAGCCAACCGGCTATGCTGCCCTCATGCGGTTCGACCTTACGGATCTGCGCCTGTTCCTCGCCGTGGTGGAGGCAGGCAGCATCACCCATGGCGCGGCGGAGGCCGGTCTTTCGCTGCCCGCCGCGAGCGAGCGCCTGCGCGAGATGGAAGCCACCGGCGAGGTCGTGCTGCTCACGCGCGGCCGGCGTGGTGTGGCACCGACGGCGGCGGGGGAGGCGCTCGCCCACCATGCGCGCGCCGTGCTGCACCAGATGGCCTGCCTGCGCGGGGAGCTCGGGGAATATGCCAGGGGGCTGCGCGCCACCATCCGCCTGCTGGCCAACACCGCCGCCGTCACGGAGCTGCTGCCGGAGCGCCTTGCGCCCTGGATGGCCGCCCATCCGCAGGCGGATGTGGAGCTGAAGGAGCGACAGAGCGGGGAGATCGCGCGGAGCATCGCTGCGGGGCATGCCGAGATCGGCATTCTCTCCGATGCGGTGGAGCCCCACGGGCTCGATCTTCGTCCCTTTGCCGTGGATCGCCTGGTGGTGGTGGCCGCGCGCGCTCATCCGCTGGCAGGGCAGGCGCGCCTGGGGTTCACCGATCTGCTGGAGCAGCCCTTCGTCGGCCTCTCCGACGGCGCCCTGCAGGAGCATCTGGAGATGCAGGCGGCGCGGCTTGGGCACCGGCTCAAGATGCGCGTGAAGGTGCGCACCTTTGAGGGCATCTGCCGGATGGCAGGGGCGGGCGTGGGGATCGGCATCGTTCCTGAGAGCGCGGCCCGTCGCTGCCGGCGCGCCGCGCAGGTCGCGCCTGTCCGCCTCGACGACCCATGGGCGACACGACGGCTGTCCGTCTGCGTGCGTCACGAAGGCGAGCTTGCCGCGCCCGCCCGCAGCCTGTTCCTGCATCTGGCGGCGGGGCTTCGGTGAATCGGCCGGATGCCCTATCTGTAAGGTCGACCTTGGCAGCGACAGGATGATCGCCGATGCGCAAGACAGTTCACCTTCCCGGCGGCGAGGCCGTCGGCGCCCTCGGGCAGGGCACGTGGTACATGGGCGAGCGGGCGGAGCAGCGCGCGGCGGAGGTCGCGGCTCTGCGCGCGGGGCTCGATCTCGGCATCGACCTCATCGATACCGCCGAGATGTATGGCGAGGGCGGTGCGGAGGACGTCGTGGGCGAGGCCATCGCCGGCCGGCGGGATGGTGTGTTCCTGGTGAGCAAGGTCTACCCCCACAACGCGAGCCGCGCGGGCGTGGCGGCGGCCTGCGAGCGCAGCCTGAAGCGCCTGCGCACCGATCGCATCGATCTTTATCTCCTGCATTGGCGCGGGGAGCACCCGCTGGTGGAGACCATCGCCGGCTTCGAGGCGCTCCAGCGGGCGGGCAAGATCCGCCATTGGGGCGTAAGCAATTTCGATGTGGCGGACATGGAGGAGCTGCGCGCGGCCGGCGGCAGCGCCTGCGCGGCCAACCAGATTCTGTATAATCCCAGCCGGCGCGGGCCGGAGTTCGACCTCCTGCCCTGGCTTTCGGCCGCCGGCATCCCGTCCATGGCCTACAGCCCCATCGAGCAGGGGCGCCTGCCGCGCGAAGGCGCGCTCGGTCGCGTGGCCCGCAAGCACGCCGTGGACCCGTTCCAGGTGGCCCTTGCCTGGGTGATGCGGCGGCCGGATGTCATCGCCATTCCCAAGGCGACCCGCATCGCCCATGTGGAGGCGAACGCACGCGCGCGCGAGATCGTGCTCGACGCGGAGGATCTCGCCGAGATCGACCGGGACTTTCCCCCGCCCGCCCGCAAGGCGGAGCTGGAGATGATCTGACGCCCGTGTGCCGCGCCGCCGCCTTCAGGGCGCGCGGGCGCCGCGCATGATGAGCCGGTTGCCGCGGAACTCGAAGGCTTCGAGGCGGGACAGGAAGGTCATGCCCAACAGCGAGCTGCGGAGCGCGCCGGCCGGAGAGACCAACGCCGGCACCCGCCGCTCCACGATGCCGCCCACGATGATGTTGTCGATTAGCACCGAGGCGGCCTTCACCCGGCCGTTGGCGGTGTCCACCGGCACGTCGTAGGTGAGAAACTCGATGGGCAGGCCGGCGGCGCGGGCGGCCTCCTGGCTCAGCACCACGGAGGAAGCGCCGGTGTCCACGAGCATGGCGGTGCTGGCCCCGTTCACGCTCGCGGAGACCGAGAAATCTCCACCGGTGCCGCGCTCGATCTCCACCGTCACCTCGCCGCCGTTCCGGACCGTCAGTGCATGGCCCGGAACGAGTTGAGACATGAGGCGCTGGCCGAAGGCGCTCAGTGGCTCACGGTAAGTGTAGACCCCGCCCAGCAGCACCGCCACCAGCAGCCAGAACACGCTCGCGAGCAATGCTTCGGCAAACCTGCCGTGGAAGCGCGAGAGCAGGCCCCAGCCGATCCAGATGCCGATGGAGCCCAGCGCCACCAGGGCGCCGAACTGGTCGAGCCCCATGCCCGCTACCTCGCCCTGGTCGTGATGCGCCACCAGCACCACCAGGCCGATGAGCAGGATAACCAGGAGAACCCAGAGCAGTCGGTCGCTGCGATTGGCCATGGCGTCTCCCATTCTCGGTCCGCGGCCACCGCGGCGTTGCGGGCCCGGCGGGCGCGGGCTCTCCGTGATCGGCGCTCTCGCCCCGGCAGAGAGGGAAGACCAGGAGACAATCTCGTTCAAGCCGGGCGAACGGCCCGTGCACAGGTGCCGCCGGGTGGAAAGGGTGTTCAGCCGCGTGCGAAGATGAGGACCGCCAGGAGAAAGGCGATTTCGCAGGCCTGCTGGGTCGCGCCCGCTACGTCCCCGGTCTGCCCCCCCACCAGTCGCGCTGAGAGCCAGCCCATGGCGGCGAGCGCGAGAAGCGGCGCGATGAGCCCGGCGAAGGCCGCGCCTACGCCGAACGTGGGCACGACGATCACGACCACCACCAGCGCCGCGACGAGCCCGCAGGCGAGCGCGGCTGCCGGCGTCGGCTGCCCCACGGAGGCGGAAGCGCCGTCCGCCCGCGCCGAGGGCAGGGCGCGCAGAAGCAGGATGCCGGCCGCGCGCGCTACCGCCGCGGCTGCCGCGAATGCGAGGGCCGCCCGCAGCGCGCCGCTGGCCTCGATTACCGCCACCAGGGTGCCCACGCGCAGCATCAGCGCCAGAATGAGCGCCGTGGCCCCGAAGGAGCCGACCCGGCTATCGCGCATGATGGCAAGGCGGTGCTCGCGATCACGCCCGCCGCCGAAGCCGTCCGCGGTGTCCGCGAGGCCATCTTCCTGCAGGGCGCCGGTGATCACGACGAGAACTGTCACCGCCAGTGTGGCGCCGAGATAGGCTGGCAGATGAAGGCCCGTGGCGAGCAGCAGCGCCAGCCCGCCGATAGCGCCGAGCACCAGCCCCGCCAGGGGCACGGCATAGGCCAGCCGGCTCATGTCCGGGGCGGCGTGGGGCGCGGCGCCCCATTCCGGCAGCGGCAGCCGCGAGTAGAAGCGCAGCGCGGCGACGAGATCCTCTGCGATCGGCTTCAAAGCCATCTGCGGGGCACATCCTTGGATGGGGCGGGCGGGGGCGCCGCCCTAAAGAGCGTGAATGTGGGAGCCTGATTTGGCCTTCGGGTCAAGGCCTGCCTCCCTTCTGTGTCGAATCTGCAACGCCGGCAGAAATCCGTGCAAAGCCGCGCTGACGCAGGGTCGGCTTAAGTCCGCATTTACGCCTGGGGCCTCTAATGGGCGACAGTTCTGTTGCGTGCGAGTACGGTCACATGCGTAATTTCAGCGAGACCAAGGGGCGCCGCGTCGTCGCGCGACTGGCCGTGATCGGGCTCATGTCCGGTGCCGTAGCCGGTTGCAGTTCGGATTCGACGCGTTTTGCCGGTTTACCTGACTTCAATTTCGGCAACACCCAGCCCCAGGGGGCGGCGCCCGAGGTCACTGGCTCCCTGCGCCCCGCGCCTACGGGGCGGGTGGATTCCGCGGCGCTGCCGCCGCCCGGGCCTGCCGGCATGCCCAATTCCTACGCCGCCTCCGCTCCGGCTCAGCCCTACGGCTCCGCGAACTACGCGGCCGGCGGCAACTACGTTGCGCCGGGGTACACGCCTCCGTCCGCGCCCGCGGCGCCGCGTGTGGCCGGAGGCACCCATGTGGTGCAGGGCGGCGAGACGCTCGCCTCCGTGGCGCGCCTTTATAATGTGACGCCAGCGGCTCTCGGCGCCGCGAACAATATCGCTCCGGGCATGACGGTGCGCACCGGGCAGTCGCTCGTGATCCCCACCGGCGCCGCCGCTGCCACTGCGGTGCGTGCGGCTGTTCCCGCGACGCCCTCCGGTGGCACCCTGGGAACCATGCCCGCGCCGTCGCCCGTCGTGGCCTCCACGCATCCCGCTCCGCCGGTCACCGCTGCCGCCAAGCCCACCCAGGCCCCGGCACTCATGGCATCTGCTCCGGTGCCCTCGACGATGGCGCCAATGAAGACGGCTGCCGCGCCCGCGCCTGCCGCAAGTGCTCCGGCAAAGGTTGCTGCGGCACCGGTCGCCGAGCCCAAGATCGAAACCGCCGCCAAGGTCACCGCTGTGGCTGACGCGGGGGCCGATGACGCGCCCCGCGCGACCGGCGGCGGCCCGCAGTTCCGCGCCCCGGTGCGCGGCCGGGTGGTTTCCTCCTTCGGTCCGAAGCCGGGCGGTGCCCGCAACGATGGCGTGAATTTCGCGGTTCCGGAAGGCACCTCGGTGCGCGCCGCGGAAGACGGCGTCGTGGCCTATGCCGGCAACGAGCTGAAGGGCTACGGCAACCTCGTGCTCATCAAGCACGCCGACGGATATGTGACCGCCTATGCCCATGCCAGCGAGCTGGACGTGAAGCGCGGCGACACGGTGCGCCGTGGCCAGATCATCGCCAAGGCGGGCCAGAGCGGCAGCGTGCAGAGCCCGCAGCTCCACTTCGAGATCCGCAAGGGTTCGACCGCGGTCGATCCGGCGCGATACGTGGCCGGGCTCTGAGCCGGTCCGCAACAGAACCACCTCGGCCGGGCTCGTCCCGGCCTTTTTATTTGGGGCTCCCTCGCCTTGACGGGCGGCGGAGCCGCTTATAGGGGCAGATCATGTCGTCACGGGCTTTCATCGCCGGCTGCGCCGGTCTTCGCCTCTCCGCCGAGGAGCGGCGTTTCTTCTCCGCCGCCGCGCCGTGGGGCTTCATTCTGTTCGCGCGCAACGTGGAGAGCCCGGATCAGGTGCGCGCCCTCGTGGCCGAGATGCGCGACGCCGCCGGATGGGCCGCGCCGGTGCTGATCGACCAGGAGGGGGGGCGCGTTCAGCGCCTGCGGCCCCCGCACTGGGCGGAATATCCCCCGGCCGAGGCTTTCGGCGCGCTCTACCTGCGCGCGCCGGAGGCGGCGCTGCAGGCGACGCGGCTCAACTCGCGGGCTATCGCCGCGGATCTTTCCGATCTCGGTATCGATGTGGACTGCCTGCCGGTGGCGGACCTGCGGCATCCGGACGGGCACGGCATCATAGGCAACCGGGCCTACGGAACCGAGCCGGGCGCGGTGGCGGCTCTCGCCCGCGCGGCGGCGGAAGGGCTGCTGGATGGCGGCGTGCTGCCGGTGCTGAAGCACATTCCCGGCCACGGCCGCGCCCCGGTGGACAGCCACGAAAGATTGCCCGTGGTTCATGCGCCCCGCGCCGAGCTTGAAGGGGCGGACTTCGCCGCCTTCCGCGCTTTGAAGGACATTCCCCTGGGCATGACCGCCCACGTGGTCTACGCGGACATCGACGCCGAGCGGCCAGCCACGACCTCTCCGGTGGTGATGACGGAGGTGATCCGCGGCTCCATCGGCTTCGAGGGCGCGCTGATGAGCGATGACCTTTCCATGGGCGCCCTCGCCGGAACGCTGGAGCAGCGCGCGGTCGATGCCGCCGTCGCCGGCTGCGACCTGCTGCTGCACTGCAACGGCAAGATGGAGGAGATGGTGGAGGTGGCCGCCGCCGCGCCGGTGCTTCAGGGCCAGGCGGCGGAACGCGCCGAACGGGCGCTGGCGCTGCGCCGGCCGGGAACGGGGCATGACGCGGCTGCGCTGCGGGCCGATGTGGCCCGGCTCCTTTCTGCCGCCTGAGATGGCCGCGGACGACTTCCTCGAAGGCGGCGATGAACGCCCCGAGGACGGGGAAGACGCCTTCGTGGTCGATCTCGACGGCTTCGAGGGGCCGCTCGACCTTCTGCTGGCACTGGCCCGCACGCAGAAGGTGGACCTGACGCGCATTTCCATCCTCGCCCTCGCGAACCAGTATCTGGCCTTCATCGAGGAGGCGCGGCGTGGGCGGCTGGAGCTGGCCGCGGACTATCTGGTGATGGCGGCCTGGCTCGCCTACCTCAAGTCGCGCCTCCTCCTGCCCGCGCCGCCCCAGGAGGAGGGGCCGAGCGCGGAGGAACTGGCGGCGGCCTTCGCCCGGCGCCTCAGGCACCTGGAGCGCATCCGCAAGGCGGCGGAGCAGCTGATGGCCCGCCCGCGGATGGAGCGCGACATGTTCGCCCGCGCCGAGCCGGATGCGGCCGACATGCCCCGCCGGCCCATCGCCTATACGGCGACGCTGTACGATCTGCTCTCCGCTTACGCCCGCCAGCGGCAGACGCAGGCGCTCTCCACCGTCACGCTGAAGATGCGCGCGGTGTGGTCCCTGGCCGATGCGCGCGAGCGGTTGGAGCGGCTGCTGGGCCGGGAGCTGCTTTCGGATTGGATGCGCCTCGACCAGTTCCTGGTAGAATACCTCACCCGGCCCGACCAGTGGGCGACCGCGCTCGCCTCCAGCTTCTCCGCGACCCTGGAGATGGTGCGGGAAGGGCTTATCGACATCCGGCAGGAGCGGCCGTTCGCGCCGCTGTGGCTGCGCGCCAGGGGCGGAGACCGGCAACCGGGGCGGGCGCCGGAAAGCGAAGAGGACGCATGAAGAAGCCCGCGCCGCGCATCGACCTCTTCGATGTGCGCCCCGATGACGAGCGCGCGGTCGCCTTTGTGCGCGATCTGAGGCTGATCGAGGCAATGCTGTTCACGTCGTCGACACCGCTCGATGCGCGGGCCCTGCGCCCGCGCCTTTCGGCGGGCGCGGACCTCGATGCGCTGATGGAGGCCCTTTCGGGTGACTATGCCAAGCGCGGAGTGAACCTTGCCAGGGTCGCGGGCGGCTGGATGCTGCGCACGGCGCCGGACCTTGCTCCTGAGCTTGTCGACCTCGCGCCGGAACAGCGCAAGCTGTCGCGGGCGGCGGTCGAGGTGCTGGCGATCATTGCCTACCACCAGCCCGTGACGCGGGCGGAAATCGAGGAGATCAGGGGCGTCTCCACCTCCAAGGGCACGCTGGACGTGCTGCTGGAGACCGGCTGGATTCGGTTGCGCGGCCGGCGCAAGGCGCCCGGCCGCCCCGTGACCTACGGCACCACCCCCGCCTTCCTCGTACAGTTCGGCCTCGACGCCGTTTCCGACCTGCCGGGCATCGACGAGCTGAAGGGCGCCGGGCTGCTGGACGGGCGCATCCCGGCCGGCTTTGCCATTCCTCTTCCATCCGACGATCCGGACCTGCGGGAGGACGAGGAAGCACTGGAGCCGGAGCCGCTGGACTTCACCCTCTCGCCGCCGCCCTCCGATGACGAGTGAGGCAAGGCGACCTGTGGATGCCGGGGGCCTCCTTGTTTTCGCCGCGGGCGGGGCCTAGTGTCGGCGCCCGAGTGCCCCGAGGCCGTCGCCGCCGGGGGGTTTGACCTTTCGGAGGATGACCGGAATGGGTTCGATGAGCATCTGGCACTGGATCGTGGTGCTGGCCGTGGTGCTCCTGTTGTTCGGCCGGGGGAAGATCTCCGACCTCATGGGTGACGTGGCGAAGGGCATCAAGTCCTTCAAGAAGGGCATGGCCGAGGACGAGGAGCCGGTGAAGCCGGCGGCTTCCGAGACGCCGCGCCCGCTGCCCGGCCAGACCACCAGCGCCACCGCCGAGGGTGAGAAGAAGGCCGTCTGACGGCCTATTCCCCTTATCCTCTTCGAGAAGGGCGGCCGCGCGGCCGCGGGCGTGAGGCGTTCATGTTCGAGATCGGCTGGTCCGAGCTGATGCTGATCGGCATTGTGGCGCTGATCGTCATCGGCCCCAAGGAGCTGCCTTCGGTGCTGCGCACCGTGGGGCGGACCGTGGGGAAGCTGCGCCGCATGGCCGGCGAATTCCAGGGGCAGTTCCAGGAGGCCCTGCGCGAGGCGGACATCGCCGAGATGCGCAAGGAGATCTCCGACGTCACGGACACCGCCCGCTCTTCATTGACGAGTGTCGGCGCCGGGCAGGCTTTCGATCCCCTGAAGTCCATCCGCGACGAGATCCGCGCGACGGTGGAGAACGCCGCCAAGCCCAAGGCGGAGGCTCCCGCCACGCCCGAGGTCGGGGAGGGGCCCCTACCGGCGACGCCGGTGGAGGCTCTGATTCCACCGCCGCCTGAGGAGCCGCTTCCACCGCCGGTCTTCCCCATCGAGAGCGCGCCGGCCGCCGCGCTGCCTGCATCCTCCGCACAGACCCCGGCGCCCGGACCGGCGCAGGCGCCCACGGCGAGCCAGCAATGAGTGACGAGGACGATATCGAGGCGTCGAAGGCCCCGTTGATCGAGCACCTGATAGAGTTGCGCGCGCGGCTCATAAAGTCGCTCATCGGGTTCCTTGTGGCGTTCTTCGTGTGCTTCACCTTCGCCAAGCAGATCTACAACATCCTGCTGTGGCCCTATGAGTTCGCCTCTGGCTTCGCGCCGGGGATCAAGCTCATCTACACTGCACCGCAGGAATTCCTCTTCACCCAGATCAAGCTCGGCATGTTCGGCGCGGCATTCCTGTCGTTTCCGCTGGTGGCCGCGCAGGTCTATGCGTTCGTCGCGCCGGGGCTCTACAAGCACGAGAAGGCCGCATTCCGGCCCTATCTCATCGCCACCCCCATCTGCTTCCTCATCGGCGCGGCGTTCGTCTATTTCATCGCCATGCCGCTGGCGATGACCTACTTCCTGAACATGCAGCAGGCGGGCGGCGACGGGCGGGCGGAAATCTCGCTGCTGCCGCGGGTTTCCGAATATCTTTCGCTCATCACCACGCTGATCCTGGCGTTCGGCATCTGCTTCCAGCTTCCCGTCATCCTCACCCTGCTCGCCCGCATCGGAGTGGTCACGCAGGACATGCTGCGGAAGGCGCGGCGCTATGCCATCGTCGGCGTGTTCATCCTGGCGGCGGTGCTCACGCCGCCGGATGTGATCTCGCAGCTCTCCCTTGCCCTGCCGACGCTGCTTCTCTACGAGGTGTCCGTCTATCTGGTGGGCGCCGTCGAGAAGCGGCGGGCGGCGGACGAGGCGGCGCGCGACGCGGCCGATTCCACCGCCGGCTGAGTCGGGCGGGCGCCCTCCTCATCTTCGGAATTTTCCGGGAACGCGACGGGTCGGCCCGCTGCGTCACGGCCGGGTTGGCCCGGCCATCCATGAGAGCGGCGCCAAGGGTGGCGCGGCATGGGTATCCGGCTTTGGGCCGGGTGTGATGGCAGTCACGGGGTCGACACGTCCGCGCTCTCCCCGCCGCGGAGCCTCGCCATGCACGACATCAAGTGGATTCGGGAACAGCCGGAGGGCCTGGTGGACGCCCTCGCACGGCGCGGCGGCGACACGCAGGAGGCGCGCCTTGCCGCCGACCTGCTGGTGAAGAAGCTCATCGGCCTTGATGAGCAGCGCCGCACCGCCCTTACCGGGCTGGAGGGCTTGCTGGCGCGGCGCAATGCCGCGTCCAAGGAGATCGGCCAGGCCAAGGCGCAGAAGGACGAGCCCCGCGCCCAGGCCCTCATGGCCGAGGTTGCGAAGATCAAGGAGGATGTGCCGGCGCTCGAGGCCGAGGTGAAGGCCGTGGAGCAGGAGCTCGAAGGAGAGCTCGCGGCCATCCCCAACGCGCCCCTGGCGGACGTGCCCCTCGGCAAGGACGAGCACGAGAATGTGGAGCGCCACCGCCACGGCGCCCCGCGCGGCTACGCCTTCACCCCTAAGCAGCATTTCGAGGTCGGCGAGGCCCTCGGCCAGATGGACTTCGAGACCGCCGCCAAGCTTTCCGGCGCGCGCTTCGTGGTCAACAAGGGCCCGCTGGCACGGATGGAGCGCGCGCTCGGCCAGTTCTTCCTCGACACCCACACCGGCGAGCACGGCTACACGGAAGTTAACCCGCCCATCCTGGTGCGGGACGAGGCCATGTACGGCACCGCCCAGCTCCCGAAGTTCGAGGACGACCAGTTCTCCACCACCCGCGCCGCCGATTTCGCGGCCGCCGTCGCCGAGGCGCAGGCCGCCGCCGCGCAGGAGATTGCCGCGCTGCTCGCCTCGGGCCTCGACGCGCCGAGCGCGCTCGACCGGGTGAACCTCTCGGCCCACATCCGCAAGGTGCAGGTGGCGAACCGCCTGTGGCTGGTGCCCACTGCCGAGGTGCCGCTCACCAATCTGGTGCGCGAGAGCATCCTTGCCGAGGAGGAGCTGCCGCTGCGCCTGACCGCGCTCACCCCCTGCTTCCGCGCCGAGGCGGGCGCGGCGGGGCGGGACACTCGAGGCATGATCCGCCAGCACCAGTTCAGCAAGGTGGAACTGGTCTCGGTCACCACGCCGGAAAAGTCGGGCGAGGAGCACGAGCGCATGCTCGCCTGCGCCGAGGCGGTGCTGCAGAAGCTGGACCTGCACTATCGCGTGGTGACGCTCTGCACCGGCGACATGGGCTTCGGCTCGCGCAAGACCTACGACATCGAGGTGTGGCTGCCGGGGCAGGGGGCGTTCCGCGAGATTTCCTCCTGCTCCGTGTGCGGCGATTTCCAGGCGCGGCGCATGAACGCGCGCTACCGCCCGGCGGACGGCAAGGACGGCAAGGCCACCCCGCGCTTCGTGCACACGCTGAACGGTTCGGGGGTCGCCGTGGGCCGCGCCCTGGTGGCGGTGCTGGAGACCTACCAGCAGGAGAGCGGCGCCGTGGCGGTGCCGGATGCGCTCGCCCCCTACATGGGCGGGCTGAAGCTGATCGAGAAGCTGAAGTAGGGAAGGGCGTCGTCCCGCCCCTTTCCCCGGCGGGGAGAGAGGCGGGACGGCAACGGCGGAGCGAGGCGAATTCATGCGTATCCTGGTGACCAACGACGACGGCATTCACGCCCCCGGCCTTGATGCCTGCGCCCGCATCGCGCGCACCTTCTCCGAAGACGTGTGGGTGGTGGCGCCGGAGTTCGACCAGTCGGGCGTCGCCCACTCCCTGTCGCTCTCGGACCCGCTGCGCCTGCGGCAGATCGAGGAGCGCCGCTTCGCCGTGAAGGGCACGCCCACGGACTGCGTCATCATGGCGGTGCGACATATCCTGGCCGACCGGCCGCCGGACCTCGTGCTTTCCGGCATCAACCGGGGCCAGAACATCGCCGAGGACGTGAGCTATTCCGGCACGGTGGCGGGAGCCATCGAGGGCACCATCCTCGGCATTCCCTCCGTCGCGCTGTCCCAGGCGTTCGGCATCAAGAGCCGGGAGAACCCCAGCTACATCACCGCCGAGACGCATGCGCCCAAGATCATCCGCACGCTGCTGGAGGAGGGTATTCCGCCCGGCATCGTCATGAACCTGAATTTCCCCGACCGCGCGCCGGAGGAGATCACCGGTATCGCCGCCACCGCCCAGGGCAAGCGCGACCAGAAGCTCATGCGCATCGAGGCGCGGCGCGACGGGCGCAACAATCCCTATTACTGGATCGCCTTCGAGCGCCGCATCTTCGAGACCGCCCCGGGCTCGGACCTGCGGGCGCTGGACGAGGGCCGCATCTCCGTGACCCCGCTGCGCCTCGACATGACCGACGAGCCGCTGATGACGCGGCTCGCCCTGCTGTTCGAGGGCAAGTAGCGCCGATGCTCCGCCCCCGTCGGCGGGGGTGGCGTTTCATGTTCTCACCAGGGCAGTTCGCGGCTGTCGTTTACGAAGGCGCCCGAGGGCCCCTCGGCGTCGAGCAGAGCGAACATGACGGCGATGACGGCGGCCTGTTCCGGCGTCTTCGTCCCCATGAAATGGGTGGCCTCGGTGGCCGTATAGCCCGGGCAGATGGCGTTCACCTTGATGGCTGTGTCGGCGAGCTGCTGCGCATAGCTCACGGTCAGCGCGTTCACCGCGGCCTTCGAGGCCTGGTAGGTGGGCATGGAGAATGCCGCATAGGGCCAGTCTGGGTCAGCGCGCAGGCCGAACGACGCCAGCTCCGACGACACGTTGACGATCCGCCCCTGAGGCGCCTTTCGCAGCAGGGGCAGCATGGCCTCGGTCAGGCGCGCGGTGCCCGTGACGTTCACGGCCAGCGTCTGCTCCAGCTTCTCCGTGACGGAGAGGCCGGGAGCGTGGTCGATCCCGATGCCGGCGTTATTGATGAGAATGTCGAGCCGCCCATGCTGCTCGGTAACGCGACGGGCCAGGGCGGCGACGCTGGCATCATCGGTGGTGTCGAGCTGTACGGCGCGGACGTCACGCCCGCGCGCCGCGAGAGCGGCCGCCGCCGCCTCGCCCTTCGCAAGGTCCCGCGCGCCCAGCAACACGCGCACGCCGCGCGTCGCGAGCCCGTCGGCGATGGCGAGACCAATCCCGCGGTTGGCTCCGCTGACGAGGGCGACGAGGGGAAAAGTATCGGTCATGAATGCGCTCCAGGAAATGCCGCGCATCCCTGGGATATTCACCGGGCGCGTCGGCTGCTGCGGCTACCGGTCCCGCGGACCGGAGGCGCTTGCAATGGCAAGCCGACACCTCGTATAAAACCTCAGGCATACTTGAGGTCAAGATGGTATCCTCCATGCTGGGCGCGGCAAAGCGCACCTCTCTCCTGTCAGTCGGCGAGGTGTCGCAGCGCAGCGGGGTGAGCATCTCGACCCTGCATTTCTATGAGGCCAAGGGGCTGATCGGATCGCTGCGCAGCACCGGCAATCAGCGCCGGTATTCCCGCGATATCCTGCGACGGATCGCCATCATCAAGGTGGCCCAGCGCCTGGGGATCTCGCTGGGCGAGATTTCCGATCTCCTGCGCCCCATTCCGCCCGGCACGATCCCGTCGGCATCCGAGGTCCGCGCCATGGCGGAGGGATGGCGCGCCGCCCTCCAGGCGCGCATCGACGGCCTCACCGAGCTGCGCGACCATCTCGATGGCTGCATCGGCTGCGGGTGTCTCTCGAAGGACGAGTGCCCGCTGCGCAATCCGCAAGATGAACTGGGGGCTGCCGGCAGCGGGCCGATGCTGCTGACCCACGCACGCGGCGGGGGGTGATGCGCCCCGGAGCGCCCTAAGACGCCGCAACGCGCTGGGCCAAAGGCGATGCTGGCCAAGCGAGGGCCCTTGCCTCTATAAGCGGCGTCACTACAGGAGCGGACGCCTCTTTCGCGGGGGCGGCCGTCCGTGCCGTTCCATCCGTGAGGTCTTCCCATGTCGGGCACCCAGCGTTCCAGCGCCGATCTCGATCCGCGCCGCCGGCGCCTCCTCTATCGCGCCTGGCACCGGGGCATGCGCGAGATGGACCTCATCATGGGCAAGTTCGCCGATGCCGAGATCGCCAACTTCTCCGATGCCGAGCTCGACGCTTTCGAGGCGCTCATCGACGCCCAGGACCACGACATGTTCTCGTGGATTTCCGAGACGAACCCCGTGCCGGCTGAATACGACACCCCGTTGTTCGCCCGCATGAAGGCGTTCCATGTGGAAGGGCGTGGCCTGCCCGAATAGGCCCCGCGCCCTCCTGTTCGCTTACGCGCACCCGTTCTGCTGGAGTTTCCTGAAGTGAAGCGTCCCCGCCTGCTTGCCGATGCGCTGGTGCAAGGCCGGCCCCTGACCCTTTCCCGCGTCGCGGAGGGCATGGAAGGCCTGGTGGTGGGGGATCTCGCCCGCGCCGTGGCCGCGGAGAAGAATGCGCCGTGGCCGAGCCTCACGGTGGTCTGTCGCGACGGCCAGCGCATGGCGGCGCTGGAACGCGGCCTCGCCTTCTTCGCGCCGGAACTCGATGTCCACAGCTTCCCGTCGTGGGATTGCCTTCCCTATGACCGGGCCTCCCCCAACGCCTCCATCGTGGCGCGGCGCATGGCGACGCTTGCGCGCCTCGCCCGCGTGAAGGGCGGCAAGGCGAGCGTGCTCCTCACCACCGTCAACGCCACCGTGCAGCGGGTGCCGGCGAAGGCGCTGGTGGCGGCCCAGTCGCTTTCCGCGGCGCCGGGCAACGCCATCGCCCTCGACGGGATCGTGGAATGGGCAGAGCAGAACGGCTTCCTGCGCACCCCCACCGTGCGAGACACCGGCGAATATGCAGTGCGCGGCGGGCTGATCGATCTCTACCCTCCGGGCCTCGACGCGCCCATCCGCCTCGATTTCTTCGGCGACACGCTGGAGAGCATCCGCGCCTTCGATCCGGAAACCCAGCGTACCACCGGGCAGCTGCGCTCCCTGGATCTCCTGCCCATGGCCGAGTTCCAGCTCACCACCGCAACCATGAAGCGCTTCCGCATGGCCTATGTGGCGGAGTTCGGCGCGGCGCAGAAGGGTGACACGCTCTACGAGGCCGTGAGCGAGGGCCGCCGCCACGCCGGCATGGAGCACTGGCTGCCGCTGTTCCATGAGCACATGGACACGCTGTTCGATTATGTCGCGGCGAGCCCCCTGGTGCTTGATCCGCTGGTGGAGGAAGCTGCCGGCGAGCGCATCGCGCAGATCGGCGATTACTACGCCGCCCGCAAGGAGGCGCTGGAGCTTCCAGCCGGCGGCTCCATCTACAATCCGCTGCCCACCAACCGCCTCTATCTCACCGGTCCGGAATGGACGGCCCGCATCGGCGCCGCGCGGCTGGCGCATTTGTCGCCCTTCGCGATGCCGGAGGGCGCCGCGAAGGGCGAGGTGATCGACGTGGGTGGCGTGAAGGGCCGCTCCTTTGCCGCCGAGCGGGCGGACCCCGAGGGCAATGTGTTCGACGCCGCCGTCGCCCATGTGCGGGAGCTGCAGAAGGACAAGAAGGTCATCCTCGCCGGCTGGTCGGAGGGCTCGCGCGAACGGCTCGGTACCGTGCTGGCGGACCACGACCTCACCGGCACTGCGTCCATCTCCCGCTTCGAAAGCCTCGCCGCCCTGCCCAAGACGCAGGCCGCGCTTGCCGTCTACGGCGTGGAGGCGGGGTTCGAGACGCCGGATTTCGCCCTCATCGGCGAACAGGACATCCTGGGCGACCGGCTGGTGCGCCCCAAGCGCAAGGCCCGCAAGCCCCAGGACGTCATTTCCGAGCTGACGGCGCTGACGCCCGGCGATCTCGTGGTTCACGTGGACTACGGCATCGGCCGTTTCGTGGGCCTGCAGACGGTGGATACCGGCGGCACCAGCCACGATTACCTGGAAATCCACTATGCCGAGAGCGCCAAGCTCCTGCTGCCGGTGGAGAACCTGGAACTGCTGAGCCGCTATGGCTCGGAGGAGACCGAGGCCCAGCTCGACAGGCTGGGCGGCGGCGCCTGGCAGGCCCGCAAGGCGCGGATGAAGAAGCGCATCCGCGAGATGGCTGCCCAGCTCATCAAGATCGCGGCGCAGCGCCAGCTCGGCGAGGCGCCGAAGCTCACGGTTGCCTCCGGTGTCTACGACGAGTTCCGCGCCCGCTTCCCCTACGAGGAGACCGACGACCAGGAAGCCGCCATCGACGCGGTGATTGATGATCTCGGCTCCGGCCACCCCATGGACCGGCTGGTGTGCGGCGACGTGGGCTTCGGCAAGACGGAGGTGGCGCTGCGCGCGGCCTTTGTGGCGGCGCTTTCCGGCAAGCAGGTGGCGGTGGTGGTGCCCACGACCCTGCTCGCGCGCCAGCACTTCAAGACCTTCTCCGAGCGCTTCAAGGGCCTGCCGGTGAACATCGCCCAGGCCTCCCGCATGGTGACGGGCAAGGCGCTGACGGCGGTGAAGAAGGGCCTCTCTGATGGCACCGTGGACATCGTGGTGGGCACCCACGCGCTGCTCGGCAAGAGCATCCAGTTCCGGGACCTGGGCCTCGTCATCGTGGACGAGGAGCAGCATTTCGGCGTCGGCCACAAGGAACGGCTGAAGCAGCTGCGGGCCGAGGTGCATGTGCTGACGCTCACCGCGACCCCCATTCCCCGTACGCTCCAGCTCGCCATGACCGGGGTGCGCGAGCTTTCCATCATCGCGACGCCGCCCGTAGACCGGCTGGCTGTGCGCACCTTCGTGACCCCGTTCGATCCGCTGATCGTGCGCGAGGCGCTGCTACGCGAGCGCTATCGCGGCGGCCAGAGCTTCTACGTGGTGCCGCGCATCGAAAACCTGGCGGAGGTGCAGGAGTTCCTCTCGGCCTCCGTGCCGGAGGTGAAGGTGGCGGTGGCCCATGGCCAGATGGCGGCCGGCGCCCTCGAAGACATCATGACCGCCTTCTACGATGGGCAGTATGATGTTCTGCTTTCCACCACCATCGTGGAATCCGGCCTCGACGTGCCCAATGCCAACACGCTCATCGTGCATCGGGCAGACATGTTCGGCCTTGCCCAGCTCTACCAGCTCCGGGGCCGGGTGGGCCGCGCCAAGGCGCGCGCATACGCCATCTTCACGGTGCCGGCCGCGCGGGCGGTGACGGCGCAGGCGGACCGGCGGCTCAAGGTGCTGCAATCGCTGGAGACGCTCGGTGCGGGCTTCCAGCTCGCGAGCCACGACCTCGACATCCGCGGCGCCGGCAACCTTCTGGGGGATGAGCAGTCGGGCCACATCAAGGAAGTGGGCTACGAGCTGTACCAGGAGATGCTCCAGGAGGCGATCGCCCACATCAAGGCGGGCATTACCGACTACGTGGACGACAAGTGGTCGCCCAACATCACCATCGGCACGCCGGTGCTCATTCCCGAGGATTATGTGGCGGACCTGCATGTGCGGCTCGCCCTTTACCGGCGGCTGGCCGACCTTCAGGAAGACCAGGAGATCGACGGCTTCGGCGCCGAGCTCACGGACCGCTTCGGTTCGGCGCCCGCCGAAGTGGGGCACCTGCTCCAGCTCGCCAAGATCAAGGCACTCGCCCGCGCTGCCAATGTGGAGAAGGTGGACGCCGGGCCCAAGGGCGTTGTGCTCGGCTTCCGCGGCAACGAGTTCGCGGATCCCTCCGGCCTCGTGAAGCTGATCGCCCAGGAAGGCTCGCAGGCCAAGGTGCGGCCCGACTTCAAGGTGGTGTTCCTGCGGGAGTGGCCCAGCGCGGAAGCGCGTCTGAAGGGCACGCTGGCCGTGCTCAAGAAGCTCGCCGCCCTGGCGCAGAAGAAGAGTCTCTAGGGCCAGCTCCTGGGGCGGTTCCGGCTTGGCGGTCACCGCGGGAGGCGAGCTTTACACGGCCTCCGTGCCGCAATGAAAAGCGCCGGTCCGCCCCCTCGACGGGGCCGGCCGGCGCGACTTGATCGGGACCGGTGCGGAATATCCGCCGGTCGGCCCGGACTTCACTTCTTGCCGTCGACGCCCAGCACGCCACCGACGGTGCCGCCTACGGCACCCACGGCACCGCCCACGACCGCGCCCACGGGGCCCGCGGCCTTCTCGCCGGCCTTCACGCCCTGCTGTGCGCCTTCGCCGGCACCCTTGACGCCGCCGACCACACCACCGGCCACGCCGCCGCCGACGGCGCCCACGGTGCCGCCCACCGCGCCGCCCACGGGACCCGCCGCCTTGTCGCCGGCCGCCACGCCCTGGTTCGCGCCCTGCTGGGCGCCCTGGACGACGCCCTGCGCCGAAGCCGTGCCGGAGGCCAGGGCCAGAGCCAGGAGAGCTGCTCCTGCTGCAATGCTCGTCTTCATGGCAGATCCTTTCCCGTTCCTCGTTTCGGGCGCCTGCGCACCACCGGCGATCTCACGCCGACGGGAAAGGCGCTCCGTGGCGGCTCATTGATCTACCGCCCGACGATACACATAGCCCCGCTTGTCCCCGGCCGCCACCTCACACCAGGACTTGCAGGAAAAAACGGTGACCTTGGTGCCGGCCTCCAGGGTGGCGAGCACGGAAGCGCCGCGCTGCGGAGCGGAGCGCAGGTTGATGGCCGTGGTGAGGCGTCCGTTGCGGCCCGCTGCGGGACTCTGCCCGTCCTGTGCGGAAGCCTCGGCCTTCGCGCTCTCGGCCGAAGCGTTCGGCTCCGGAACGGGATCGTCCATCGCGTCGGCATCGGCATTGTCCGCCGCGCGTGGCTCAAGGAAGGCGGGCCGGCTGAAATCCGCCGGGGTCGGCGCGGGCGCGGCAGGCGCCGGCTCCGCGGCAGGCATGGCGGGAGGGGCCACCGGCGCAGGTGACGCGGGAGCTGCGGCGATGGTGGGGACGAGCGAGGCTCTCGCCGTCGTCTCCGGGGCGGGCAACTCCGCCGCCTCCTCGGAGCGCCCGAGGCCAAGGCTGTGCAGCAGGAAGAACCCGCCCAGCACGAAGGCGGCCACGGCGCACGAGACGAGCAAAGCCCGCAGCATCACGCCACGGTCGATCTTGGTGCTGACACGCCCCTTCGCGCGGCCAGGTCCATGGCCGATGCGCGGGCGAACCGCCTGCGTGGAGCTGGAGCGACGCTCGGGGGAGGTGGAATGGGGCGGCACGAGAATCCGTTCGGATGCGGGCGCTTCGGATGCACGTCGAGGGTCGGCCATTACTCCCCTCCTCGGCGGCGGGCGCAATGGCCGCCGGATGATGTCTTTTCAAGCCCAGGGGCTTCGTTGTGCTCCACGAAGACATCCGGGCGGCCGACGCTCCGGCCCTTGCGTGAAGAACGTTCCCACCTTGGTTGCCCATTGCGGCCGATCTGTGCCGAAGTGCGGTGCCATGGTACGCGGCATGCGCGTATGGTCAACGCGCCTCATTGCGCCACCACGTTTCGGCCAGGGAGCCGTAGAGGGACGGGCGCTCGGGCCGCGCGATGCGGGTCCATCGGGCGAGCCACTGGCCAGGCGTGTGGAAGAGGGGGACACCGTAGGCGCCGGAAATCAGTGCCCTGTCGAGGGCACGCGCGGCGGCGATATAATCTTCCTCCTCATGGGCGGCGATGAGCGCCGCGATCGCGGCATCGACCGCCGGATTCTTCGCGCCCATGTAGTTGCGGGTGCCCGGCGTGTCGGCGGCGGCGGAGCCGAAGTAGAAGGCCTGCTCATTACCCGGGGAAAGGGACTGGCCCCAGATGAAGGGCACCATGTCGAACTCATAGGCGTTACGCCGCGCATCGAACTGCACCGCATCCACGAAGCGCACATTGGCGGTGATGCCGGCGCGCTTGAGCTGGGCGGCGTAGGCGAGGGTGAGGCGCTCCTGGTCGCGGGTGGCGACCATGATCTCGAAAGCGAAGGTCGCCCCTTCGGCATTCACCAGGGCGCCCTGGTGCAACTGCCACCCCGCGACGCCGAGCAGGGACAGCGCCGCCCGCAGCCGCTCGCGGTCGCGCCCGCTGCCATCGGAGACCGGCGGGCGGTAGGTGCCGGCGAGGACATCAGGCACCACGGCGTCGGGATAGGGGGCGAAGATGGCCTTCTCCCGCGCATCGGCGGGATGGCCGAGGGCGGAAAGCTCGGAGCCCTGGAAGAAGCTCGCCGTGCGCTGGAACAGGCCGTGATAGAAACTGCGGTCGAGCCATTCGAAATCGAACAGCTCGATGAGCGCCTGCCGCACCCTCTTGTCCGCGAACAGCGGCCGGCGGGTGTTGAACACCAGCGCGGAATAAGGCTTCGGCGTGCCGGTGGGGATCAGCTCCTTCACCACCTCGCCGGCGCGGGCGGCGGGAAAGTCGTAGCCGGTTTCCCAGCGGGCGGGGTCGGTCTCGAAGCGGGCATCGATCAGCCCCTTCTTGAAGGCCTCGAATTCCGAGTTCGCGTCGCGGAAGTAGGTGAAGCGCAGCTCGTCGAAATTGTAGAGGCCCTGGTTCACCGGCAGGTCGCGGCCCCAATAGCGGGGGTCACGCACCAGCGTGACGGCGGCGCCCGCGTCCACGGTGCCCACGGTGTAGGGCCCGGAGCCGACCGGGGGCGTGAGGCTCGTCTCCTCGAAGCGGGTGGGGTCGGTGCTGCCCCGCGCCAGCACGGGCATGAGGCCCATGATGAGGGGAAGCTCACGGTCCGGTCCCGCGAAGGTGAAGCGCACGGTGCGGATGTCGCGCGCCTCGGCCTTGGCGATCTTTCCGTAATAAAGCCGGTGGTTCGGCCGCCCCATGTCGCGCAGAAGGGCAAAGGAAAAGAGCACGTCGTCGGCCGTCACCGGCGCACCGTTGGAGAAGCGGGCGCGCGGGTCGAGCGTGAATTCCACATAGGTGCGCTCTGCGTCGGTGGAGAGGGAGCGCGCCAGGAGGGGGTAGAGGGTGAAGGGTTCGTCGAAGGAGCGCGCCATCAGCGGCTCGACCACGTAGTTGCGGATGAAGCCGGGCGCGGAGCCCTTCACGATGAAGGGGTTCAGGCTGTCGAACGTGCCGAGCTGGGAGAGCGTGAGCCGCCCGCCCTTGGGGGCATCCGGGTTGGCATAGGGCAGGGCCTTGAAATCGGGCGGCAGGTCGGGCGCGCCGCGCATGGCGATGGCGGGCATCTGCGCCGGGGCGGCCGGCGGCTGATTCTCCTGCGCTGCGGCGTGCCCCGGCGCGAGCCCGAGCGCAACGAAGGCCATCACGAAAGCCGCTGCCATGCGGTTCGGCGTCGATTCGCGTGCCATGGCCTCTCCTCTAGCGGCTTTCTGCATGCCCGCGGCTTGTTTCCGTGGAGGTCGGTCGTGTATTGGCCTTATTCGTCGGCAAGGTAGCACGCAAAGTCGAGCCCAGCAGGCACAGTTCGGGGCCCGCCACCTTCTTGCCTCAATTGGCCCGGAGAGAGCGCGGGTCATGAAGCAGGTGCGGGCCAGCCGTCGTGCGCAAAGGCGGACGATCGGCAGGCAGCACAGGAAAGGCCACAATGACCAAGACCCATTCCATCGCGCGGCTCACGGCGGGTGTCGCCGCAACGCTGCTCTCCGTGGCGTTGGCCGGCCCGGCGTTCTCCCAGGCGCAGCCCGCGAAGCCCGCTGCCCCCGCTCAGTCCGCCCAGCCCGCTCAGGGCGGCGCGGCTGGCGAGCCGGACGTGAAGTTCTCCGCCTCGCCGTGGCAGAAGATCTGCCAGGAAAATCCGGAGAACAAGAAGCAGGTCTGCGTGCTCACCCAGATCCTGGGGGTCGAGAACCAGGCCATCGCCAAGATCGACATCGTGGAGATGAAGGACGAGGCCAAGAAGCGCCTCAACGTCTCCGTGCCGCTCGGCATGCGCCTGCAGCCGGGCATGCGCGTGACCCTCGACAAGGACCCGGTTTCGGTTCCCTTCGTCATCTGCAACCCGATCCAGGGCGGCGGCGCCACCTGCATCGGCGACGTGGAAGTGGACGCGAGCTTCATCGCCAAGCTGAAGAAGGCCAATGCGGTCTATCTGCAGATGGTGAACGGCGTCGGCCGCACCCTCAGCCTGCCCATCTCCAATGCCGATTTCGGCAAGACCTATGACGGCCCGGGCGTCGACGCCAAGGTCGCCATGGAGCAGGAGCGCAAGCGCATGGAAGAGGCCCGCGTGAAGGCCCAGGCCCAGGAAGAGCAGAACAAGGCCGCTCTGCTGAAGAAGGGCCAGGAGCTGGAGAAGGCCAACGCCCAGGGGCAGGCTCCCGCCGGCAAGTGACCTTCGAGTGAGCTTTCGGGGCCCGTCCCAGCGCTTGGCGCGGGAGGGGCCCGTGAACGACCTGAACGTGCGGCACGCCTTCCGGAAGGGGCGTGCCGTTCGCGTTTGTCGGGTGAGTTTTGTGGCGTTCATGGCGAGCCGGCGGCCGCCGCTGCAACATGCTGGCGATAAAACGACGGCGAACGCGAAGGAACGGCTCACGCCGTTCGCCTCAGAGTTCTGCGCCGCGATGGACCGCCCGTTGCCGCCGCAGGATCAGTTCACCAGCCGGGGGAGCACCCGCCAGCGGCCTTCCGCGTCCTCCAGCAGCATCTCATTGACGCGAGGATGGCGCAGCGGCTCGTCAGAGCTGTCGAGCTCCAGGTTCTGCTCGGAGACATAGGCCACATACTCGCTGTCCGCGTTCTCGGCGAACAGGTGGTAGAAGGGCTGGTTCTTGTCCGGGCGGATGTCCTCGGGGATCGAGAGCCACCATTCATCGGTGTTGTCGAATACGGGGTCCACGTCGAACACGACGCCGCGGAAGGGGAAGTGCTTGTGGCGCACTACCTCGCCGATCCGGAACTTCGCCATCCGCATCTGCGGGGCCTCGACGTCCGCCGCGACCTCCACCGGCGGGGGCAGCGCCCCCACCATCTCCACAGTGCCAACGGCGGAGGGAGAGCGCGTCTTCTCCTGTGTGCTCATCTTCCGCCTCCTCATGCTTTGCCGGATTATCTCACAAACCGTAAGCCTTGCCCATTTCCGGGTCCTTGGCCGCGACGATCCGGGCGAGATCGACGATCACCTTGGCCTGCTTCCAGGTGGCGTCGTCCTGCATCTTGCCGTCGATCATCACAGCGCCGGTGCCGTCCGGCATGGCTTCCACGATCTTGAGCGCGAATGCCACCTCGCCCGGATCCGGAGAGAACACGCGCTTGGCGATGTCGATCTGGGTCGGGTGCAGCGACCAGGCGCCCACGCAGCCCTGGAGGAAGGCATTGCGGAACTGGCTCTCGCAGGCGGCGAGGTCCGAGAAATCACCGAACGGACCATAGAAGGGCTTGATGCCGTTGGCGGCGCAGGCATCCACCATCTTGGCGATGGTGTAGTGCCACAGGTCCTGCTGGTAGCCCACGCGCGGCTTGTCGCCGTCCGCGTCGGCCAGCACCTTGTAGTCCGGGTGGCCGCCGCCGACGCGGGTGGTCTTCATGGCGCGGGAGGCCGCGAGATCGGCCGGGCCGAGGCTCATGCCATGCATGCGCGGGGATGCGGCCGCGATCTCCTCCACGTTCTTCACGCCTTCGGCCGTTTCCAGGATGGCGTGGATGAGGATGGGCTTGCGCACAGCGTGCTTGGCTTCGAGCTGCGCCAGGAGCTGGTCGAGATAGTGGATGTCCCACGCACCCTCCACCTTCGGCAGCATGATGACGTCGAGCTTGTTGCCGATAGCCGAGACGATCTCGACGATGTCGTCGAGCACCCAGGGGCTATTGAGGCAGTTGATGCGGGTCCACAGGCCCGTGGAGCCGAAATCGGTGGCCTGGGCCATCTCGATGAAGCCCTTGCGGGCGGCTTCCTTGGCGTCGCTCGGGATGGCGTCCTCGAGGTTGCCGAGCACGACATCCACCTGCTTGGCGATATCCGACACCTTGGCGCGCATCTTTTCCAGGTGCGGCGGCACGAAGTGGATCATGCGCTCCAGACGCACCGGCAGCTCGCGATAGGGCGCGGGCGCGCCGATGGCGAGCGGCTTGAAGAACTGACGCGGAAGCTTCATGTCATCCCCCTGGCGCCGGACGGGGGGAAGGCTCCCCCACTGGCCGGGCACATTTCGAGCGGCACTGCACCATAGCTTGCACCGCTCCGCAACGCCGCTCACGCCGCGGCCGGCGGTCTTGCCCACAGCAGGCAGGCTTTCCCGGCTCAGCCCGCCTTGCGAAGGGTGAAGGTCAACCGTCCCGCGTCCACCACCCGGCTCTCAAGAACGGCGCCGGTCTCCTGGGCCACATGTGGAATATCGATCACCGCCATGGGGTCCGTGCAGGTCACCACCAGCCGGGCGCCCGGCGGCAGGGCCGAAAGGGCCTTGCGCGTGCGCAGGGCCGGCAACGGGCACTTCAACCCCATCAGGTCCAGCGCCACGGGCTCGGCCTCGGGCGCCGGCCTGCGCAGGCGGATCATCGCGCCTGGTCCTTCAGCCGCGCGAGGCTCTCCTCGCGGCCGAGCACGGCGAGCACGTCGAAGACGGGGGGCGAGGTGGTCTTGCCGGTGAGGGCGGCGCGCAGGGGCTGCGCCACGGCGCCGAGCTTCACGCCCGCCTGCTCGGCATAGGCGCGTACCACCGCCTCGGTGGCGGCCGCGCTCCACTCGGCGGCTTCCAGCAGCGGCAAGAGACGGCCGAGGTGCGCGCGGCCTTCCTCGGTGAGCAGGGCGCCCGCCTTCTCCTCCATGGGCAGCGGGCGCTCAGCGAAGATGAACTCGGCGTTGTCGAGCAGCTCCACCAGCGTCTTCGCACGCTCCTTCAGGCTGGGCATGGCGGCGGCGAGCTGGGCGCGGCGCTCCGGCGTCATGCGGGCGAGCCGGCGGGCGGCGTCGGGCAGGTGCGGCACCAGCGCCTCGACCGCGGCGAGAAGCTCGGCGTCGGAGGAGCCGCGCATGTACTGGCCGTTGAGGCTCTCCAGCTTCTGGAAATCGAACCGGGCGGCGGAGCGGCCCACCTTGTCGAGGTCAAAGTAGCGGACCATGTCCTCGGTGGAGAACACTTCCTGGTCGCCATGGCTCCAGCCCAGGCGCACGAGGTAGTTGCGCAGCGCCGCCGGCAGGTAGCCCATGTCGCGGTAGGCATCCACGCCGAGCGCGCCGTGGCGCTTGGAGAGCTTGGCGCCGTCCGGCCCGTGGATGAGCGGGATGTGCGCCATGCGCGGCACCTCCCAGCCGAGGGCGCGGTAGATCTGGGTCTGGCGGGCGGCGTTGGTCAGGTGGTCGTCGCCGCGGATGATGTTGGTCACACCCATGTCGTGGTCGTCCACCACCACCGCGAGCATATAGGTGGGCGTGCCATCCGAGCGCAGCAGCACGAGGTCGTCGAGGTCCTTGTTGGGGAAGGTGACGGTGCCCTGCACCATGTCCTCGATCACCGTCTCGCCCTCGCGCGGCGCCTTCAGGCGGATCACAGGAGCGCGGCCTTTCGGCGCCTCGGAGGGGTCGCGGTCGCGCCAGCGGCCGTCATAGCGCGGCGGGCGGCCTTCCTTGCGGGCGAGTTCGCGCATTTCCTCCAGCTCTTCCGCCGAGGCGTAGCAGCGATAAGCATTGCCCTGCGCCAGCATGTCTTCCACCGCCTGGCGATGCCGCTCGGCGCGGGCGAACTGGTAGATGGGGTCTCCATCCCAGGTGATGCCGAGCCAGGAGAGCCCTTCCAGGATCGCGTCGATGGCCTCCTTGGTGGAGCGCTGGCGGTCGGTGTCCTCGATGCGCAGCAGCATCCGGCCGCCCTTGGCCTTGGCATAAAGCCAGTTGAACAGCGCCGTGCGGGCGCCGCCGATGTGCAGGAAGCCGGTGGGGGAGGGGGCGAAGCGGGTGACGATCTCGGACATGGCGCACTCGAACCTGGGGCACCCGCCGCCCAAGGGCGCCCCGTGGGGCGCGGGCGGCGGAAACGGGGCAGGGCGCGCCGCAGGCTCCGCGACGAGACGACCGTGGCGCGCGCGAGGCGCCCGTGTAGCATAGCCGCACCGCACAAGGAACATGCGCGCGGGGCGGAGCAATGCGGGCGGGGTCGGGGGATGGCGAGAGAGGCCATGGAGGCGGCGTGACGCCGCGCTCCCGTGCGCGCGCCATCGCCGTGCCCATCGGCGCGCGATCTGCGAGCCTGCGCGTCGAGCCATTGTGGCATGCATTCGCCGCGAGGTTCCGCGCCGATCTCGCAGTCGAGGCCGAATCCGGCCGCCTTGTCCTGTGGCTTCCGGTAGCCTTCACCACCGGCATCCTCGCTTATTTCGGAGCTGCCCACGAACCCTCACTCGCCGCGGCCCTGGCGCTGACGCTCGCGCTTGCCGCTGCGACATGGGCCGCGCGACGGCAGGCCGTGCTTTGCGCCATACTCGCCGGCCTGTGTGCCTTTTCCACCGGGTTTTCGGCCGGCTGCGTGCGCACCAGCCTCATGATGCATGAGGCGCTGGCGAGTCCGCCGGCCTTTCCGATCCGGCTCTCCGGCTATGTGGAGCGCGTGGAGCGGCGCGTGGGCAGTGATCGCATCTTGCTGCGGCTCGATCCGGGCCCGATCCGTGGCATTGAGGGTCCGCCGCCGCGCCTGGTGCGCCTGTCGCTGAAGCGCGGCAGCGCACCCGAGGTGGGGGCGCACATCACACAGCTCGTCCGGCTGCTGCCGCCTCTCGGCCCGGCCATGGCCGGGGCGCACGACTTCGGCCGAGCGACATGGTTCCAGGGCATCGACGCCGTGGGCTTCGGGCTCGGGCCACCGAAGCTTAGCCCGGCACCGGTGGAAATTCCCATCCAGGTCCGGCTCTCGGCCCTGGTCGGCGATATCCGCGCCGCCCTTGGTGCACGCATCCGCGCCGTGCTCCACGGCACGCCGGCGGAGATCGCTGTGGCACTGGTCGCCGGGGACCGCTCGGCGATTCTCCCGCAGGTGGAGGAGAGCATGCGTGTGTCGGGCCTCACCCACGTCCTCTCCATCTCGGGTCTCCATATGGCGCTCGTGGCCGGCACCCTGTTCGCGTTGGCGCGGGGCGTGCTTGCGCTGGTGCCGGCTTTGGCGCTGGGTTGGCCCATCAAGGCCACCGCTGCGCTGCTCGCGATCTCGGGTAGCGCCTTCTACCTCGTGCTGTCCGGAAACGACGTTCCGGCGCAGCGCTCGTTTGTGATGACGGGCCTGGTGCTTGCAGGTGTTCTCGCCGGACGCAGGGCGCTCACCCTGCGAACCATCGCCGTGGCCGCCGTGGTGGTCCTGGGCCTCACGCCGGAAGCCGCCCTGGATCCGGGACCGCAGATGTCCTTCGCCGCCACGCTGGCTCTGGTGGCCGCCTATGAGCGGTTGCAGCCCCTGCGCGCCTTGCCCCGGCCCGAGGGCCTGCCTGCGCGCATTCTCATGCTGCCTTTGGTGTTCGTCGCCGGCACCGTGGTGACCGCGCTGGTGGCCGGCTTCGCGAGCGGGCCTTACGGCGCTTTCCATTTCCAGCGCTTCGCACCGTATGGAGTGCTCGCAAATCTCGTCGCGATGCCCGCCGTTTCGCTGCTCGTCATGCCCTTCGGCCTTCTCGGCGTGCTGCTCATGCCGTTCGGATGGGATGGGCTGGCATGGCCGGTGATGGGAGCCGGCATCGAGATCATGGTGGCGGTGTCCGACCGGGTCGCGGCGTTGCCTGGAGCCGATGCGCGAATCTACACCGTGAACACGGCGGCCCTTCTTTGGTTCACAATGGCGCTGCTCGCGCTCTGTCTGCTGCGCGGGCTGCCGAGTCTCCTCGCAGTGCCTGCGCTGGCTGTCGCGATCCTGGTGTCGGGCGCGCCACCCGCGCCGGATGTGTTGGTGGCGCCCAACGCTGCAGCCGTGGCCGTGCGCAGCGCCGATGGGCGCCTGTCGGTCATCGGCGCGAAAGGCCAGAAAATGATGGTGGAGCAGTGGCTCGCGCAAGAGGGCGCGCGGCGCACCGTGAACGGCACAGCCCTCGAAGCCGGTTTCACCTGCGATCCCCTGGGCTGCGTGGCCCCCCTGCCGGGAGGCGGAACGCTCGCGGTCTCCCGCAAGCCCGAGGGCCTTGCGGCAGATTGCCTGAACGCGAAGATCGTGGTGACGCAGGAAGCTCCGCCCCGTGGCTGCCCCGCCCGTGTGCTGACGCCGAAGGAGCTGGAGCGCACCGGCACGATTGCCTTCTTTCTGGAGCAGGGAGCTCTGCGCGAGCAGCCCGCCCGTGATCCGGCGGTCCACCGCCCCTGGATGCCGCCGCCGGCTGCTCCCCGAATGCCGGAAGGGAGGAGCAGGGGCGCCGAGGTCGACGACGCAGCCAGCGAATGAGCATCCCCTCAATCGCCGCCCACAGCCGTGCTCGAAGGCGACATCCTGTGGCTTCTGGAGGCCGCCTGGCCATGTCCCTGGCAGGAGGCCGGAGGAGGGTTCGCCCGCGACGGCCCGGGCCTGGTGAACGCGGCCTCAAGATATCAGTATCGCCGCATGAGCCCCACGAGCCTGCCCTGGATGCGCACGCGATCCGGCCCGAATATGCGCGTTTCATAGGCGGGGTTCGCGGCTTCCAGCGCAATGGAGGCGCCCTTCTTGCGCAGGCGCTTCAAGGTGGCCTCCTCCTCGTCCACCAGGGCGACGACGATGTCTCCCGTGTCCGCGCTGTCACACTTGCGGATCAGCACCGTGTCGCCGTCCAGGATGCCGGCCTCGATCATGCTGTCGCCGCGCACCTCAAGGGCGAAATGCTCGCCCTGGCCGAGCATCTCCGGCGGTACGTTCAAGGTGGCGCTGCGGCTTTGAATGGCCGAGATGGGGGTGCCCGCGGCGATGCGGCCCATGACCGGCACCACGACGCTCTGGCCGGTTTCCTCCTCGTCGTCGGCCGGGGGGCGCACCTTACCGAGGCTCCCCTCGATCACGGAGGGCGAAAAGCCGCGTCCGCCGCTGCGCTGGGTGGCGAGGCCCGGGGCGACGCTGTCCGGCAGCCGCACGACCTCCAGCGCCCGCGCCCGGTTGGGCAGGCGGCGGATGAAGCCGCGTTCCTCCAGAGCGGTGATGAGACGGTGGATGCCGGACTTGGACCGCAGGTCCAGTGCTTCCTTCATCTCATCGAAGGACGGGGGCACCCCCGTCTCCTTCAGTCGCTCATGGATGAAGCGAAGCAGATCATATTGCTTGCGCGTCAGCATCTCACCCCCCGTTTCCGGTGCTGCCGGCCAACTGCGGCGCGGGTCGTCATCCCTCCGAAAGCGGGAAGACCGCCTGCGGCAGCGTCGCAAATAATGCGAAACAAATCATGAACAGCTTCTATCTGTTCCTTTTGTGTTCCGCAAGGGTGAAGATGTGGTTAACGGTAGCCTAATCGTGGAACGGAATGATCTCGCAGGGATCGCCCGCCTTGGCCGCCGCTGCGAACGGTGCGCGGACCAGCAGGCAGTCGGCCGAGGAAAGTACGCTCAGCATGGCGCTGTCCTGCGATACGGCTGGCGTCACGCGGATGGAACCGTCGGCATCGTGCTCCATGTGGGCACGCATGAAGTCTCGCCGCTGGTCATTGGCGGGCACGTCCACGGCGAGGCGCGCCGGCGCGGTGTGCACGCCCGCGGCCACATCGCCTTGCAGGGCGCGGACCAGGGGCTCAAGGAACAGCAGCGCGCAGACGTGGGAGGAGACCGGATTACCGGGCAGGCCAAGCACGCGGACTGCGCCACGGCTGCCGTACATCAGCGGCTTGCCAGGCCTGAGCGCGATCTTGTGCACATAGAGATCCACGCCCTCGGCGCGCAGGGCCGGCGCCATGAGGTCGTGGTCCCCCACGGAGGCGCCGCCGGAGGACACCACCAGGTCGAAGGCGCCGCTCAATGCCCGCGCGACGATGGCGCGAATGTGGGCGAGGTCGTCGCCCACGAGGCCGAGGTCGGTGACCTCGGCGCCGGCCTGGGTGGCGAGGGCGGCGAGCCCGAAGGCGTTGGAAACCACGATTTCCCCCGGCGCGCCAGTTCCGCGGCCGGGCAGCACCAGCTCGTCGCCGGTCTGGATGAGGGCGACGCGGGGCCGGCGCGCCACCGGGAGGAAGGCATGGTCCATGGCCGCGGCGAGCATGATGTCGCGGCTGGTGAGGCGCCGGCCGGCCGTGAGGCCCGGCGCGCCTTCCTGGAAATCACACCCACGCTTGCGCACGTTGCGCAGGGCGGCCGTGGGCGCCGTGGTGGCCACGCGATCACCCTCGCGGGTGGTGTTTTCCTGGATCACCACCGTGTCGGCCCCCTCGGGAACCACTGCGCCGGTGAAGATACGCACGGCCTCCCCCGCGCCGACGCTGCCGCCGAAGGGACGGCCGGCGGCGGATTCGCCGATGACCGTGAGGGACGCGGGTGTCCGCGCGATGTCAGCGCCGCGCACGGCATAACCGTCCATGGCCGACATGTCGGCTGGCGGCTGCGTGCGGCGGGCGATCAGATCCGCGGCCAGGACGCGGCCGGCGGCCACCTCCACCGGCACGTCCTCCACTGAGAGGGTGGTGACCTCGTGGGTCACGCGGCTCATGGCCTCCTCAACGCTCATCAGCGCCATGGCGCGCTTCCTCTCTTCTGCAGGGGCGGGGTTCAGCCTTCGGTCTGCCACAGGCCGCTGCGCCCGCCGGATTTCTCCAACAGCCGCACGCCTTCTATGCGCATGCCGCGATCCACGGCCTTGGCCATGTCATAGACGGTGAGGCACGCGACCGAAACGGCGGTGAGCGCCTCCATCTCGACGCCGGTCTGGCCGGAGGTCTTCACCCGCGCTGTGACGACGAGGCCGGGCAGGGCGGGATCGGGTGCGATCGCCACCTCGACCTTCGAGAGCATCAAAGGATGGCACAGCGGCACGAGCTCATGGGTGCGCTTGGCGGCCATGATGCCGGCGATGCGGGCGACGCCCATCACATCGCCTTTCTTGGCATTGCCGGCGAGGATCATGTCGAGCGTGGCGGGCGCCATGGAAACGCGGCCCTCGGCCACCGCCTCGCGGGTCGTGACCGCCTTTTCGGAGACGTCCACCATGCGCGCCGCGCCCTGGTCGTCGAGATGGGTCAGGCTCGCCATCGGGGCGCCGCTCTCCGGAATCGCTTTCGGGAGCGGAAAGATGGGGCCGGCGGGCGGGCGTGTCCACCTCCCGGGCGCCGGAAGGCTCCTCCCTCGGCGGGAGGAGCGTGGCCGTGCGTCAGTGCAGGCGGGTCCAGGTCTGCGTCTTGCAGAGCGGCGCCATCACGCAGCCCTTCAACTTCAGCGTGTTGTCGCCGTCGAGGGTGATGGTGCCGGAATAGGTCTTGCCGTCCTCGGCATTGTAGATGCTGCCACCGGTCCATTCGGTGGGGCCGCCGGAAAAGCCGGTGAGGATGGTGAGGCCCTTCAGCGCGCGACCGCGCAGGCCGGCGTCGGTGTTGTGGACATCCTTCAGGGCCGGGTCCGCCTTCAGCCCCTCGGAGGCGACGAGTCGGCCACACAGGCTCGCCCCACACTTGGAAATTTCCACCTGACCGCCGCGCGTGGGCGTCTGCCACAGGCCGGTGGGGTCGGCGGCGAGCGCCGGAAGGGAAACGAGGCACGCGGCACCCAGCATGGCCGCGGCAAATGCCAATTTCATCACGATCCTCCCATATATGCGCCGGCCTCTTCAGGGGCCGGTGCACACATTAAGGCTGAAAGTGACGTATAGGGCAAGCTCAGGACGCAAGCAGAAGGGATGTCGCGCTTGCGACATCATCCTGCCGCATGAGACTTTCGCCCACCAGGATGGAGTGGATGCCCACCTTCGCGAGCCGCGCCACGTCGGCGGCCGTGAAGATGCCGCTCTCGCCGATGACCAGCCGGTCCTCCGGCACCCGCGGAGCGAGGCGCTCGCAGGTGGCGAGCGTGGTCTCGAAGGTGCGCAGGTCGCGATTGTTGATGCCGATCAGGCGACTCGGTAGCTTGAGCGCGCGCTCGAGCTCATCGTCGTCGTGCACCTCGAAGATGGCGTCCATGCCATAGGCGGCGGTCGCGGCGGAGAGGTCACTCGCCAGGGCGTCGTCCACCCCGGCCATGATGATGAGGATGCAGTCCGCTCCCCAGGCGCGCGCTTCCGCAACCTGGTAGGTGTCGTACATGAAGTCCTTGCGCAGCACCGGCAGCTTCACCGCGGCGCGCGCGGTCTTCAGGTATTCCGGCGCGCCCTGGAAGGAGGGCGTATCGGTGAGCACGGAGAGGCAGGTGGCACCGCCGCGCTCATAGGCGCGGGCGAGGGCGGGAGGATCAAAATCCGGCCGGATCAAGCCCTTGGAGGGGCTCGCCTTCTTGATCTCGGCGATGAGAGCGGTCTGCCCATCGGCGATGGTGCGGGCCAGGGCCTCTGCAAACGGGCGTACGCGCGGCGCCGCCTTGGCTGCGGCCTCGATCTCGGCCAGCGGGTGGGCGCGTTTCGCCGCGGCGATCTCCTCGCGCTTGTAGGCTTCGATGCGGGTGAGGATGTTGCTCATCACACCGCCTCCGCCGCATGCGCGGAAATCGCCACGAGCTGTTCCAGCTTTGCCTTCGCCGCGCCGGAATCGAGGCTGGCGCTCGCCATCTCCACGCCCGCGCGCAAGTCCTTGACGCGGCCGGCCACCACCAGGGTCGCGGCGGCATTGAAGAGGGACACGTCGCGATAGGCGTTGCGGGCGCCGTCCAGCACGGCGGTGAGGGCCGCCGCGTTCACCTTGGCGTCGCCGCCCTTCAGGGCTTCGGCGGGCGCGCGGGCAAGGCCCACGTCCTCCGGTGTCACCTGGAAGGTGTGGATGCGCCCGTCTTCAAGCACCGCGATGTCGGTGGTGCCGGAGATGGTGATCTCGTCGAGGCCGTCGGAGCCGTGCACCACGAAGGCGCGCTCGGAGCCGAGCGCCTTGAGCACCTCGGCCAGCGGCACGATCCAGGACTTGGCGAACACGCCCACCATTTGGTGCGTAACGCCGGCCGGATTGGAGAGCGGGCCGATGAGGTTGAAGATGGTGCGGGTGCCCAGCTCCACCCGGGTGGGGCCCACATGCTTCATGGCCGGATGGTGCGAGGGTGCGAACATGAAGCCGATGCCCGCCTCCGCGATGCAGCGGGAGATGCCGGCGGGCGCGAGATCAATGCGCACGCCGAGCGCGGCCAGCACATCGGCGGCGCCGGATTTGGAGGAGAGCGCGCGGTTGCCGTGCTTGGCCACCGGCACGCCAGCGCCGGCCACGATGAACGAGGCGCAGGTGGAGATGTTGTAGGAGCCGGAAGCGTCGCCGCCCGTGCCCACCACGTCCACGGCGCCGGCAGGCGCGGAGACGGGCAGCATCTTGGCCCGCATCACCGAGACCGCGCCGGCGATCTCATCCACCGTCTCGCCGCGCACGCGCAGGCCCATGAGCAGCGCACCCATCTGCGAGGGGGTGGCCTCGCCGGACATCATCTTGTCGAACACGATCGCCGCTTCGTCGCGGGTGAGGCTGGCGCCGGTGGCGACCTTGCCGAGCAGCGGCTTGAACTCGTCCGTCATGTCTGGTCCTCAGCCTTTGGCCGGTGTCGCGTTGGCTTTGGCCGCGTTGAAGGCGGTCGCGATCTCCAGGAAGTTGCGCAGGAGCGCGTGGCCGTTCTCGGAGGCGATGCTCTCGGGGTGGAACTGGACACCGTGGATGGGGAGGGTCTTGTGGGCGAGACCCATGATGAGCCCGTCCGCCGTATGGGCGGTCACCTCCAGCGTGTCAGGCAGGGTGTCGCGCTTCACGATCAGCGAATGGTAGCGCGTGGCCTGGAAAGAGTGGTTCAGGCCACGGAACACGCTCCGGCCCTCATGCAGGATCTCGGAGAGCTTGCCGTGCATGGGGGTCGGCGCACGCACCACATCGCCTCCGAACACCTGGCCGATGGCTTGGTGGCCCAGACACACCCCGAACATGGGCACGCTCGCCCCCGCCTGCGCGATGAGATCGCAGCAGATGCCGGCTTCCGAAGGCGTGCAGGGGCCGGGCGAAAGCACGATGGCCTCCGGCTTCTCGGCCAGCACGTCGGCGATGGAGACGGCATCGTTGCGGTGAACGGTGACGGTGGCGCCAAGCTCGCCCAGGTAGTGCACGAGATTGTAGGTGAAGCTGTCGTAATTATCGATCAGCGTAACGGCGGTCATGATGGCTCCCTGGCGGCTCCAGGCCCGATGCGTCGGGAAATTGCGGCCGGTTAAAGCGATCCGGGCGGATGGGGTCAAGCGAAGGCGGCAAGCCCGCTCAGCGCGCGTCGCACCATCGGGCGGACGCCGGAGCGGCGCCGGACGCAGGCGGCGGGAGCCATCCACTGCGGAATTCGATGGAGAAAGGCATCACGGTCATCAGTCGTCCCATCGCGCCATGGCTCATGGGCCACGAAGCGGTTCCGCGCGGAAGATTACGCCGCGGGTGCGGCCAAGGGAAGCGCTGTGAAAGCGCGCCTTGGAAGGCGCCCCCCAGGCGGCAGGGCGATCGCGCCTCAAAGAAGAACGGCCGGGACGAGCCCGGCCGTTGGTACTTGTGAGGCGCAGCCCTCACAGCATCGCGGGCAACACGCGATCCGGCGGGCGGTGGCCATCCATGAAGGTCTTGATGTTCACGATGACCTTCTCGCCCATGTCGATGCGCCCTTCAAGAGTGGCCGAGCCGAGGTGCGGCAGCAGCACCACCTTGCCCTGCCGGGCGAGGCGCACGAGCTTGGGGTTCACCGCCGGCTCCTGCTCGAACACGTCGAGGCCGGCGCCCGCCAGCTCTCCGGCCTCCAGGAGGCGGGTGAGGGCGTTCTCATCGATCACCTCGCCGCGCGCGGTGTTCACCACGTAGGCGTCGTTCTTCAGCAGCTTCAGGCGGCGCGCCGAAAGCAGGTGGTAGGTGGCCGGCGTGTGCGGGCAGTTCACCGAGATGATGTCCATGCGGGCCAGCATCTGGTCCAGGCTGTCCCAATAGGTGGCGTCCAGCATCTCCTCGATGCCGGAGGGCAGCCGGTGGCGGTTGTGGTAGTGGATCTGCAGGCCGAAGGCCTTGGCGCGCCGCGCCACCGCCTGGCCGATGCGGCCCATGCCGATGATGCCGAGGCGCTTGCCCCAGATACGCCGGCCGAGCATCCACGTGGGAGACCAGCCCGGCCACTCGTCCTTTTCGGAGATCATCACCTGCGCACCCTCGGCCAGCCGCCGCGGCACGGCGAGGATGAGCGCCATGGTCATGTCGGCGGTGTCCTCGGTGAGGACGCCGGGCGTGTTGGTGACGGTGATGCCGCGGTTGAGCGCGCTCGCCACGTCGATGTGATCGACGCCGTTCGAGAAAGAGGCGATCAGCCGCAGGTTCTCACCTGCCTGCGAGAGCAGTGCGGAATCGATCCGGTCGGTGACGGTGGGAACCAGCACGTCGGCTGTCTTCACCGCCTCGATCAGCGCCGTCTGATCCATGGGCGTATCGTCCACGTTCAGGCGGGCGTCGAACAGCTCCCGCATGCGGGTCTCGACCGATTCGGGCAGCTTGCGAGTGACGACGACCAGCGGTTTGCGGCGCACGATGGGCAATTCCCGTTCCCCATTTCTTAACCCTTCTCGTTCCGTCTATCAGACAGGCGGGGAAACACAAGGCGTCCGGCGCGACGTGCGCTTGACGACGTCTCCGCGCGGGCGCACTGCCTCTGCCCCGAAACCCCGACTGCGAAAGGACCGGCCGATGCTGTCGATGGCGCGAGCGCTTCCCTCGAAAGCCCCCCTGCGGAACCTTGTGGCCCTGGCTGTGGCCGCCGTGGTGACGCTCGGCGTGGCAGGGACGGCAGGCGCCGCCGAGGACGGCACATCGGGCCTGCCGGTGCCGCGCTTCGTCTCGCTGAAGGCGGACAAGGTGAATGTCCGCAACGGGCCCAACAAGGACCAGGACGTGGCCTGGGTGTTCTCCCGCGCCGGCCTGCCGGTGGAGGTGACCGCCGAGTTCGAGACCTGGCGGCGCATCCGCGATGCGGACGGGGCGGAGGGGTGGGTCTACCACTCCATGCTCTCGCTGCGCCGCACCGCCCTGGTGGCGCCCTGGCTGAAGAACGAGACCGTGGTGATGCGCGCAGAGCCGAACGCCGACGCCAGGGTGGTGGCGCGCCTGGAGCCCGGCGTGCTCGGCACCGTCAAGAAGTGCGACGGCAAGTTCTGTCGGCTCGTGGGCGAGGGCTTCGACGGCTACGTGCAGCAATCTCAGCTGTTCGGTGTCTACCCCGACGAGAAGGTGGAATAGAGAGCAGGCGGGTCTCCCGATCGCCGCACCGATTTGCAGATTGCGAAGCGTGCGAGGCGATTTGCCTGTTTCTCTCTGCCCCTGAAACGCTCTAGCTTCAGGGAGGCTGCGGCGGGGGCAGGGGATGGGCACGATCGAGCGCTTCTTCAGGCTGAAGGAGAATGGAACCTCCGTCTCCCTCGAGGCGACGGCGGGCCTCACCACCTTCCTCACCATGAGCTACATCATCGTGGTGAACCCGCAGATCCTCGCGGCGGCGGGTATCGACCCGGGGGCGGCCTTCGTCGCCACGTGCCTGGCGGCGGCGCTCGGCAGCCTCGCCATGGGGCTCATCGCCAATTATCCCATCGCGCTCGCGCCGGGCATGGGCATCAATGCCTATTTCGCCTTCACCGTGGTGGGCGCCATGGGCGTGCCCTGGCAGACGGCGCTGGGGGCGGTCTTCCTCTCGGGGTGCCTGTTCCTTGCTGTCAGCCTGCTGCGCATCCGCGAATGGCTGGTGAATTCCATTCCCTTCTCCTTGAAGCTCGGCATCGGCGCGGGAATCGGCCTGTTCCTCGGTCTGCTGGGGCTGCACGGCATGGGCGTGGTGGTGGCTAAGCCCGAGACGTTGGTGGCCCTCGGGCCAATGGGAACCCCCTCCACCCTGCTTGCCTGCCTCGGGTTCGTGCTCATGGCGGGGCTCGCGGCGCGGCGGGTGCCGGGCGCCATCCTCATTGCCATCGGCCTCGTCACGCTCGCCGCGCTTCCGCTGGGACTGGTGACGTTTCATGGCGTGGTGGCACCGCCGCCGGCGCTTTTGCCCACGCTGCTCCAGCTCGATATCGCAGGAGCGCTGAAGCTCTCACTCGTCTCCGTGGTGCTCGCCTTCTTCCTGGTGGACCTGTTGGACAACATGGGCACCCTCATCGCCACGCTGCACCGCGCAGGGCTGATGCGGGCCGATGGAACGGTGCCCCGCCTCGGGCGGGTGCTGCTGGCGGATTCGGGCGGGGCCGTCGTCAGCAGTCTTCTGGGCACCTCGCCCACGGTGTCCTACATCGAGAGCGCATCCGGCATTGCGGCGGGCGGGCGCACCGGTCTGGTGGCGGTGACGGCCGCAGGTCTGTTCCTGCTCAGTCTGTTGTTCGCGCCGCTGGCGTTGGCGGTTCCCGCTTTCGCGACCGCACCGGCGCTGCTGTTCGTCGCCTGCTCCATGCTCGGCGCACTGCGCGACCTGGAATGGGGAGATGGTACGGAGGCGCTGCCGGCGGCAGTGACGGCGCTGGGAATTGTCTTCACCTTTTCCATCGCCACCGGCATCGCGCTCGGCTTCGCCGTCTATGTGGGCGTGAAGGTCATAGCCGGGCGCTGGCGCGACATCTCAGGCGCGGTTTGGCTGATCGCGGCGGCCTCGACGCTCATGCTCGCGATTGAATGATCGAAGGACGCCGCCTTCCGCCCCTCGACCGGAGCCCCTCAGCTGAGCTCGATGCGCTGGGTCGAGGTGCCGTCTTCGGCGTAGACGGTCTTGATGGCGACCCCGCTGCCGTCGTGGCTCCAAACCGCACCCGTCGACCCGTTGGGCAGGGTGACCACGATGGTGAATTGCCCGAAGCTGAAGGAGCCGTCCGAGTTCCTCGTATAGACAGTGCCGGTCACGTTGCGGGTGCGCTGCAGCTCTGAAAGCCCGTCGGCCACGGCGCCCGGAGTATTGGCGATGACCGAATGAGCGTTTTTGATCTCATTGGTCACGGCGGCGATGACGCGGCTGAGATACGCCACCATCTGGTCGTCGCCGACGGAGCTGAGCTGCGACTGATAGCCTTCCAGCTGCTGCTGCAGGGAGGGCAGGGCCCGCAGGCTCTGGTTATAGGTGATCATCGCGCTGATGAGCATGTCCTCGCTTGCAACGGCGAGCTTCCGCGAACGGGTCGGCCCAGACGAGGACGCGCTGTCGAGACCGGCCGAGGATTTCGATTCGCCGACCTCGGGAATACCGGAACTCTTCTCCGCCCCACTGGGTTCCGAGGTGCTCGCGATCCAGGCATTGGTAGCGAGGCTTGTGCCTCGCATCCATGCCGCGCTGGCCCTGGCGGCGATCTGATCGCCGAGGGTTTGAAGCGCGTCGCTTGCCGCGTCGGCCGCAGCGGTCGTGATGTCCGGCGCTGCCTGACGCGCGGACATAAGGCTCATGGAAGCATCGACACTCGTCACCATGCGCCCCTCCCAGGAGGCGGGGGAACCACGGTGCACCTCATGTGCGCGTGGGTCCGGAAACCAGTGCCGACTTCATGTCGGCAGACGGGAAAGCGAGTAGCTTTTTGCAACGAAGTGGTACTTTACCACAGTTTCGCGCGCGTCCACAGCCCGGATCGCTCTGGAAGTCAAGATTTTCCCGGCTTTACGTTGCCCGTTGCGCCTGGGATGGAGACAGGGAGGGGGCACCTGGGCCCGCGCGGGCCTTCCCTCTCGTCCCGTGTTCGTGTAGATGACCCGACAACTGGCGTGCCCGGCCCTCCGGTCGTGGCGCGAACATGATGGATTCCATGCAAACGGTTCTGATCGTCATTCACCTGCTGGTGGTGCTCGCGCTTATCGGTGTCGTGCTGATCCAGCGCTCAGAGGGCGGCGGGCTCGGCATCGGGGGCGGCGGCGGAGGTGGCGGGTTCTTTACCGCCCGTGGCACCGCCAATGTGCTGACCCGCGCGACGGCTATCCTGGCCCTGCTGTTCTTCATCACCTCGCTCGCGCTCACCATTGTCGCGGGCTGGGGTCGTGGTCCTCGCTCCATCCTGGCGCCGGCTGGCCAGACCCAGAGCGCCCCGCAGAGCGGCGGTACCATTCTCGATCAGATTCGCCCGCAGGGCGGTGCTGGCGGCGAGGCTTCGTCCCCTGCAGCTACGCCCGCTCCCGTCGCGCCGACGGGTCCGCAGGTTCCGCAGTCCCAGTGAGTGTGCCGCCGCGGCCCGGCCGCGGCGCCGTTCCTTCTTCACGGGCGAGGCGAGGTCGGATACGGCTTCGCCCTCGCCGAATCGCGTTTGCACGAGGTAAGGTCGAAGCCCATGGCGCGCTATATCTTTATCACCGGCGGCGTCGTGTCTTCCCTGGGCAAGGGTCTCGCGTCCGCGGCCCTCGGCGCGCTTCTTCAGGCGCGTGGCTATACGGTGCGCCTGCGCAAGCTCGACCCGTATCTGAACGTCGATCCGGGGACCATGAGCCCGTACCAGCACGGCGAGGTGTTCGTCACCGACGACGGCGCCGAGACGGACCTGGATCTTGGCCACTACGAGCGCTTCACCGGCCACCCCGCCACCAGGCAGGACAACATCACCACCGGTCGCATCTATCAGGATATCCTGACCAAGGAGCGGCGCGGTGATTATCTGGGCGCCACCATCCAGGTGATTCCCCACGTCACCAACGCCATCAAGGACTTCGTTCTCGAAGGCAACGAGGGCTTTGATTTCGTGCTGGTGGAGATCGGCGGCACGGTCGGCGACATCGAGGGCCTGCCCTTCTTCGAGGCCACCCGCCAGCTCAAGAACGAGCTGCCGCGCGGCCACGCCATCTTCATCCACCTCACCCTGCTGCCCTATATCCCCTCGGCGGGCGAGGTGAAGACCAAGCCCACCCAGCATTCCGTGAAGGAGCTGCGCTCCATCGGCATCCAGCCGGACATCCTGCTGTGCCGCACGGATCGCGAGATCCCGCGCGAGGAGCGGCGCAAGCTTTCGTTGTTCTGCAACGTGCGAGAGAGCGCGGTGATCGAGGCGCGGGACGTGGACAATATCTACGCCGTGCCCTCCGCTTACCACGCCGAGGGGCTCGACAAGGAGGTGCTGGCCGCCTTCAACATCGAGCCGGCGCCGGCGCCGAACCTCAAGCGCTGGACCGATATCGAGAAGCGCGTGCGCAACCCCGAGGGCGAGGTCACCATCGCCATCGTCGGCAAGTACACGGGGCTGAAGGACGCCTACAAGTCGCTCATCGAGGCGCTGGCCCATGGCGGCATCGCCAACCAAGTGAAGGTGAACCTGGACTGGATCGAGAGCGAGACCTTTGAGCGGGAGGACCCCACGCCCTTCCTGGAGCATGTGCATGGCATTCTGGTGCCGGGCGGCTTCGGCCAGCGCGGTGCAGAGGGCAAGATTCGCGCCGCGCAGTTCGCGCGCGAGCGTCAGGTGCCCTATCTCGGCATCTGCTTCGGCATGCAGATGGCGGTGATTGAGGCGGCCCGGAACCTCGCCGGTATCGAGAAGGCCAATTCCACCGAGTTTGGTCCCACATCGGAGCCGGTGGTGGGTCTGCTCACAGAGTGGCTGCGGGGCAATGAGCTGCAGCGGCGCACGGAAGCGGGGGACCTCGGGGGCACCATGCGCCTCGGCGCCTATGCGGCCCACCTCGAACCCGGCAGCAAGGCCGAAGCGATCTACGGCAAGCGCAACATCTTCGAGCGTCACCGCCATCGCTACGAGGTGAACACCGCTTATCGCGAGCGGCTGGAGCAGTACGGCCTGAAATTCTCCGGTATGTCGCCCGATGGGCTGCTTCCGGAGATCGTGGAGCACCAGAATCACCGCTGGTTCGTAGGCGTGCAGTTCCATCCGGAGCTGAAGTCGCGGCCGTTCGAGCCGCATCCGCTGTTCGCTTCGTTCATCGGCGCCGCTATCGAGCAGAGCCGCCTCGTCTGAGGACGGAGCGGCGCTGGCCGTTGGTGCGGGGGCGAATCTCGGCCTCCATGCCGTTGCGTCATGGCCAGGGGCGGCATTATGGTACCACCCTGTTTGGTGCGACGCCGCATTTTCATTTCCCAAACAGCATATGCGGCCGCTAAGCTCGGGGCAGGAGGGCATGCGCTCATGCGCGAGGACGCGGTCAGGGGACCGTCGTTCGCCTTTCGGTCGCGCCGGTGGCGCGCGCAGCGGCGCGCGTGGGCATGGAGCGTTCGCGGCCTTTCGCGGGGCATTGCGCCCGACGCCTTTAAACCAGCGTTCGCGGTTCGACCTTTCCGTCTCCAGCCCGGTTTTCCCCTCCAGGAGCCGCGACGCCTTCCATAAAGGAGATGCCATGCGACGCGGCCTCGATCACGTGGTTCACCTCGTTCGTGACATCGATGCGGCAGGCGAGACCTACGACCTGCTCGGCTTCACCGTTGGCGCTCGGAACGTGCACCCATGGGGCACCGAAAACCGTATCGTCCAGACCCCAGGCTTCTTCATCGAGCTCCTGCAGATCACAGACCCCGCGAAGATTCCCGCAGCGGGGCCGGGCCTCTTCTCCTTTGGCGCCTTCAATACCGATTTTCTCGCCACCTGCGGCGAGGGTTTCTCCATGATGGTCTTTGAGGGATCCGACGCCCGGGCGGAAAAGGATCTGCTCGATCAGGCGGGCTTCGGGGGATTTGATGTGTTCGATTTCTCCCGCAAGGCCCGGCGCCATGACGGGCAGGAGGTGGAGGTGAGCTTCTCCCTCGCCTACGCGCAGGACCCCGCCTCGCCGCACTTTTCGGCCTTCACCTGCACGCAGCACCATCCTGAGAATTTCTGGTCCGCCGATCTTCAGCGCCATGCCAACATGGTTTCGGGACTGAAGGGGGTGGTGCTGGTGGCGGATACGCCGGCGGAACATCGGCGCCTTTTGGAAACCCTTGCGGACGTGCCGGTGCTGCGGGCGGTGGATGACTGGCTGGTGGCCCAGACCCCGCGCGGCGCGATCGACGTGATGAGCCGCGCGCTCTTCACCGAGCGCTATGGCGTGGCCGCGCCGAAGGGACCGGGCCTGCGGGTCGCGGCCGTGCGCTTCTCCACCCCGGGCGCCGAGGAGCTTCGCCGGTCGCTGGCCGCGCGGCGCATGGTGGAGGAAACCATCGCAGGCGTCGTGGTTGTGCCCCCGCGCGCGGCAGCGGGAGCGACCCTGGTGTTCGAGGTGGACGCGGATCAGAGCGAATAGTGCTGTACATTTGTGCAGCGTTTCGTCTGGCCGTCGGGGCCGGATCGGTTAAAGGGAAAGGGCGGGGGCAGCCGGCCCCCGCCGGGCGCGGACGGCCGTGCCCCTTTGCATCGCGCGGCGGGGACGACCCCGCCTCCCGGATATTCAACCCATGGCATGGGCGTATCTGTTCGCCGCCGGCCTCACCGAGATCGCGTGGGCCCTCGGCATGAAGCATACGGAAGGCTTCACGCGGCTCTGGCCAAGCGTGTTCACCATCGGTGGCATCGGCATCAGCCTGCTTCTTCTCTCGCTCGCGCTGCGCGGCATCCCCATCGGTACCGCCTATGCGGTGTGGGCGGGCATCGGCACGGTGGGCACGGCCATCGCGGGGATCGTGTTCTATGCCGAAAGCGCCGACGCGCTCCGGCTCCTTTGCATCGCCCTGGTGGCGGCGGGCATCGTGGGCCTGAAGTTCGTCGCGCCTTGAGGGTTGAGGCGGCTACGGCCGCCTCAATTCGGCGCGAGCAGCTCGCGGCGGGCGCGGTCGTAACGCCACATGGCACCGGGCATCACCCGGAAGCCGCCCATGGCGCGCTCCACGGTATTCTCGCAGGCGTGGTCGAAGCGCCCCTTCAGCGCGGCGGTACCCGCATTCGTGAGCTGGATTTCCGCCGCCGCATAGGCGCGGTAGCTGCGCTCAGCCGGGCTGTCGTCTCCCGGCGAGAAGGAGAGCGGGCCGCATTCGCTGGTGGGGAAGGGCAGGCCGGAGATGAGCGGCTCGTGCGCGAAGGCGAGGCCGTCGAGCCGCAGGAAGAAGGGCAGGTCGGCCAGGAACTGTGCCTCGTCCATGGAGTGCACGGCGGCGAACAGGTGCGCCACTTTGCGCGGGCCGTCGGCCAGTTGCTCCAGGATGCGCTGTTCCGTGAGGGACAGGCCCGAGCGCGGGGCAGGAAGCTCCGCCAGCAGGCGCCGCAAGGCGGGGACGAGATAAGGCAACGCCTCATGCTCGTGGGCGGCGAAGGCGGCGAGGGCCGTCGGCGTCGCTGCGGTGAATGCCTTCCAAGCCTCGCGTGCGGTTTCTATCTGGAGGGTGGTGACGGGGGTGCGGCTCTGGGCCAGCGCGTGCACCTCCCGGCCTTCCATCACTCCGATGTAATGCCCGGCCTGAACCAAAAAGAGGCCCATCCGCTCAGGCTCATGGGAGAAATAGTGCAGGAGCTGGATCAGCTGGAGCTGGTCGTAGAGGTCGTGCTCAAACCAGAGTTCCACCTCGCCGTAAGCGGAATGCACGTCGAGCTGCGCGTCGCGATGGGCGAAATCGGCACGCACGCTGTCGAGGGGCAGGCCGAGGGCGGCGGAAAGGAAATCGGCCCGCGCGTCCGAGACATCGTCGAGAATGTCACCGCCGGGCACCGGGCCGTCATGCAGCATATCCTGCCATGGCAACAGGTGGCCGGCGACGTGCGCGGCCTTCAACCGCTCCACGGCCGCGTCGCCGTTGGTGACGATGAGCTTCGGCATGAACCTCTCCTCCTGCGGTCGGAGCCCGGCGCGCCCCGCGACCGCTCAGCCGCGGCCGCGATAGGGCGCGACGCCCGTTTCCGGTAACCACGCGCCCGCCGGAAGGGTTCCCGTCTGCCAGAAAACATCGATGGGAATGCCCCCACGGGGATACCAATAGCCGGCAATGCGGAAGAAGCGCGGGGCCAGGAGCGCAACCAGCCTCTTGCCGATGGCCACCGTGCAATCCTCGTGGAAGGCGCCATGGTTGCGGAAGCTGGCGAGGTAGAGCTTCAGCGACTTGGACTCCACCAGATACCGGTCCGGCACATAGTCGATCACGATATGGGCGAAGTCCGGCTGGCCGGTCACCGGACACAGGGACGTGAATTCCGGGCAGGTGAAGCGCGCGACGTAATCGGTGTCGGCGTGGGGATTGGGCACCCGGTCGAGCACTGCGGCTTCGGGGGTGGAGGGCATCTCGGTCTTGGTGCCGAGCTGCAGATGATCGGTCATGGAACGTCCTTGGCACTGCGGGCGCGGCGTGCCGCGCGTTCGCGCCTGTTCTAGAGCAGGATGACGCCGGCCCCAACCTTCCGCCTCCGCCGACGCCGTCGCTACCGGAAGATGAAGAAGCCCAGGGCCGCCGAAGCCGCGATCAGGGGCACCGGGTTCATCCGCGTCGCCAGCAGGATGCCGAACACACCCGCGGCCAGCATCGCGGCCTCCCAGCCGGTGACGGTACTCCTGGCGATGCTGATGGCGCCCGCCAGCAGCAGCCCGATGGAAACGGGCGCGAGCCCGCGCTGGATGGACGCACGCCACGGCCAGTGGTCCAGCCGCTTCCACAGCCGGCCCACCCACAGGGTGAAGAGCCCGGTGGGCAGGAAGAAGGCGAGCACCACCACCAGCGCGCCGAGGGGCCCCGCCACCCACTGCCCGATGCCGGCGATCATCATCATGTTGGGGCCGGGCGCCATCTGCCCCACTGAATACATGTGCACGAGCTGGGGAACGCTCATCCAATGGAAGGTGTTCACCACCAGCGTCTCCATCTCCGGAAACGCGGCCATGCCTCCGCCCACCGTGAGCAGGGAGAGGTAGGCGAAGACGGCGATAAGCGCGGGAATCTGGTTCACGGCCGCTGCCCCTCCGATGGCGGAAGGTGGCCCGGCCGGTACCAGAAGATGGCAAACGCACCCACCACGATCAGCACGGTCAGCACTGACAGGTGCAGCACGTTCACGCCGATCACCACCAGTCCCACGAAAAGGAAATCTGCCCACCGGGCCAGCATCTTGCGGCCAAGCTGGAAGGTCACGGAGAGAACCAGGCCGACGGCTGCTGCCGAGATCCCGTGCAGAGCGGCGCCGATGCCCGCATGGGTACCCTGCGAGGCCGCATAGGCGATGGCCGCCACCGTCATCATGAGCCCGCCCGGCAGGCAGATGCCGGCGAGCGCCACCGCCGCCCCCGCGGTGCCGCGCAGGCGGTCGCCCACCAGGATCGCCATGTTCGAGGCGTTGAGCCCCGGCAGGGTCTGGCAGATGGAGAGCAGTTCCACGAAGGTCTCGTCGGCGATCCATTTGCGGCGCCCCACGAGCCCCGATCGCAGATAAGCCACCACGCCCCCGCCGAAGCTGGTGGCGCCGATGACGAGGAAGCCGACGAAAATCTCGCGCAGCGTCACCGCTGGCACCGCGATGGCCCCCTGCGGAGCGGCGGCCGCATCCGGCTGGATCTCACTCATGGCTCTGCGGCGGGTTGCCCTTGAGGCGGTACACCGCCGCGGTCTTGGTGGTGCCGAGCAAAACCCAGTCCCTGGCCTCGTCCTGCAGGGCACGGAAGAAGGCGTCGCTGCGCTGGAGCGCCTTCGCGCTCAGGTCCTCGCGGCGCAGGTAGTGGACCTGATAGGCGAACTCCCCGACCAGCTGGAACTGCTCGCCCCGCGTGCGCCACACCGAGACATTGCAGGGCGCGATCATGCCCTTGCCGAAATCCAGCGTGCCGAGCTGCTGGAGCACTTCCTCCACTGCCGTGTGGTTCACCAGCTCCACATGCTCCCCGGAACTGCCGAGCAGCGGCTGAAGGGCCGGGAACACCCGGGTGAGGGTTTCCGGCGCTGTGGGGTCGGCGACGCCACGCGGATGATAGGGGAACTCCACATTGTGCGAGAACAGCGCACGCACCCCGCCCAGGCGGTTCTTGAGGGGGAGGATCTCCTCCTTGAACTTGATGCGGTAGCTGCCCGGAACCTGCGGCCGCACGTCGAGCGCTGCTGCGGTGTCGCGGTCCGGATGGCGGAACTTGAAGACGATCTCCGGATCGCCCACCGGGAAGCCGTCCTCGTAGGTGAAGCGGCGGCGCAGGATGAAGGCGTTGTTGTAGAGGCTGAAGTTCTTTGTATCGAGGAACAGCACCTCGCGAATCTGCGGCCTCAGCCCCTTGGCGGGGCGGGGGTCGAAATCCACGTCGTGCTGCTTGGCCACCCGCGCGACGATTTTCGCGAAATCGAAGAAGCTCTGGAGAGAGGTGAAGCGCAGGCCCTGGAGGATGATCTTCGCCTCCAGGTAATGCACATCATCGAAGGGATGCCCATCCGCATAAAGGCGCTCGGAGGCGTCCGGCCCTCCGGTCATGGTTTCGTCGCTGGTCACGGCCGCCCTCCCCAACTGCGTTTCCGCCGCTGCACAAGTGCTTATCAACCTGCGCGCGCAGGCTTCAAGCGGATTGTGGTGCGCCGGCCCATTGCGCCCGCTGCTGTGTCCGCGGGGCCTCGCGTTCCCATGCGCAAGGCTCCTTCACGCAGGGCGGGTGCGGGCGGCATTTTGGCGATACAAAGACGCGCCGAAATGATCTAGAAGCGGCGCGCCCGGCGCCTGCACGAAAATTTCGCTCCGGCGCCGCGTGGAATGGATCTGCGACGGATCGCTCGCGCGAAGGCGGAACTGCCGCCTTCCGGCATCCGGCGCATGCACGAGATGAGGGAAGGACCGTTCATGACCGCCATCGTCGACATCATCGGCCGGGAAATCCTGGACAGCCGGGGCAACCCGACGGTCGAGGTGGATGTGGTGCTGGAAGACGGCTCCATCGGCCGCGCCGCGGTGCCCTCGGGCGCCTCCACCGGCGCCCATGAGGCGGTGGAGCTGCGTGACGGTGACAAGGGCCGCTACCTGGGCAAGGGCGTGCTCCAGGCCGTGGATGCCGTCAACGGCGAGATCTACGACGCCATCGGCGGCTTCGAGGTCGAGGACCAGGCGAAGATCGACGCCACCCTGCTCGCCCTCGACGGTACGCCGAACAAGGCGCGCATCGGCGCGAACGCCATCCTGGGTGTTTCCCTCGCGGTGGCCAAGGCCGGTGCGCTCGCCAACAACCTGCCGCTGTACCGTTATGTAGGCGGCGTGAATGCACGCACGCTGCCCGTGCCGATGATGAACATCGTCAACGGCGGCGCCCATGCGGACAACCCGATCGATTTCCAGGAGTTCATGATCCTGCCGGCCGGCGCCGAATCGTTCGCCGAGGGCCTGCGCTGGGGCGCCGAGATCTTCCATACCTTGAAGAAGGGCCTGAAGGACGCGGGCCACAACACCAATGTGGGCGACGAGGGCGGTTTCGCCCCCAACCTCGCCTCCGCCGAGGCCGCGCTCGACTTCGTGCTCAAGGCCATCGAGAAGGCCGGCTTCAAGCCCGGGGAGGACGTCTATCTCGGCCTCGACTGCGCCTCCACCGAGTTCTTCAAGGACGGCGCCTACCGCTATGAGGGCGAGGGCAAGGTGCGCGACATCGAGGCCCAGGTGAAGTACCTGGCGGATCTCGTCGCCGCCTACCCCATCGTCACCATCGAGGACGGCATGGCCGAGGACGACTGGGCCGGCTGGAAGCTGCTCACCGACACCATCGGCTCCAGGTGCCAGCTGGTGGGCGACGACCTGTTCGTGACCAACGTGGAGCGCCTCTCGCGCGGCATCAAGACGGGCGTGGGCAATGCCATCCTGGTCAAGGTGAACCAGATCGGCTCCCTCACCGAGACCCTGGACGCGGTGGAGCTCGCCCACAAGAATGCCTATCGCGCCGTGATGTCCCACCGCTCGGGCGAGACGGAAGATTCAACCATCGCCGACCTCGCGGTGGCCACCAATTGCGGGCAGATCAAGACCGGCTCGCTGGCCCGTTCGGACCGCACCGCCAAGTACAACCAGCTGCTGCGCATCGAGCAGGAGCTGGGCGACACCGCCCGCTACGCCGGCAAGGCCGCGCTGAAGGCGCTGGCCTGATCGTTCCGAGCGCCCCGGCCCGTTTGGCGGGGCGCTACGGCGGGGGAATGGAAGGGGGGCTTCGGCTCCCCTTTTTCTTTGGGCGCGCGCCGTCAGGCTGCCGTCTGCAGATCCACGATCAGCTCGTGCAGGCCGAGCCAGACGATCTGAAGCCCGATGGCCAGCAGAATGAAGGCGAATAGGCGAATCAGCACGCTGGTGCCCGTGTGCCCCAGCACCCGCTCAATGGTGGGCGCCTCGCGGAAGCAGAAATAGACCGTGAGGGAGATGGCGAAGAGGCCCGCCAGCGCGCCGAGGATCTGGCCCATGATGTCAGGCAGGTCGTGGGCGGCGATGCTCGCCGGTCCCGCAGAAAGGGCGATGGCGGTGGCGATGGCGCCGGGCCCCACGGTGAGCGGCAGGGTGAGCGGATAGAACGCCTGGTCGAGCGCCTCGCTGTCGTCCAGTGCATTGTCGTCGGTCTGACTGGCGGTCTTGTCGGCGGGCTTGTCCTGCTGGTGCAGCATGCTCCAGCCCACCGATGCCACCACGATGCCGCCCGCCACCCGCAGCACCGGCAGCGTCACCCCGAAGAACAGCAGCACCTTGGCGCCGACCGCCATGGTGGCCACCAGCAGCAGGAAGCCGAAGATGGCCACCTTGCGCGCCACCAGCTCACGCGTCTGCGGCGAGCAGCGCTGCACGAACGTGAGAAAAATAGGCGCGCTGCCCAGCGGGTTCACGATGGGAAACAGGGCTGCATACACCGCCACGAACACATGGAAGAAAGCGGTCATTCCGTCCTCATGGCTCATTTCCCGGCGTGCGGGACGGAACTTTCCGCAGGGCTCAAGCCCAGGACCGCGCCGCGCCGCCTGCTCAGATCCGAATACCTGCGGGATTCGCTCCGCCCGAACAAGCGCCTGGGAGCACGCCTCACCCCTCGACGCGCTCCCAGCCGCTTGGCGAGAGGCGCTCCTGCGGCAGGAAGCGGCGCTTGTAGTCCATCTTGTGGGAACCCTGCACCCAGTAGCCGAGATAGACGTAGGGCAGGCCGAGTTCCCGCGCACGTGTCACATGGTCGAGGATGAGGAAGGTGCCCATAGAGCGGTGGGGCACCTGCGGATTGTAGAAGGAATAGACCATGGACAGTCCGTCGGAGAGGACGTCCGTCAGCGCCACCGCCATGAGATCTCCGGTGCCGCGCCCGAGGAACCGCGAATCGACGTTACGGTTGCGGTATTCCACGAGGCGGGTGTCCACGTGGGTGTCCTCCACCATCATGGCGTAGTCGAGCACGCTCATGTCGGCCATGCCGCCGTCGCCATGGCGGGTCGTCACGTAGGCGCGGAACAGGCTGTACTGCTCGGAGGTCGGGGATGGCGGACGCACTGCGCCGATGAGATCCGCATTGGTCGCCCGCACGCGCCGGAAGCTGCGCGTCTCGTGGAAATCCTCCACGCGGATGCGCACGGAGACACAGGCGCGGCAGCCCTCGCACGCCGGACGGTAGGCGATGGACTGGCTGCGGCGGAACCCCCCCTGGGTGAGCACGTCGTTCAAGACGGCCGCGCGCTCCCCCACAAGGTGCGTGAACACCTTCCGCTCCTCCCGGTCGGGGAGGTAGGGGCAGGGAGAGGGCGCCGTCAGATAGAATTGCGGCGTGTCGCGTGGGTGCTCGCTCACGATCCTCGATCCTAGCAGGGGGATAGGATCGCGTGAGCGCGGCAGCGCGTCAAAGGCCAAATGTGCGCTGGCGCCAATTTCATTGGACGCGCCGCAACATGCGGGCCCGCGCCTGCGTGTTCACCACCACCGTGCCGGACACGAAATCATGCAGCAGCCTGCGGCGGTCATTGAAGAGCGGCACCACCAGCACCAGTGGCGTGAGCGCGCTCAGCGACACCCAGAACAGCACTGCGTGCACCCCGCCAAGCAGCGAGTAGCAGGGCGCGCCGTACCAGGTACGCATCTCGATATCCATCAGCCGCATGCCCAGGGTGGCCGAGGCCGGCGACCCGAGGGTGATGGCATTGTAGGCAATGGCCCAGATGACGAAGGCCGGGCCCAGCAGCGGGAACAGCATCCACCCCAGGCTGAGCGTGACGATGCCGAACACGAAGATGAAGATGGCGAGGCCCACGATGGGGCCGAGGATCATCACCACATCGACGCAGAAGGCGATGAGCCGGCGCGAGAGCACGCCCTCGAAATATTCCGGCTGGGTCACCGGATCATAGGCGTGGGGCTTCGCCCCGCCGGCCGCGCCGAGATAGGGGTCGCGGTAGGCATCACGTTCGGCGTCGCTGGAATTGCTCATGGCGCGGCGGCTCCTTCTGCCATGAACGTGGGGCGTGGAGCCGGCCGTCGCAAGGGATGGCGCGTCTCACCAGTCCGCGCCGCCGGCTCCCAGCCGCTGCACCGGCAGGCCCTCGTCCTCCAGCGCCTGCTGGATCGCTTCGGCGTGGGCCTGGTCGCGCGTCTCCACCGTGAGGTCGAGCCGGGTGCCCTTGGCGGGAACATCGAGGAAGGTGCGGCGGTGGTGCACCTCCAGGATGTTGGCGCCAAGCCTGCCGAGCAGGGTGGAGATGCGCCCCAGCATGCCCGGCCGGTCCAGGATGGTGAGGCGGAAGGAGACGATGCGGCACTCCCGCTCCAGCTCGCGCAGCAGGATGCCGGCGATCATGCGCGGGTCGATATTGCCGCCGCACAGCACGAGGCCCACCGTCTTGCCCCTGAAGCGCTCCGGCTCGGTGAGCAGGGCGGCGAGGCCGGCGGCGCCGGCGCCCTCGGCCAGGGTCTTCTGGTGCATCAGAAAGGCGTTCACCGCCTGCTCCAGCGCCGCCTCTTCCACCAGCACGATGTTCGGCACCAGCGCGCGGATGATCCGGGAGGTCATGGCGCCGACGTTCCGCACCGCGATGCCCTCCGCCAGGGTGGGGCCGCCGCAGGGGCGGGCGACGCCGGTGAGCGCGCTCCACATGGCCGGGTAGAGCGCGGCTTCTACGCCGACGATCTCGGTGTGCGGCGAGCGTCCCGCGAAGGCGAGCGCCATGCCCGCCATCATGCCGCCGCCGCCGATGGGGACGACGACCGCATCCAGCTCCGGGCCGTCCTCCATCATCTCCAGGGCGATGGAGCCCTGGCCGGCGATCACGTCCCTGTCGTCGTAAGGGTGGACGAAAACCCGGCCCTCGGCCTGCGCGATGCGCTCGGCCTCGGCCTGTGCGTCCGCCACGGTCTCGCCGAAGAGGATGACGCGGGCGCCGAACGCCTGGGTGGCGCTCACTTTCACCTGGGGCGTGGTTTCCGGCATCACGATGGTGGTGGATATGCCGAGCCGCGCGCCGTGATAGGCCACCGCCTGCGCGTGGTTTCCGGCCGACATCGCGACCACCCCGCGCTCGGCCTCCTCCGGCGAAAGGCGGGAGAGCTTCACCAGGGCGCCGCGCTCCTTGAAGGAGGCGGTGACCTGGAAGTTCTCGTATTTCACCCAGACCTCGGCACCGGTGAGGGCGGAGAGGCGCGGCGCGCGCAGGGTGGGCGTGCGCAGGATGGCGCCGGCCAGCAGTGGGCGTGCAGCCTCCACATCCGCGAGGGTCACGGGCAGGTCCCAGGAAAGGGGAGCGGGCTGGGGCATCTGGCGTTCCTCCTCCGCCGTGCTGTGGCGGCGGTTGCGTCGGCCCCGTATGACACGGGTTGCACGGGGCCCGCGCCCGTTTTGCCGGCTCGCCGCAATGCTGTCCATCGCGGCGAGCGAGAAACCTCAACCCTGGGCGAGGCGCTCCGCCACGCGGGGCGCAAAATAGGTGAGGATGCCGTCCGCCCCCGCGCGCTTGAAGGCGGTGAGGCTCTCCAGCACGATGCGCTCGCCGTCCACCCAGCCGTTGCGGATGGCGCCCTCGATCATCGCGTACTCGCCGGAGACCTGATAGGCGAAGGTGGGCAGGCCGAAGGCCTCCTTCAGCCGCCAGACGATGTCGAGATAGGGCAGGCCGGGCTTCACCATGAGCATGTCGGCGCCCTCCTCCACGTCGAGCGCGGCCTCGCGCAGCGCTTCCAGGCCGTTGCCGGGGTCCATCTGATAGGTGCGCTTGTCGCCGGAGAGGGTCTTGGCGGTGCCGATGGCGTCGCGGAAGGGACCGTAGAAGGCAGAAGCGTACTTCGCGGCGTAGGACATGATCTGCACGTCGGTGAAGCCGGCGCCGTCGAGGCCGGCGCGGATGGCGCCAACGCGGCCGTCCATCATGTCGGAGGGGGCGATCACGTCGGCGCCGGCCTCGGCCTGCACCAGCGCCTGGCGCACCAGGATGTCCACCGTCTCGTCGTTGAGGATGCGTCCCTCTTCCAGGAGGCCGTCGTGGCCGTGGCTGGTGAACGGGTCGAGGGCGACGTCGGTGATGAGGCCGATCTCGGGCACCTCGGCCTTGATGGCGCGCAGGGTCTGGCACACAAGATTGTTCTCGTTCAGCGCCTCGCTGCCCAACGGGTCGCGCAGGTTCGGATCGACATAGGGAAAAAGGGCGAGCGCGGGAATCTTCAGCTTGGCCGCGCGTTCGGCGGCGCGCACCGCCTCGTCCACGGTGAGGCGTTCCACGCCGGGCATGGAGGCGATGGGCGCGCGGGTGGCTTTGCCCTCCATCACGAAGATCGGCCAAATCAAATCGTCGACGGAGAGGCTCGCCTCCCGCACCAGCCGGCGCGCCCAGTCGCTCTTGCGGTTGCGGCGGGGGCGCTGCACCAGGTCGAGCCGCGGGGTGGACGCGGTTTCCGGAACCGGATGGATGCGGGGCGAGGTGAAGGCCATGGCTCAGCTCTGTGTTGCTGTGGCTGCGTCCTTGACGGCGCGGAAGCGCCGTCGCAGCCGGGGTACGGATGGCGAACCTTATAGCGCCGGGCCCTCCGACCGGCGAGCCGCGCGGCGCGTCCCGATGTCTCACGATCGCGCGCGGAGTGCCCTCCGCTCAGGCCGAGAGCTTCGCCGGAGCGGCGTTGACGCTGGCCCCTGCCGCGTCTAACCCTCGCTCACCCGCATGTGGGCGGTTTCGAGAAGAGGCGCGCATGGAAACCCGGCCGGAACCCGAAGTCATCCTGGAGCGGAAGGGCGAGGCGGGCGTCATCACGCTCAACCGGCCGAAGGCGCTCAACGCGCTCAACCTGCCCATGGTGCGCGAGATCCTGCCGCGCCTGCGCGAATGGGCGAAGGACCCCGCAATCACCCGCGTCATCATCAAGGGCACGGGCGAGAAGGCGTTCTGCGCTGGCGGCGACGTGCGCACGCTCTACGATCTCGGCCGCGCTGGCCGCACCGCAGAGGCGCTCGACTTCTGGCGCGAGGAATATGTGCTGAACCATTATATTGGCACCTTTCCTAAGCCCTATGTCGCGCTGGTGGACGGCATCTGCATGGGCGGCGGCTTCGGCCTGTCAGCCCACGGCCCGCACCAGGTGGTGGGCGAGCGCTATCTCTTCGCCATGCCCGAGGTGAACATCGGCCTGTTCCCGGATGTGGGCGGCACCCATGTGCTGCCGCGCCTTCCCGGCGCATTCGGCGTGTTCCTGGCGCTGACGGGCACGCGCATCCGCGCGCCGGAGGCCGTCGCCTGTGGCCTTGCCACCGCATTCGTGCCTTCCGGCGCCTTCCGCGCGCTGGAGGAGGACCTGTGCGCTGGAGGGGATGTCGAGGCCACTATCGAGACCTACAAGGCCGAGCCGGCGCCGAGCGCCTTCGCCGACCGGGCGGAGATCATCGCCGACCTTTTCTCGCGCGGCAGCCTCGATGCAATTCTCTCCGCCCTGGAAGCAGCCGCGGCGGCCGGCGGGCCCTTCGCCGCATTCGCGGAGACTCTGGCGAAGGACCTGCGCACCAAGTCGCCCACCAGCCTCTCCATCGCCATGGAGCAGATGCGGCGCGGCCCTGCGCTCGACCTCGGCGAATGCCTGAAGGCGGAGTTCCGGGTGGTGACGCGCGTCGCCGCCGGGCACGACTTTTATGAAGGCGTGCGAGCCGTCCTGGTGGATCGCGACAACGCGCCCCGCTGGCAGCCAGCTTCCCTAGCGGAAGTCGACCCGCGCGCGATCGCGGCGCATTTCGATCCCATCCCCGACGAACTCCAGCTCCTGGCGCCCGGCGCATGAGCCACTACGACCCCATTGATGCTAGCGCCCGCGCCCATTGGGAGAGGCTCTCGCCCTGGCGGCGCCGGCTGTTCCTGTTCCTGCGCGGGGTCGCGGTCTTCCTGCTGATCGAGGGGGTCACGCACTGGGTGGTGATTCTTGGAATCGGGGAGGGCGTGCCCTCCTGGTTCGAGCAGTTGCCGGTGGCCGCTCAGGGGGCGGTGATCTGGGCCGCCATCATCGACCCCATCGCCGGGGTGGGGCTATGGCTGCGGGCCGGCTGGGCCATCGTGCTGTGGTTGATCGCGACCCTGACGCAGGCCGTGCTCGCCGCCTGGGCGCCCTCGGGCATGACGCCTCTGCTCCTGTTCACGCTGGTGGAGCTGGGGCTTGTCGTGGCCTATGCGGTGCTTTCAATCCGCGCCGCGCGGGAAAGTGACGAAACCTGACCGCAGAGCGGGAAAAAGGGGCTGCAACATGAGCGCGCAGGAACAGGCAGAGTGGACCGCTGTCGACGACTATCTCACGAGCCGCCTGCTGCCGCATGATCCGGTGCTGGCGGAAGCGCTGGAGACGAGCGCCGCCGCCGGCCTGCCGGCCATCGCTGTTTCGGCTGCCCAGGGCCAGATGCTTCATCTGTTCGCGCTCATGGTGGGCGCCCGCCGCATCCTGGAGATCGGCACGCTGGGGGGCTACAGCAGCCTCTTCCTGGCGCGCGCCCTGCCGGCGGACGGGCGGCTCGTGACCCTGGAGGCTGTGCCGCGCCACGCCGAGGTCGCGGCAGCGAATTTCGAGCGCGCCGGGCTCTCCCACCTCATCGACCTGCGCGTGGGCCCGGCGCTTGAGACGCTGCCGAAGCTCGAGGCTGAGGGGGCCGGGCCGTTCGATCTCGTCTTTATCGATGCCGACAAGCCGAGCAACACTGAATACCTGCGGTGGTCGCTGCGCCTCACGCGGCCGGGCAGCATCATCGTGTGCGATAATGTGGTGCGCAACGGCGCGGTGGTGGAGGCGAACAGCGCCGACGCCTCGGTCCAGGGCGTCCGCCGCTTCCTGGATGCGCTGGCCGGGGAACGGGGCCTGACGGCCACCGCCGTCCAGACGGTGGGCGCCAAGGGTTACGACGGATTCGCGCTGATCCGGGTGGGCGCCTGAAGGTTCAGGACCAGCTGCCGAGATAGGCCAGCACCGCCACGATGAGGATGATGGCGACCACGATGTAGTGGCGTGCCGCGATGTTGTGGAGAATCATGGGTCCGTCCGCTGTAATGGTCAGTCAGAAAAGCACAGGCGTGACCGAAGGGCACCCGGTTTCGGCACGCCGTCCCGGCTCGCGCGCGGTACCTGGCTCAATCGTCGTTGGAGGCGTTGAGCTCATCCGTGCGCAGGCCTTGCTCCAGCGGCACAAGCTGCACGCCGGGCGCGCCGCCGGTGGTGAAGACAATGCCTTCCTTCTCCAGGGCTTCGGCGAGCTGCGTGCGGGTGGGCGCGAGGACGGCAAGCTGGGCTTTGTCGGTTTCCACCACCTTCACCGTCGCCGCGGTCACGCCTGCTCGGCCGGCAAGATCCTTGCGGGCCCAGCCCAGGATGGCGCGCGCCGCCTTGATGTGTCGGCCGGAAAGCGTATCGTCCATGGGACGTCTCCTCATTCTTCCATTCTCCGCCGCATGATGGCGTCGGCCGGCGCGCCGCTGTCAACCATTGCGCGGAAAGGTAGCGCGCAAACGGCGATTGCCATCTTTATGCAATAGGCGCCGTCTAGTATTTTGCAGTGCAGTATTCTCCGGCAGCCCCGGCTGGAGAACGGCCGAACCGGAACACGCCGCCTTGCGGCGGGGAGGACCGCTTGAACGCTCAGCTCTCGCCCTCGAAGTTCACGAACCCGTTCTTCGCCAAAGTGACGGACGGCAACGCCTGGACCGCGCGCCAGCGCGCGCTGGCGCTCACGGCGCAGCTCTCGGAGCTGTCCACCATGAGCCAGCTCACCTCCAAGGCGGCGGGCCGCCACTTCATGAACATCTCCGCCACCCACGGCGAGCGCCTGCGGGAGACCTTCAACGAGCTGACGGCGCTGGTCGGCACCATCACCAACACCGAGCGTTCGCCCTCCGATCGCCTGAAGGACGCGCAGGCCTACTTCATCGACCGCGCCCAGCGCGCGGTGCTGACCTTCGACACCCTGCGCCAGCGCGGCGACAACTTCTTCGAGCATGAGGCCGCCGGCTGCCCGCCTGTGCTCATCTACGACTATGACGTCGCGATGGACGGGCGCTCCCTGCCGCGTCCGTGCAACTACGCGCTGCTGCGGATCAAGCCGCCGGCGGGCGTTGAAGTCTACCCGTGGAAGCGCCCCTACGTGATCATCGATCCGCGGGCGGGCCACGGCGCCGGCATCGGCGGCTTCAAGTCCGACAGCCAGGTGGGCGTGGCGCTGAAGGCCGGCCATCCCGTCTATTTCGTCAGCTTCAGCCGCAATCCCGAGCCGGGGCAGACCCTGGCGGACGTCTCGCGCGCCGAAGCCACCTTCGTGCGCTATGTGCAGGAGCAGCACCCCGAGGCGCCCAAGCCGGTGGTGATCGGCAATTGCCAGGGCGGCTGGGCGACCCTCATCCTGGGCGCGGCCAACCCGGACATCACCGGCCCGCTGGTGCTGAATGGCGCGCCGGTGGAAACCTGGTCGGGCGACGTGGGCCAGAACCCCATGCGCTACAACGCCGGCCTGCTCGGCGGCCAGATCAATCCCATGTTGTTCGCCGACTTTGGCGACGGCGTCTTCGACGGCGCCTGGCTGGTGTTGAACTTCGAGATGCTGAACCCGGGCCGCACTTGGTTCCGCAAGTATTACGACCTGTTCGAGAAGGTGGACACCGAGAGCGAGCGCTTCCTGGAGTTCGAGCGCTGGTGGAGCGGCTTCTTCCTGCTGAACGAGCCGGAGATCACCTGGATCGTGCGCGAGCTGTTCGTGGGCAACAAGCTTGCCCGCAACGAGGCGCGCCTGGAGCACGGTCGCGTGCTGGACGTGAAGCAGATCCGCTCGCCCATCATCGTTTTTGCCAGCCACGGCGACAACATCACGCCGGTGAAGCAGGCGATCAACTGGATCATCGACACTTACGCCGACGAGACCGAGATCCGCATCCGCGGTCAGCGCATCGTCTATATGGTGCATGACAAGGTGGGCCACCTCGGCATCTTCGTGTCGGCCTCCATCGCCAAGCGCGAGCACACTCAGGTGTCCTCGGTGCTGAAGACCATCGAGGCGCTGGCGCCCGGCCTCTACGAGATGACCATTGACGACATCCGTGGCGAGGGCCAGGACGCGCAGTTCACCGTCTCCTTCGCCGAGCGGAAGATGAGCGAGCTGCCCGGTTATGGCGACGGCCGCGAGGACGAGGTGCCCTTCGCCGCCGTGCAGCACATCTCCGAGCTGCAGGGCGAGCTCTACGACGTGTTCATGCGTCCGGCCGTCCAGGCCTCGGTGACGCGCGCCAGCGCCGAGGTCGGCCGCATGCTGCACCCGCTCCGCGTGCAGCGCGCCGCCCTTTCCTCGCGCAATCCCGCGGTGCTGCCCCTCGACGGCATGGCCAAGGTGGTGCGCGAAAGCCGCAAGCCCGTGGCGAAGGACAATCCCTTCGTGCTGGCCGAGAGGCTGATGGCCGACGCGTTCGAGCAGACGATCGACATCGTCCGCGATATCCGCGACGCCTGGTACGAAGTGACCTTCTACTCGATCTACACCACGCCCTTCATGCGGTGGTTCGGCCGGAACTATAATTTCGAGCGGACCCGCAAGACCAAGGAAGAGCTGGTGGGCCTGCCGGAGGTGCGCTCGGCGCTGCTGCACGTCAATTCGGGCGGTTTCGTCGAAGCGGTGATCCGCATGCTCATCCTGCTGGCGGAAGCGCGCGGCAACGTGCGGCGTGATCGCCTGGAGCGCTCGGCCAAGGTGCTCACGAAGGACGAGCCCTTCGTGTCGCTGCCGGTGGAGCGCAAGGCGGAGATCATTCACGAGCAGAGCCTGATCGTGGAGTATGCCCGCGACGCGGCCATCGAAGGCCTCGCCGAGATGCTGCGCACGCCGGAGGAGCGCCGCAAGGCGGCCGAGGTGGTGCAGTTCGTGCCCGGCCCGATCAACGAGATGGAGCCGCGCACTCTCGCCATGCTGCAGCGCATCCGGCAGGCGCTCGGCCTGGAACCCGCGACCACGGATGTGCTGCTCGATCCTCTGGAGATCACGGCCCAAGCCGCGCAGTGAGGTGGCCGGCGCGGCTTCGGCCGCGCCCCTCTCTTTGCCGGATCGGACGGCGTTCCGCTGAAATAAGAACGGCCCCGCGTGAGCGCGGGGCCGTTCTTATTTGGGGGTCTCACCACAGGTGGGACAGCGCCCCGTGTGGCCTCAGAACTTCTCGACCCAGGGGCGCAGATCCACCTCGAAGCTCCAGGCGGAACGGTGCTGGCGGTGGATGGCGAGATAGGTTTCGGCGATGGCCTCCGGCGCCAGCCATTTGTCGGTGGGGCCGGGCTCGCCCGGTGTCGCCCAGGAGGAGGAGATGCCGCCGTCGATGATGAAGTGCGCCACATGGATGTTGCGCGGGCCCAGCTCGCGGGCGAGGCTCTGCGCGAGACCACGCAGGGCGAATTTCTGCATGGCGAAGGGGATGGAATGGGGCATCCCCTTGATGCTCGCGGTCGCGCCGGTGAAAAAGATGGAGCCGGCGCCATGGGCCAGCATGCGCCGCGCGGCGGCCTGGGCGGTGAGAAAGCCGCCGAACGCGCCGACGGCATAGGCATCGAGCACCTCGCCGGGGTCCAGCTCCTCCACCGCGCCGCGATAGCGCGCGGCGGCGTTGAACACCACGAGGCCGGGCGTGCCGAGGCTGCGGTCCACGGCGGCGAACACGGCTTCGACATCCTGCGGGTTCTGCACGTCACCCGCCAGAGCGAGCGCACCGGTTTCGGCCGCGAGCGGCGCGAGCTTCTCCACATTGCGGGCGACAAGGGCGATGCGGAATCCCTCGTGCCGCAGGCGCCGGGCGAGCGCGGCGCTGAGGCCCTTGCCGGCCCCGACAATGACTGCGATGTCTTCGGTCACGGAGCTTCTCCCAAGCTGCGGGGGGCGCCTCAAGGGGCCGCGAACAGGGGCGAGACCCCTTCGGTGTCGATGTAGACGATGCCTTCCTCCACCTTCACGGGATACTCCGCAAGCGCGCTCTCCTGCGGCTCTACGGGGGCGCCGGAGGCAAGGTCCCAGGTCCAGTTGTGAACCGGGCAGGTGAGCACCCGGCCGTCGAAGGCCGCGTCGGAAAGCGGCATGTTGGTATGGGGGCAGACGCCCTGGAACGCCTTCAGCTCGCCATCGTCCGGCCAGGCGAGCACGATGAGCTGGCTGTCGGCGATGACGAGGCGCATGCCGCCCTCAGGCACGGTCTCAGCCTTGCAAACCCGTGTAAACATTTGAAAAATCTCACGTGAGGCTAAAATAGGCGTTCATATTGGCGCCGATTGCCGGCGCTGAAAAGCCCGCCGGTGCGGAAGGGCAGGCATGCGCGGCTGGCCAAGCGAGGCAAAATCTGTGACGCTTCCCCGCGGCGCAGCATTTTTCAAAAGCTTCCGCCAGCCCACCCCTTTCGGACATTTTATCCATGCCATTGCCGGAAAACAGCCGCATCAAGCCCTTCCTCATCCAGCGCAAGGACCAACTCACCAAGGCCAAGGCCCGCCGCTCGCTCGGCCAGATGCAGGGCAAGATCGGCGAAATGCCGCTCACCCTGGGGTTCCAGGGGGCGCTCACCGCGCGTTTCAAGGACGCTGGCGCGCCAGTGGTCATCGCTGAGCTGAAGGGCGGCTCGCCGTTCGAGCCCGAGCTGCGCCTCATGGTGCCCTACAAGGCGCTGGCCGAGGATTTCGAGGCGGTCGGCGCGGGCGCCCTTTCGGTCGCGGTGGAGCGCCAGTCGTTCCGGGGGTCGGCCTCCGACCTCGCGACGGTTCGTGGCGCCGTGGGCCTGCCTGTGATGGCGCAGGACATCATATTCGACGTCTACCAGATCCTCGAGGCGCGCCTTGCAGGAGCGGATGCCGTGGTGCTCTCCGCGGCCCTGCTCGGGGACAAACTCGCGGCATTCCGCGAGCGCGCGACAGCCATCGCGCTCGACGTGCTCGTGCAGGTCCACACGCGGGAGGAATTGGAGCTGGCCCTGGCGGCCGGCGCGGACTTCATCTGCGTTACCAGCCGCGACATTCACACCTTCGAGCTTGTGCCCGGCGCCTTCGAGGCGCTGCTGCCGCTGGTGCCTCCGCAGAAGGCGTTCGCGGTGGCGGAGGGGGGCCTTGCAAGCGCGGAGGAGCGCGCGCGCCTGGGCGCGCTCGGCGCAAAGGCCATGATCGTCGGCACCGCCCTGATGCGCGATGAGGACCCCGCCGGGGTGCTGGAGAAAATCCTGGGCGTCGAGGCTCCCCCGGCCTGAGCGAGGCGCGGGCGGCCGACCGTGTCTCGTGTCGGCGCCGCAGGCACGGCCATTGCTTGGGGATGGGCGGACTGCAGCGCGGAAGGAGACACGTCATGCCCTTGAAGGAAGAGGATATCCAGCCGGGCAAGTGCTACAAGACGAAGGGGGCGGAGAACTACAAGGTCATCTCCATCACGCGGGGGATTGTCACCTATCAGACATGGACCTCCCCCCTGCGCATCAACACCGGCATCAAGCCCTTCGCCGATGCCGTTTACAAGATCGTCCCCTGCCCGAATTCCTAAGCGTGGAGGAGGGTGATGAGCATGATCGCGGAGGGGCCCAAGATCGCCGCGCTGTCCTGTGGGAAGCCGGTGTACCTGGTCGTGCTGCTGCACGGGGAGGGGGACACGGGCGGCGTCATCCTGGACCATGCCCTCAATTGGGCGCCGGCCATGCCCAAGGCGGATTTTCTCGCCGCCGAGGCCCCTCTTCCAGGACCCGACGGTGAGGGACGGCAATGGTTCTCCGCCCCGGAGCCCCTCGCTTCGGAGGTGGGAGCCGCCCTGGATGCTTCCGCAACTGCGCTCAACAGCTTCCTCGATGCGGCGCTGGCAGCGCGCCGCCTGCCGGATTCCCATCTCGCCCTCGTGGGCTTTTCGCAGGGGGCGATGGTGGCGCTGTGCGCCGCGCTTCAACGGCCAAATCCTGTGGCCGCAGTGGCGTGCTTCGGTGGGGCGCTGCCCGCCGGTACCCCGGTGGAGGTGTCGGCGCGCCCCGAGGTTCTGATGATCCATGGCGAAGACGACCCCCTCGTTCCCTTTGCCGCCATGACCGCAACGAAGGAGCGCCTGAAGGCGGCGGGCGTGCCGGTGCGGAGCCTGCGCCGGCCCGGCCTCGGCCACGCCCTGGACGACGACGGCATCCTCGCTACGGGTGATTTCCTCGCGGCCAAGGTGCTCCACAAGCCCGCGCCAATGGAGGAGCACGACCATGACCACCACTGAGGGCGGGGAGACGCGCATGGCCACTCGGGTGCCGGAGGCGCTGCGGCGTTTCATATGGGACATCCAGTCCATGGTGGAACTGGCGGACGGACCACGCGAGATCCTCTTCATCGGGCGGGACCTGATGCGGCGTCTGGTGTCCGAGGAGGGCTGGCTGCCCGAGGCCTTCCGCACCGCCGGGGATGAGCCGCGCCTCTACGAGCTCTACCGGGACGGCATGGAGCGCTTCTGCATCGCAGCTTCGGTTTTCGGCCCGGGTCAGGAATGGCCGAGCTTCCGCGATGGCGTTTGGGAAATAAGTGGAGTGCTGGAGGGGGAGGTGCTGCGGCGCGAGCGGGCCGAGGGAGCCGCCCCGATCGAGCGCCGCTTATCCAGTGGGGCCGTGGAGACCGCACAGGGCACCGCCACCGTGAGCATGGCCAATGCCAGCCTGGAGGCAGGGGCCGTGGTCATCCACGTCCATGGCGGCGACATTGGGCGTATGACGCGCCAGCGGGTGGGGGCTGATGGGACCGCTCAGGACATGGTGAGCGGCTATGACAATCCGCCGGAAGCCCCCGCCTACGACATCCTCTCCATTCAGGCGGAGGTGGTTGACTGAGGGCGTTCGCTCCCGAGGAGGACGATGGCCCCTTTCCCCCGGTGGACGGTCGGGTGTCCGACATTCAACAGGATGTTTGGGCGTTTCCGGCTGGGCGGGGGAAGAGTCTTCCGGACCTTGGCAGGGGGAAGGGCGGACGGGCATGCGCCCATCCGCCGGAAAGGTCAGGCTTGAAAGCTTATTTCTTCACCTTGCGCAGCATCATCTCAATAGCTGTAACGGATTCCGAGACGTTGAGCCAGTTTTCCGCCTGCTCATCGTTCTTGAATTCGCGCCCGAGGTTGATAGGCTCGTCATGACCGTCCACATGGAGGAAGCAGGCCCACTTTCCGGTGGGAAGCTGATCCACCGTCACCTTGTAATCTGCCATAGTCAGATCCTTCGCCTTTGCTGTTCTACCCCGTGGGGGCGAACATCTGGTTTGGCGCCTCTCCGCGCGCGCGGCCCCGATGCAAATCGGTTGCCACATGCGGGGAGGTGGAAAGGGGAGATGGCAGGTTGGAGAGGGACTGTCGGCGCGCGCCACTTCGAAGGCTGCGCTGAGGCCCTATCGAGAAACGCGCGTGGTGGCTAAGGCAACACGCACAGGACAGGGCCGGTTGGGCAAACCCCATTTCACCGGTCGTCGCGGCGCACCGCTTGCGCGTCGCGCTGCAGCTTCAATGCAGGAGCCAAGCCATGCTCACGCCGCACAGTAGCGTCGTGATTGCGGCAGTGCGGATGACCTCCGCCGGTGATAAGGTAGACATGGTATTCTCACTGACGCTTAGGTTGCAATGTGCTTTAACCATAAGCCAGCAACGCGTCCACGCCTACTGTGTTCGGCAAGCGCGGACGATTTTCTGCAAATGGCAGGTACAATGCTGGGCGTTCTTCTCTTAACGCCGCTTTAAGGGCTGGTTTTATCCACTGGGCGGCACCTCAGGGCAGGGCGCGCTCCACCAGGCGCACCCAGAACGAAGACCCGAAGGCTATGGCTCCGTCAGCGAAGTCATAGGCGGGATGGTGCAGGCCTGCGGACGGCCCGTTGCCGAGGAACAGGTAGGCGCCGGGCTTCTGTTCCAGCATGAAGGCGAAGTCCTCCGCGGCCATCAGCGGCTCCGCGCCCGCGTTCACGGCATGATCGCCGCAGACCTCGCGGGCCACATCGGCGGCGAAGGCGACCTGAGCCGCGTGATTCTGGGTGACGGGATAGCCTTCGAGGAAGCGCACGCGGGCCTGCGCGCCGTAAGCGGAGGCCACGCCCTCGGCTATGGCGCGCACACGCGCCTTCACCTGAGCGCGCACATCGGGTGCGAGAGTGCGCGCCGTGCCGATGAGCCGCGCCAGGGGCGGCAGCACATTGTCCACCTCGCCCGCCTGGAACACGCTGATGGAAACCACGGCCGATTTCAACGGGTCCACGTTGCGCGCGGCCACTTGCTGCAGCGCCGTCACGACGGCGGCGCCGGTGAGCACCACGTCCACCCCCTCGTTGGGGCGGCCCGCATGGGCGCCGGAGCCGAGGATGTCGATCTCGATCCGGTCGGCCGAGGCCATGATGGGGCCCTCGCGCACTGCCATGCTGCCCACCGGCAGGCCCGGCAGGTTGTGAAGGCTGTAGACCTCGTCCACCGGAAAGCGGCGGAACAGCCCGTCGTCGATCATCGCCTTAGCCCCCGCACCGGCCTCTTCCGCCGGCTGGAAGATGAGCACCGCAGTGCCCGCGAAGGCCCGCGCCTCGGCGAGCTGGCGGGCCGCGCCAAGCAGCATGGCGGTGTGCCCGTCATGGCCGCAGGCATGCATGCGGCCGGGTGTGAGGGAGGCGTGCTCGGCTCCCGTCTCCTCCGTCACCGGCAAGGCGTCCATGTCGGCGCGCAGGCCGATCATCCGTCCGCCCTCGCCGCGGCCGCGGATGACGGCGACGACCCCGCTGCCGCCGATGCCCGTCACCACCTCGTCACAGCCGAACGCCCGCAGCTTCTCCGCCACGAAGCGGCTGGTCTGCGGCAGGTCGTATTCGAGCTCTGGATGGCTATGGAGATGCCGGCGCCATTGAACGATGTCTTCAACGCGCGCGGCGATGGAGTTGTTGAGCGGCATGCCGATCCCTGGCCGGAGGGGTTTGGCCGCCATGGTGCGCAAGCGCTTGGCTATGGTCAACGCCGGACACGATGTTCACAGGCCCGGCCTTGACCCTGACGCGCCGCCGGCCTAACCACTGCCAGGAGTGAGCCCGTAGCTCAGCCGGTAGAGCACGTGACTTTTAATCATGGGGTCTCGGGTTCGAATCCCGACGGGCTCACCATCCCCCTCGACAGTTTCTGGTCCGTTCGGCGGCGGTTTCACCGCCGCCGCGCTCCTTGCCGCTTTCGACATGGAGCGTTCGTTGTTTCAGGGCTGGGCGACCTTTATCCGAGACTCGCACCAAAGGCGTTCTTCAGCGCGTTCTGGCGCGACAAGACTTCATAAAGTGCCGTGCAGACCGTCCTGATGGAATCATCGTCGAGACTGAGGGTGTCACGCCAATCGTAGTGGTCGAGAAGCGTCAGGGCCGTCTTGAAGCATGCCTGCTGTGCGCGAATGAGCCCCAGCGTAGCCGCATTGCGCGGATCGGACGCAAAAACCGGAACAGCAAAATCCCCGATCAAGCGCATTTCCGCGACTTTGCCGTGATCGGTGTAGTTGCACATTTCGATGGTTGAGCAGTCCACCTCGGCAGCGCCCGGCGGAACGAGGCTATGAACCGTGCAGCTTCCCGATGACGAGGAGTTGAGCGCGCTGACGGCGATCGGCGCATGCTGGTGAATAAGGAAGACAGGCAGTTCCACCCCGCCCAGCTTCTGCGTGAGCTGAGCCCAGGAAGAGCCGGAACCGCAGAGATCTACGACGATAGCGTCCCCGTCGAGGAGTTGGCGTGCGTAGCTGAATTCGCCGCGAGAGGGCTGCGTTCTGGCGCTACGGCTGGTGTAGAAGCAGGTCGACGTGCGCTCAGCGCCTTTGCGTCGCGCCATCTCGTCGAACAGCAGGCGCCACATGTCGCAATCGGGGCTGGAGAACAGCACGGATCGCTTTCCGAGCTGGTCGCCGAGCCGCAGCAGCGACACGCTGGCGAGCAGCAATATGGGGAAATTCAAGCTTGCCTGCACGAGCTGGAGCTTGCGGGCCTGCTGATCCGGCGACCATGTCACCAGCCGGGTTTCACGGCACAGCTCTGCGAGCGACCGTAGGCCAAGGGATTTCAGCACGTCTTCGACAGTGCTCGGCTCGGCAAGGGTGGTGTGTCGGCTGCGAATGTGCAGGGAGGCCGGCACCGCAGCATTCGCATGCGCATCAGCCCCCAAATGCGTCTCGATCTCAAAGGTGCTTACCGCATGCCGCCAGATGTCGCCGGAGCTCTTCCCTGCGTTGGTCGCAACGAGACCGACCTTCTGGCATACGCCAGCCTTGTCGAGCAGCCGCTGGATAACCGGTGCGCTCAGATGGGTGTCGCAGATCAGGACGTCGCCATGCCGGACTTCCGCGAGATTTTCCGCGATTGGCAAGACCTGCTCAAGCTCGGTCTCGATTTCGATTGCCCTGATCTCCAGCGCGCGGGCGGCGTCGAGCTGGAGAGCCCGTGCGAGTTCATCGTAGATGATGGCGATGTCATAGGGGCTGCCGGCAACCGCGGCTTCTGCCTTCTTCCGGGCATCCGGGAAATCGGACATGCCGATGCGTCGCGCGACCAGCTCGAAAATCGCGGATGGCTCGATGCAGCGCCGCGCGATCAGCGTGTCGAAGAGGCCGAAAGTTCGCACGCGGGGCCGGCCCATCTCAAGGGCGGCGAGGGCTGCCGCGGGCATGCCATCTCCAGTCGGGGCTCCGATCCTAAAGGACGAAATATCAAGCTTGGCCGTGTTTGAGGGAGAAGCGGCCATGCTCTGTGCTCCTGTCGAGGCCGTCGCCCGGGGGGAGGAGGGGGGGACAGCGGGCTTGTCGCCTTTGGCAGGAGAAACGGCTGGCGCGCGTGTCCGGGCCGCCGCCGCCTCCTTGGCCCAATGTCGCTGCTCTCCGGGAATCGTGTTCGCCCCTTGGCCGCCAAGGCCGATAAGGCGAAGGATGTTCCGGCGGCGCGCCGGCGGCTGCGCCATGAGCCAGGCATGCATGGCCTCCTGGTCGGCAAAGGCGCGCGCCCCGGGCGGGGGAGTTTCTCCCAGCATTTCATATGTGGGAGCCCAAAGGCAGAGATAATCGACCGTCTGCTCGTTCATGCGCCCGCCGACCAGCCCGGAATTCTGCAGCACTTGATGGAAGACCTGGTCACCGGCGAGCGCGATTTCCCGTGGTTGCGTCGCGAAATGATGCAGCAGGTGGAATGAGCCGCGCAGGAAGAAAAAGCAGTTGGTGTCGATGTCGCGTTCGTCGCCGCGGATGGGCATGAGCGACCAGTCCGGCCGGCGATAGAAGCGCAGCCCGATGAGCCAGTCGCAATTGGGACCGATCTCCTGCGCCCGCGCAAGGCAAGCTTCCACGTGATGCGGCCGATACTGGTTGTCCGCATCAAGAAAGCAGAGCGCGTCCCAGTCTTCCGCCAGAGCAAGGAGGGCGCCGACCCCGCGGGGGGTATTTCCGTAGTCGCCGTGCGCCCGGTCCAGCTTGATGTGGCGCAGTCCGGTTTCGTCGATCCAATCCTGCGGGAATCCATCGGCCACCATCATGTGGCCGATGGTGGCAAGCCCTTTCGCCGCTGCGGTCTGCGCCGCGACAGAGGCCATGCAGGCCTCCAGCATGGCCCGGTCTTCCTTGTAATAGGCGCTGACGACCAGCACGCGCGGTATCTGCGGCCGGGCGGACGAGGGTTCCGCCATGCCTGGGGCGCGCGGGAAGGAAAAGCCGGTGAGGCGCGAGACGATGGTGCGCTCGCGATCGGTGAGAGTGTCTAGCCACCGGTCGACCTGCGAGGAATCCACGTTGGGCTTGGCGCCCTCCGGCGGCTTTTCACCAATGCCGCGGTAGATCGATTCCCACATGCATTGGTAGGCCACCGTCGGCTGTTGGATGACAGCCATCCTGAGCTTGGCCGCCTTCAGCGAGGCATAGAAGATCCGGTCTCCGATGGAAGCCATCGGGTGTGGCATGGAAGCGAAGCGGTGAAGCCAGGGAAAGGAGGAAGGCAGGAAGAAGAAACAGTTGGTGTCGACGTGGTGCTCGATGGGCTCGTCGGCCACCGGAAGCACGCTGCCGTCGGGCCGGCGCATGGTGCGCTGGGCGACCACATAGTCGACGCTGTCGCCGTACCTTGCCGCCAGTGCGAGACATGCCTCGATGTGGCCCGGCTCGAACCAATTGTCGGCGTCGCAATAGCAGATGCCGTCATAGTCCTCGACGATGCCAAGAAGCGTACCCACGCCGCGCGGGGTATTGCCATAGTCGGCATGGGCAAGATCCAGCCGGATGTGGCGTACCGCCTGGCCGTCGATCCAGTCCTGGGGAAAGCCGTCGGCGACCAGCATGTGATCGACAGCTGCGCCGGTGGCGGCCGCGGTCTGCTGGGCCACCGAGCGGATCGTCCGCTCGATGAGGGCCCGCTCCTCCTTGTAGTAGCTCGTCACCACAAGGACGCGCGGCTTCTTCCCCGTTTCGCTCACAGCGTGTTCTCCCAGACGAAATTTGGCGGTAGGCGAGACGCTCGGCCGGAGCGGTGCAAGGTGGCTTTGCCACCGGCAGTCCTACGCATCAAGGATGCGCGTGTGGAGCCACTGCAGGCCTGTCTGCGACAGTCCTCCGACATACGCGCCCCGGAGCACAAGCCGGGTGCGTCAGCACCGGTGGATGCGGCTTTGCCGCCGCCCGTAGAACTGCGCACACACGCAGAAACCGGCAGGCGCTTGCGCTCAGAACGCGCGCAAGAGGGCAATCCCATTCTCCAGGAGGTCGCGGGGCTCGTCCGCATCGGCCATCCGCCAGGCAAGATGATGCTTCGTGGTGGCAAGACCAAAGCAGACGTTGATTGCGCCAGGCTGACCAGCAGCCCCATCGGGATCGCGCCGCGCACATGCACGAACTCTCTGCGCCGGCACCGCTGGAGTTCCTCCTCCAGAGCGCCGGCGCAGAAAATCATGGCACAAGGGCACCTCGTCGCCATCCCGCGTTGCGGACCGCGCTATCGCTTCTCCACCACGCCCTAACGATACGGCCGTTGCGCGGTTGATGTTCCGCCTCTGGCCGCCCGGTGCCTTGCGGGATGCGGACTCTAGATCTCGATCTTCGCGAAATTCTCGAGCACCCGATCGATACGCTCGCGTGGCACCGTTTCACGCGCGGCACTTACCTGCGAAGCGCCCGCGAGCACACTGTGCAACCCAAAGAACCGGGCGTCGCCGAGGAGGTTTGCGTGCACGAATTTCACTCTGGTCCCCATGGCGCGGCAGGGCAACACGCAATGCAGGCGTGTCGTAACCACGAGGTCGGCGCTGCCGTAAAGCTCCAGCAACGCCTTGGCTAGGCCCAGACGTCGCCCGATATCGTCTCGATCCGCACCCTCGGGCAGGTCGTGACGCAGGCGGACGAAGTCCTTGATCTCCTCATCGGCAACTGCAACCGGAGGAATATAAGAACAGGTGTTTATATCTACCGCGAACCGCCCAGAGCTTTTCTTTTCGACCGGATCGAATCCGAGTGTCAGGCACCCGGTGAAATAGGCCGGCACCCCATGCTTCCGAAACATGTTCATGGTCGACTCGTCACGGCACCCTATAGGGCTATGACGAATAAAATATTCCTTATTTTGAATAATTAGGCGTTCATCTGCGCAATGAAAGCTAATGAATATGGGTATAATCGTTGGCGGCGGAGGAAATTTCGCGATATTATGCATAAACCAGCCGTTCATAATTACAAACAACGGCCCGCCATTATACTCGGACAACATTTCACGATTTATGCATTCAACTGTTTCAATGCCGCGCTTGCTCAGGAAGTGCATCGCGGCAAGCGTCTGAATGTCGTCACCAATATTTTCAGTGTTGGCCCAAATTACACCATAACGGCGCTCAACGTTGGACAGCTTTCGGTATACCGTTGTTTCATGTACACCGATAAAGGGAGAAAAATCCCTGTGGTATTTTTTTACAAAACCACTATCCCGATGATCGATCTCTACCGCCTCATAGTGATCGCGGAGGATTGTTTCCTCAAGGAAAAATTGCCCATTATAGATAACCAAAAGACCGCCCGGCTTGAGGCGCCTGTCTATGCTAAGAAGCGTTTTGTGGAAAGTCTCAAAATAATAAAGATCCTGCCGGTCAGGCCATCTGCACAGAACTGACATGCAAAAAATAAGATCGTAATCTGAATCCAGTTTTTCAGGATCGGAAAAATACTCTATATCTGGATCTGGATTGTTGCGTTGATTGCTATCTATAATTTCTCTGTCGATGTCAATTCCATGGATTGCGCTGTATGGAAAATATTTGTCGCGAAGCGTGCGCACCTCTTCACCAGTAGAGCAGCCGAAACTGAGAATCTTTGGCGAAGGCCCGAGCGCAGAAACCTCGCGAAATATTTCCGGCGTTCTATCGTATTTCGTCCAGTTGCTTTCCTGATTCTGTAGGTTCATCGATGCCGCCTGCGAGTTTATGAAATTTCAAAGATAGGTTCTGGCGAGGGTGTGCAGGATGCTGCCCTGCGGAAACTGGACATCATTTTTGTCGATGCCTGCCCGGCGCCACATCTCGTTGTAAAGGTGCAGGAATGCGGAACTTTCGGGGAGGCTCTCGCCCGGGCTCATCAGGGCCGAGGGGCAGTGCCACCAATCTATCGGATTGGCGAATTCCGGCGGCATGAGCTGAAATCCATGCTTTGGATATATGGAAACGATAGCGGTCAGCAGCGCCGGGCCGATTTCGGACCAGGTGACGTCGGATTTCGGGAACCGGTGCGTATAGGCGAGCGCGAGGTCGATCACGTTGCCAGCATGGGGCTGGGGGTTCGATAGCACGTTTCCATTGATACCCAGAGGCCCAGGCTGCCCTTGCTGCCCCTGCGTGCGCTCGGTCACCATGAAGGGTCCAGGCGGCACTGCGGAAGGCGGCCGCAGGGCGATCACGTCCGTGTCGGTGTACAGTCCACCGAAACGATTGAGGACGGCGTAGCGGAAATAATCGGAAAAGCCAGCATAGGAGCCGCGCGAATTCAGGAACACCCGCGATTCCGGAAGCACGTCGCGGGCATCACGAACGGCGACGCCAGTCGGGGCATTTTGCAATGCGCCGTAGGTCCAGATCGTCAGGTCCCAGCCCTGCGCGATGAACGAACGTGCGCACAAGATCTCCAGGCGCGACAAGTCACCATATGCCCAGAACATATGCGCCCTACGACTTTGCGTGGCTTCCGATAATGAGGTCATGAGGCTGGTTACTCCAGTCTAGAAATGCTTTTCCCTAACGCCACTCTTGCCCTGATCTCAGCGGCCGCCAGCCCGCTCTCCCGCGCTAGTCGATTGATACACCGATGGTATTTGACCACTTATCGAGGCTAGCGCCAGCGTGCGCAGGGGGCAAGAGGCGAACGCCTCCATCCCCAAATTACAATCATCGCGTGAAGCGCTTAATATGGGGCCCCGCCTCAGAAAGCCGGGCGCAAGACACCCAATGTGGTTGTATATTTGTCTTTTTCTGCAACTGTTATTAGATTTACCGAATTGTATAAATGTATATTATATCTCTTTTTCTGCAGAGGCGCCGCTATGAAGCGCGCGAATCTCTGGTTGCGACCTTGGTGGCGACGCCAGCTCATTCGAGGTGCATGCGTGGTTCGCGAGTGTTGCGAGGGCCTTTGTGAATGTCCAAGGTGACCATATGTATTCCGGTATACCGGGCCGGAGATTTTTTGCAGCAAACGTTGCTTCATCTCTTGCAGCAGACATATCGCGATATCCGCATCGAACTCGCGATCGAACCAACGGGCGGGGATGAGGCGCAAATATGCGAGCGATTTGCCGGCGATGGACGCGTTCACTACCGGGTCAATGACCGCGTCCTGGGGTGGGCTGAAAATATCGCGGCGATGCTGGGGCGGGTTTCAACCCCGTTCTTTCTCGTGCTGCCCCATGACGATTTCCTGCATCCCCGCTACGTGGAATGGTTGCTGCCAATTGTGGAGGCGGATCCGCGCGTGGTGACGGCCTTCGGGGATATCCAGTTCTTGAATGCCGGGCGGCCGCTCCGGCGCAGTCAAATTCTCCAGGAGGGGTCCGTCGCGGAGCGATTGGTTTCCTTTCTCGCAGCAGGAGGGGAGGCGCCGGCGTGGCGAGGGGTCACCCGCACCGAAGTTCTCGCCGCAGGGACTTTTCCCGTAGATGCATTCCAAGGGTTCCTGGTGGAGTGTGAGTGGGCGTTCCATCTGCTTACCCAGGGCGTCGCGCGTCGACTGCCGCAGACGCTATATTTCAAGCGCCTCCATGCGGATGGGCGGGTCACGGCCTCTGTCGCCCGAAACAGGGTGGACCTGTCGGTCCGGCGCGCGGGATTGGAGGACCACCGGCAGCGGCTGCGCCGTCGTGCTTCAGAGGCACTGCCTCTGTCACCGGAGCTGAAGCTCGTGGAGGCGGGCATTGATGCGCTCGCCGCGCTTCGCTTCCTGTCCGAGGACTTGGGGCCGGGGGATCACATCGAAGCGCAATTGTGCGGTGTTCTGGCAATCTGCGATGATCATCGGAAGGTCTCGGGCGCTAGCCGCATACGCGGCTTCGCACACGCAGTCTACGCTCACCTTTACGCCCGGAATCGGAAGGATCCGAGGGCGGCTCTGGCGGCGGCGGAGTGCGCCGTGGCGGCTGATCCCTGCAGTCCGCTGGCGCTTCATATATTGGCGCGGCAGCGTCTCGATGCCGGTGACGCCTTCGGGGCCCTGATGGCCAACGCCGCGCTCGGCGACATTGCACCCGGCTTCATGGGGAGTGACGCGCTCCAATCCGCAGCGGAGAGCGCATTTCAGCGAACATTGAGCGAGCCGGCGAAAGGAGTGCATCTGTGATTGCGATTATCGGGGCAGGTTTGCAGGGCGCGTGCCTGGCCCTGGAACTGGCGGCTCTGGGGCAGGCGGTCACGCTGATCGACGCCGCTCTCGAACCGATGAGCGAAGCCAGCCGATGGAACGAAGGCAAGCTGCACCTGGGTTTCGTGTATGCCAACGACCCCTCGCGGCGCAGCGCGGATGCCATGCTCCAAGCCTCTCTCGAATTCCTGCCCACTCTGGAACGCTTGCTGGGTCGAGACCTGTCGCATGTGGTGGCGCGCAATCGCTTCGTCTACGGCGTGCCGACGGATTCCCTGGTGACGGTGGCGCAGGTCGCCGCTCATTTCGAGGGCATTGCTCGGCGCCTTGCGGAGCATGGGGCGCGCTGGCCGCGGATATTCGGGGGATCTGCGTGGCTGCCTCCTGAGAGGGTGGCTGTCGACGGCATCTTTGACGGGGATCGCGTGGCGGCGGCATTCTCCACGCCTGAGATCGCAGTGGATACGCATGCTCTGGCCGATATGGTGGCGGCGCGGCTGCGCGAGGAGCCGCTGGTGCGGCTCGTGACGGGCGCGGAGGTCACGTCCGTGGCCCGGCAGGACGGCATGTTCCGCCTGGATTTCGCCGACGGAAGTTCCGAATCCGGGTTTCGGTCGGTCGTGAACGCGTCCTGGCGGTCGCTCATGCGGCTGGACGCCACTGTCGGCTGCCATGCCAGCCGCCCTTGGCTATATCGCTACAAGACAGCAATACATGTCCGCGGCTCCGCAGCGACCATCCCATCCTGCACATTCATCGTTGGGCCATATGGCGATATCGTCAATTTCGGCGATGGGCGATTCTACCTCTCCTGGTATCCGACCTGCCGCTTGGCCATGTCCGATCAAGCGGATCTGCCCCAAATGGCAGACTTGGATTCAGGGCGAGGGGCTGCGATAGCGACCGAGAGCTTGCAGGGGCTGGCAAAACTGATCCCAGGCGTCGCGAGCATCGCGCTCGATGAAGTGCCAAACGTGCATGGGGGCTGGATCTTCGCCTGGGGCGGCAGCGACATCACCGACCGTCGCAGCGAATTGCACCAGCGTCACGATGTCGGAGCGTTCGTCGACAGCGGCTACATCTCCGTCAACACAGGCAAATACTGTATGGCGCCCCTCAACGCTCTACGCCTGGCGCGGAGGATCAGGGTGTCTATCGGCGTTGGAAGGGGACCTCGGATCGGCGTCCAAGAAGGACCCCCCTTTGGCTTTTGATCGACGCTGCCGTTGTCGAACGGTACGGAGCCGTAGGCGGAGTGGCGTTCCACAACGGCCTTGGCGGGCTGAGGTCAGATCACGCAGCTCGGGATGAGGATGCACCTTGGCGTAGGCGATCGTGCGGTCGAGCAGCCAGGCGTTGAGTTCCTCATAGCTCTTCACCCGAAGCCGCGGGGTGAAGAAACGCTCGCGCGACCTGAGCTAACCTGGTTCTCGACCTGCCCCTTCTCCCAGCCCGACGCCGGCGTGCAGGCCACGGGATCAACGAGGTAATGTCCGCGCATCTGCAGGAAGCGTCGGTTATAGGCGCGCTCCTTGCCCCGGGGTCCCCGTCGTGCCAGCGCGATGGGGTTGGCCGACGAAGATCGTCTCCACCGCCGTCTTCATGTTGTCGTAGATACCGCGCGTGCAGGCGCCCTTGAAGAAGACGAACGCCCGGCCATGGGCGTCGAACACCATCTCCTGGCTCTCGCGGGGATAGGCCCGCACGAACATCATCCGGGAATGGCAGAGCCGAACGTGGGCAACCTTGACCGTCACTGTCGTCCCGTTGATCAGGACGATCTCGTGGCTCCAGTCGAACTGGTAGGCCTCGCCCGGATCGAAGCTCAGGGGTACGAAGGCCGCCGCTGATCGCGAGGCCTGGTCACATCGCCAGCCCTTGGCGTAGCGCCGCACGGCGTCATAGCCGCCCGCGTAGCCGAGGCCCCGCAACTCCTCGAAGATCCGGATCAGCGTCAGGCGCTCGCGAGCCTGACGGGTCTCGTTCCTCGACAGCATCCGATCAAGCTCGCCCTTCCAGGCGCCCAGCTTCGGCATCGGCTGCACCGAGCGCTCATACTCGAACACCGTCTCGTTCGAGCGCAGAACCTTGCGAACCACCTTCCGAGAGATCTTCAGCTCCCGGCAGATCGCTTTGATCGCCTTGCCCTGAACGAAATACGCGCGACGGATCTTCGCGATCATCTCCACTACAAGCATCCTAAACCTGGCCTCCGATCACATCGAAGGCACTGTGAACCCCTCCGTCAGAGGGGGCCCGTTTGGACGCCGATAACCCCTCAAACAGGGGCCTTATTCCACGCCGATTCACACCAGCCCGTCGCCACATCACCACCGCCGCCCCGTCACCAGGGCCGCCGTCGAAGCGGTTTCGAAGTGGCTGGGAGCGCGCGCTGGTGATGACGGGTACTCGCCCATATCTCCCGTCAAGATGACCGCCAGCGGCGCGCTATTGCGATTTCGTTTCGGCCGGAGATTCCCCGCGTGTCGGCGCCCCGATCGACAGAAACGCGGAACCGGTTCTGTAGCCCTGGTGATCGCCCCCGTGCGAGGGGCGTGTCGCCTCTCGCCGCCGCAGGCTGCTGGAAGCCCCTCGGGCGCCGTGCTTGCCCATCGTATCGAACCGGGTCGCGTTGGTCTCCCGGCCCTGCGGCGAGCGAAGGCCGCTCGCGGAAGAGAAGAACGTGTGCCGGCCTCACGCTGTTGGAGCAAGCGGCGTCTTCCAGATGTTCAGCACATTGGCGGTTGCCCGCAAAGCGCTTGGCGACTGCAAGCGCTTTGCGGTCGAATTATACGTCAAGTCATGAAGAGCGAATGGCCAGAATTCAGGAACGGCAAGCCGACCGGCCGCTTGCTGTCCGGTCAAGTGCCCGCGGAAATCGAAGAGATCGCTGGCATCATCGGCTTTGATCTCACGGCAAAGCTACTTCTGGAATTCGGCGGAAGCGCAATCTACGTCCCAAGGGACAGGCCACGCACCAATAGCGAGCTTGTCGAGCTTCTCGGGGTCGAGGCAGCCATTGAATTGGGGCGAGAAGTGGGTGGCTCCACTATCAAGCCACCGGTCGGAAACAAATTTATCGCCAGATACCTCCGTTCAAGGGGAATGAGCGCAAACAAAATTGCAAGAAAAATCAGAACATCAACCGTTACAGGCGAGATGTTGTTGAAGGAGGATCGCGGAACTCGATCTGCCGCGCGCGCGGATAGACTGGACAAAAGCGCGGACAGGCTGAAAGCATCGGCCAATCGCATGCGCAAGCGTGAACATCTCAGGTCGGCGATGGCTCAGGCCCCCAGAATCCCAGGGAAAACGCCGAAATGAGCCTTCCGATCCTTTCCGCCACCACGTGCCTTGCCCCGCGCTCGCGGGGCGACTTCCTCTCAGCCGAACGGGTGTGATAATGGGCGCTGAAGACACCGTCCTTCAGCCGGAGACGGGCCAGCCGGAGGCCCAGAACGCGTCTGCAAGCCGCTTTGCGGTGCGCATCATCAATGCCGGCACCTCGCTGAACAAGAACGTCTATCCCGACGCCGCGTTGCGTGCAGCGGTGCCGTTGTTCGACGGCGTGCGGGTGTTCGTGAAGTCCGATGCTGAGCACCTGAGCGGTGGCGGCAAGGACGTGCGCAACCTGATCGGCCGCATCGTCGAGCCGAAATACGCGCCGCCCGCTGCAGGACGGCCCGCCGGCATCAATGGCGTGATCGAGGTGATCGATCCCGCCGATCCTGTCGCGCGCGGCATGGCGGAAGCCGCCCGGCGCGGCATGAGCGACCTGTTCGGCTTATCCATCGATGCGGAGGCCGAGGGCCGGCGCCAGGGGCAGACCCGCGTCGTCACGCGTTTCATCAAGGTCAGGTCCGTCGATGTCATCGTCGATCCCGGAGCGGGTGGCGCGGTCATCGGCGTCACAGAAGCTTTTGGAGGTGTTTACATGTCCCATCTCTCCCCCCTTGCAGATCGGCCGCCGCATCGAACGGTGCCATCTGTCCAATGTTTCGAAAGATCGTCTCATCCGTGAACTGGAAGAGGCGGAGGAGGACAAGTCGGCCCGCATGCTCGACGCCTTCTTCGATCCCGAAGACGGCACGGTGCGCTCCATCCGGGAGTGCTACGTGACCATCATCGGTGACAAGGAGGTGACCGGGCGCCCGGCGCGTGCGAACCGGTTCACCGAAGCTCTGAACAGCACCGCTTTCCCCGAAGTGCTGGGCGACGCCATGCAGCGGCGCATGCTGGCGGACTACCGCAATCCGGGCATCTATGACGTGTGGCGCGACCTTGCCAACATCGTGCCGGTGGGGGACTTCCGCGAGCAGAACCGCGTGCGCTACGGCGGATATGGCGATCTGCCCATCGTGGCCGAAGCCGGCCCCTACGCACCGGTGGACAGCCCCACCGACGAAAAGGCCGCCTACAAGGTGGCGAAGCGCGGCGGCACCGAGACCGTGACGCTGGAAATGATCAAGAACGACGACGTGGGCGCCGTCACCCAGGTGCCCATCCGCATGTCCCGCGCCGCCAAGCGCACCTTGTCGAAGTTCGTGCTCGACTTCCTGCGCCTCAACACGGCGATTTATGACGGCAAGGCCCTGTTCCACACCGATCACGGCAACCTTGGCAGCGCGGCCCTCGCGGCGCCAGCGATCGCGGCGGCGCGCATCGCCATGAAGGCGCAGAAGGAGAAGGACAGCGCCGAGCCGCTGGGCATTCCCCCGCGCTTCCTTTGGGTTCCTGACGCTCTGGAACAGACGGCCTTCGACCTGTTCCGCCTTGGCACCAACAACGAGGCGAACTTCATCCAGTCGCTTCAGTGGCAGATTCGGCCGGTGTGGTACTGGGCCGACACAAATGATTGGTGCCTCCCCGCTGACAAAGGCGATATTCCGTCTGTGGAGATCGGTTTTCTCCACGGGAAGGAAGAGCCGGAAATCTTCATCCAAGACAACAAGAATGCCGGCTCGCTCTTCACCAATGACGTGATCACCTACAAGATTCGCCACATCTACGGCGGAACGGTCACGGATTTCCGGGACCTCTACAAAGCGGTGGTGGCATGATGGTCGCACCCGTCGATCCCGTGGCGGACAAGGCCGCCACCGTTGCCCGCACGCTCTTCGGCCTGCTGCTTGGCCTGGACCTGAAACAGGCGGAAGAGGCGGTGGAGGATGCGCGCAAGATCGCCTGGATTTGCCATTTCAGCGGCAATTCCTGGGAGACGCTCGAGGCCTGTTATGCGCGCTCCCCTCAGGCGTCCGCCGTGGCGACTGGCCTGATCGGGCACAGGCTACTGGATGCTGAAGCCATCCTTCAGGAACTGCGTTCGCGCTCTATGTGAGTGCCTACGGAGCGCTGCCGCACACGCGTTTCGGGGCGAAGATGCAAGCGGCACTCGCGGAAGAGGAACAGCCGGCAGGCGGACAGGCCCGGCATTGACGGTTTGCCCTGCGGCCGCACCAAGAGGGCCGGCGGCAGCGTCTGCGCCGCCGCGTTGAGCCCTGCGCGGGGCGGCTTGTGCAGAGCCGCCCCGCGTTCTGGTGGCACACAGCGCTATCTTGTCCCGATGTGCAAGAAGGAGGAGACGATGCAAGGGAAAAAGCCGAAAGCAGCGCCTGCGGCCAAACAGCGAAAGGGCGGGGTTGCAAAGACGCCGCCGGTCACCTCGGTGGAGGGACTGCCGGTGGTGACCATCCCGGCCGATCATTACGCCGAGCTGCTCGAATGCCAGCGCACATGCGCGGCGCTCGGGGCGCGCGCCGCGCGTTTCGCGGTCCGCTCGCGCTCGCCAATCGAGAATGATCCTGGGGTCGCCGCCTTTCTGCGTGAGCGATTCGGTAAGGCGTCCCTTGTCACAATTCTGGCGGAATGTTTGGGGCACTTCGGTGGGCGTCGGACGCCGTCGCGCGCGGCTGCGCATCGCTATTGGCAGCGCCTGCGGACCGCGCCGCCTGCAATCGAAGAGGATGCGGATGGCTAGTGATGAACATGCGCCGCCGTCCCCCGCCGGGGCCGGCAGAGCCATGATGACAATCCTGGCATCGGAATACGCCGATCTTCTGGCGCGTCGACCGCGGGAACAGGCGCGAACCAAAACGAATCCGGCGCGAACCTGGGACATCCCACCAAGCTCGCCCCTCGCGACGGACCCCGAAGTCATCGCCTTCTTCTCGGAACGAATCGGCACCGACGTGTTGGACCTGCTCAAGGCGTGCCGACACCGCTTCGGCGCCTCCCGCACGCCATCGCGCACGGCGGTCTACTACTTGTGGAAGCGCCTGCGGGGGCAGGACCGCCATCAAGCATCTTCCCCTGCGCGAGGGGCCAAGTAAAAGCCTATCCCGCGAGGATCGGTCTAATCCTGGATAAAACGACACGGAAAGCCAGGAAACGACAGAGAGAGATAACGTAACCAGCGCGCTCCAGCGGCAAGGCGCGATGGCGCTTTCAGCGCCAAAGCCTGAGGCGCCTCAGCGCACCTTGTAGGTCTTCACCGCCTCGTAGAGGGAGTGGCCGGCGCTCATGAAGGCGTGCATCTCGGCTTCGGTCCTGATGAGCGCGCGGGATTTTTCGGCCACGTCCAGCGCCACCTCCGGTGGCACCACGATGACCCCGTCACCGTCGCCGACGATGATGTCGCCGGGGCGGATGTAGACGCCCGCGCAATGCACCGGGCCGTTCTTCACGGTGGTGGCGAAGCGGTGCTGGCCGGCGCGCACGGCGCTGCCCTGCGCGAACACCGTCAGGCCGAAATCCTCCATTTCGTCGCGATCGCGGATGGCCCCGTCGGTGACGACGCCCACCGCGCCGGCGAGCCGCGCCCGGTGAGCCATGTTGCCGCCCCAGTTGGCATGGCTGGCGATGCCCTGGGTGGCGATGACGATCACCGTGCCTGGCGTTGACCCGTCGATCACCTCCTGGATGGCGAAGCCGTGGTCGGGCGCCATTTCCGCCTGTCCGGCGTTCGCGGCCAGCGGCGTGCGCCCGATGGTGCGGGCACGCCCGAGGATGCGCCGGCCCGCCAGAAGCCGCACCTTGGGGTCGAGGGCGGTGTCCTTCAGGCCGAGGCCGAGCATGGCGTCGGAAATGGTGGCGGCCTGGAAGCCGGCGAGGGCGGCGAGCAGCGGGTCGCCGAAATCGGCGAGCGGGGACAAGGACATGGAAACCTCTTTCCGGGGCGTGTCAGGCGAGGGTGCCGAGCTTGCCGGGGTTCATGATGCCGTTGGGATCGATGCTGGCCTTCAAGGTCCGCATCAGCTTCAAGGCGGGGCCGTGCTCGGCGCGCAGGAACCTGAGCTTGCCGAGGCCCACGCCGTGTTCTCCGCTGGCGGTGCCGCCGCTCGCGAGCGCCCGCTCCACCACGCCGGCGGCAAGGCGCTCGGCCTCGCGGATTTCCTCTTCCACGCCGGGCATCACGAGGTAGCTGACATGGAAATTGCCGTCGCCCACGTGGCCGTTGATCTTGGCCCGGAGGAAGGAGGCGTCGGCATCGGCGCGGGCGGCGAGGATGTTGTCGGCGAGGGCGGAGATAGGCACGCAGGCATCGGTGGCGAAGGTGGCGCTGCCGGGCCGCAGGGCGCGGGTGGCGGGGTTGGAATCGTGCCGCGCCTTCCACAGCCGCTCGCGCTCCTCCGGCCGGGTGGCCCATTGGAAGCCCTCGCCGCCGAAATCGCGCGCCAGCCCCTCGACGAGGCCCGCCTGCTCCGCGATGCCCGCCTCGGTGCCGTGGAACTCGATGAACAGGGTGGGCGCCACCTTGAGGCTGAGCTTGGAGTAATTGTTCGCGGCCTCGATGGCCACCTCGTCCAGGAACTCGATGCGCGCCACCGGCACCCCCGACTGCATGGTGGCGATGACCGCATCCACCGCGCCCTTCACGGTCGCGAAGGTGCACACCGCCGAGGAGATGGCCTGCGGGATGGGATGGAGGCGCACCGTCACCTCGGTGATGATGCCGAGGGTGCCTTCCGCCCCCACGAACATCTTGGTGAGGTCGTAGCCGGTGGAGGACTTGCGGGCGCGGCTGCCGGTGCGGATCACCTCGCCGTCGGGCAGCACCACCTCCAGCGCCAGCACGTTCTCGCGCATGGTGCCGTAGCGCACCGCGTTGGTGCCGGAAGCGCGGGTGGAGGCCATGCCGCCGATGGAGGCATCGGCGCCCGGGTCCACCGGGAAGCTGAGCCCGCTGTCCCTGAGGTAGGCGTTGAGCTGCTTGCGGGTCACGCCCGGCTGCACCACCGCGTCGAAATCCTCAGGATGCACGGCCAGCACCGTGTTCATGGCCGAGAGGTCGATGGAGACGCCGCCCTTCACGGCATGGGTCTGCCCCTCGATGGAGGTGCCGGTGCCGAACGGGATCACCGGCGTGCCGCGGGCATTGCACAGGGCCAGCGCCCGGCTGACCTCGGCGGTGGACTGGGCGAAGAACACCGCATCCGGCAGCATGGCCGGCAAATAGGAGAGATCGTCCCCGTGGAGCCGGCGGGCGGATTCGGACCGGGTGACCCGCGATCCGAACAGGGCCTCCAGCTCGCCGATGGTGGTGTCGATGGCGCGCGTCATGTCCGTCTGCCTGCCGCCCGGCTCAGAGCCGGAACGACAGCCCCTTCTTTTCCATGAGGGCGTTGAGGTTCAGCATCTCCCACGTGGTGTTGCCTTCCAGCAGCGCCGCGCGGAAGCGGATCTCCTTCTGCTCCCGCTCCGTGCAGGCACGGGCGGTTTCCACGATCAGCGCCTTGGGCACGATCACCACGCCGTCGTCGTCGCCGATGACGAGGTCTCCGGGCGAGACCAGCTCGCCGCCCACCACCACCGGCGTATTGATGGCGCCCAGCGTCTCCTTCACCGCGCCCTTGATGGAGATGGCGCGGGCGAACACGGGAAAGCCCATGGCCTCGATCTCCGCGGCATCGCGCACGCCGCCGTCCACCACCAGGCCGGCGAGGCCCCGGCCCTTGGCGCAGCTCGCCATCACGTCGCCGAACAGTCCCTGCTCGGTGAAGCCGGCGGCCGCGGCCACCAGCACGTCGCCGGGCTGCGCGAGCTTCAGCGCCGCATGCAGGGTCAGGTTGTCGCCCGGCGGGCAGGAGCAGGTGAAGGCGGTGCCCAGCACCTTCATGCCGGAGCGGATCGGCTTGATGGCGGAATCGAGCGCGCCCTTGCGGCCCATGGCCTCGTGCGCGGTGGCCGCGGTGACGCCGGTGTAGGCGGAAAGGATGTCGAAGGTCTCGGTGCTCATGGTGAAATCCTTAGCGAAGTGCTGTCAGCGGGTGACGTTGGCCACGCCCCATACGTAATTCTTGCGCGGGAATTCCTCCCAATACTGGCGCATGTCCTTGTGGGGGAAATCCTTGTAGGGCCGCCTGCGGAGCGCCTCGACATCGATATCCACCCCGAGCCCCGGCGCGGTGGGCAGGTCCACCCAGCCCGCGCTCATGGAAAGCCCCGGCGCGGCGATCTCGGCGCAGGCGTCCGAGAGGTTGATGAAGCACTCGGCGATGAGGAAGTTCGGGATCAGCGCCGAAAGGTGCACCGTGGCGGCGAGGCCGACGATGGGGCTGTTGTAGTTGTGCGGGCTGATGGCCACCGCATGCGGGTGGGCCATGGCGGCGATGTCGAGCATCTGCAGGATGCCGCCGACCGCGCACACATCCGGGTTCAGGATGTCGGCGGCGCGCTTCTCGAACACCTGGGCGAACTGCTCCTTGGTGTAGAGCGTCTCGCCCGTCACCACGGGGGTCGAGATGGCCCGGCGCACCTCGGCCACGAGATCGATGTTGTCGGAGAGGCAGGGCTCCTCGTAGCAGAAGATGTCGAATTCCTCGAGCCGGCGCGCCACCCGCGCGGCGTGGTGCGGCGCCACCCGGCGGTGGGCGTCGATGAGCAGGTCCACGTCCGGGCCGAGCGCCTCGCGCATGGCGCGCACGTTCTCGACCGCATAATCCTCCTCGGCGCGGCTGATGAAGGTCCGCCACGGGCCGGGAAAGGGGTCCCACTTCAGGGCGGTGAAGCCCATGGCCTTCACCTGCAGCGCCTTTTCCACCGTCTGCTCGATGTTGGTGACGCCGTACCACCAGCCGTTGGCATAGATGCGCACCTGCTCGCGGCAGGGCCCGCCGAGCAGGTTGTAGACCGGCTGGCCGGCCGCCTTGCCCACGAGGTCCCACAGGGCGATCTCGATGGCGCTCCAGGCGCACAGGAAGTCCACCGAGGTGCGGCGGATGGCGAAGTCGTCGAACATCACCTGCGCCATGTGGCGGATGGTGAAGGCGCTGCGGCCCACGAGGTAGGGGGCCATGGCCTCCACGTACTTCTGGACGATCTTCTCCTTCTTCACCCCCACATAGGCCTCGCCCCAGCCATGGAGGCCGGTGTCCGTCTCGATGCGCACGAACAGGAGGTTCTTGCCGCTGCCGGGGTGGAACAGGAAGGTTTCGATCCGTTCGATCTTCATGGCGCTCGTCTCGGGTGTTCTTCCGGCGCGCGTCGGGGGGCGCCGGGTGCGGAAGTCAGGGGATGAGCAGGGTCTGGCCGGTGGTGGCGCGGCCTTCGAGGGCGCGGTGGGCGTCCGCCGCATCCCTGAGGGCGAAGGTGCGGCCCACCTGGGCGCGCACGATGCCGGAGCGCACGGCCTGGAACAGACTGGCGGAGATCGCCTCCAGCCGGCCGCGATCCCTGAGGAACGGGAACAGGGACGGCCGCGAGAGCGTGATGCACTTCGGCGCCAGGGTCGCGATGTTCACCGGCGGCACGGGCCCGGAGGCGTTGCCGAAGCTCGCGATCGCGCCGAACGGCGCCACCGCCTCCAGGGAAGCGGCGAAGGTGGCGGCGCCCACCCCATCATAGACGCAGGCGCAGCCCCGCCCTTCGGTGATCTCGGCGACCCGCGCGGCGATGTCTTCCCGCGTCGTAACGACGACGTGCCGCGCGCCGGCCGCCGCGGCCTCCTCCGCCTTGGCGGCGGTGGAGACGGTGCCGATCACCGTGAGGCCGAGCGCGGCGCCCCACGCGCACAGGATCTGCCCCACGCCACCGGCGGCGGCATGCACCAGCACCGTGTCGCCAGCCGTGGGATGGGTCATGCGGTGCAGCAGCACCTCGGCCGTCATGCCCTTCAGCAGCAGCGCGGCGGCGGCCTCGTCGCTGATGTCGTCGGGCAGCTTCACCAGCAGGCCGGCATCGAGAACGCGCCGCTCCGCATAGGCGCCCGGCGCGGGCGAGACATAGGCGACACGGTCACCGGGCGCGAGGCCGCCGACGCCCGGGCCCACCGCCTCCACCACGCCGGCCGCCTCCATGCCGGGGGAAACCGGCAGCGCGCCGAGCGCGTAGAGGCCGGTGCGCACGTAGATGTCGATGAAATTGAGGCCGATGGCGCTGTGCCGCACCAGGGCCATGCCGGGGCCGGGCGGGGGCACCGCGACCTCGGCCCATTCCAGCACTTCCGGGCCGCCGGTGGCGCGGATCAGGATGGCGTTGCTCATGGTGTCTCCCCTGCCGCTCAGAAGTCCACCGCCACGCCCTTGGCGGCGAGGACGGCGCTGAGGTTGTTGAGTTCCCACGGCGTCTTGCCGCCCCTGAGCGCGGCGATGAGGGCCGCCTCCCTGGCGGCGCGGGCCTGGCAGGCCTCCAGCACCGCGGCGGCGCGCTCGGCCGCGACCACCACCACGCCGTCCGCGTCGCCGATCACGAGGTCGCCGGGCCGCACCTCCACCCCGCCGAGGGTCACCGGCGTGTTGATGGGGCCGAGCACCTCCTTCACGGTGCCCTTCATGCAGACGTTGCCCGCGAACACGGGCAGGCCCACCTCGATGATGGTGCTCCGGTCGCGCACGCCGCCGTCGGTGACGAGGCCGGCAAGGCCGCGCCCCCTGGCGCAGCTCGCCATCACATCCCCGAACATGCCCTGCTCGGTGGCGCCCTGGGCGTCGCAGACCAGCACGTCGCCGGGCTGCGCCATCTTCAGCGCGGCATGCAGCGTCAGGTTGTCGCCCGGCTCGCACACGCAGGTGAAGGCGGGGCCGGCGATCCGCATGTCATGGGACAGCGGCTTAATGTTCGACTGCAGCGCCCCGATGCGGCCCTGAGAATCGAACACCAGGGCCGAACCGAAGGCGAGCAGCCGGGCGGCGATATCCTTCAGGTCCTGGGCTGCGGGGGTGAGATGGGCTTGGGCCATGGGAGGCTCCTGTTGTCCTGGCGGTTATCTTGCCTGTTGTCTTGCCGGCGCGTTCAGGCGGCGCCAGTTGCGGACGCGGCGTGGGAAGGCGGCGCCAACGCGGCGTCGAGCGCATGGAGCGCATCCCCGAGCGTCGGCGGCTGGCGACCGCCGAGCGCGGTTGCCACGTCGGTCGCGGCGGTCTGCTCCATCACGGCGATGATGGCCTCGGTCATCAGCGGGGAAAGGCCGGCGGCGCGCGCCAGATCGCGCGACATGCGCACCTCGTCGGCCCGCCGCGCGGCGTGCACAACGTGGGATTTCAAGAGCATGGCGGCGGTGTCGCGGGCCGGGCGGGCGTCCAGGAAGGCGCAGAAGGTGTCGAGCACGGCATCGGTGACACCGGCCCGCTCGGCGACCAGCAGCGCCTCCACGTAGAGCGCCTCCAGCCCCTTGGCCAGGATGGAGCGCACCAGCTTGATGCCGGCCGCCGCGCCGATGCCGCCCGCCACCGGCGTGATGTCCATGCCCAGGGCGCCGAAGCGCATCCGGAACGCTTCCGCCCCGTCTCCAGACGCCAGGATCGGCACGCGATGGCCCGAGGTGGGCGCGGAGCCGATGATGGCGCCGTCCACGAACCGCGCGCCGCAAGCCTCGACGATGGCGGCGCTCTCGCGCTTCGCCTGCGGGGCGGCGGAGGAAAGGTCGACGTAGAGCGCGCCGGCGGCAAGATGGGGCGCCGCCATCCGCGCGGCGTCAACGCTTGCCGCCGGCTGCACCAGGGCGAGCACGTGGCATGCCCCCGCGAGGCCGGCCGGAGAGGCGAGCAGCCGCACGCCGGCGGCTGCGGCGCGCTCCTCCAGCAGCGGGCGGCGCGGACCGCCTTCGATCGCGACGTCGTAGGCGCTCATGCCGCCCACACCGGCGCCGCGCAGGCCGGAAGCGATATGCGAAGCCGCCTCGCCGAAGCCGACGAAGGCGAGGCCGAGGTCCGGGTTCTCGCCCGAGGAGGCCATCACCATTTCTCCGGGGCGATGATGGCCGCGCTGTCCTCCGCCGAGGCGCCGCTGGAGAGGGCTTTGATGAGCACGCTCTCGCGTTCCGCCACCTCCTCGGCGCGCTTCACCACCTCCTCCGCGAGGTCGAGGGGCACGACGATGATGCCGTCGCTGTCGCCCAGCACCAGGTCTCCGGGGCGCACCTGCACGCCGGCAATGTCCACGGTGCCGTTGAACTCGATCAGCTCCATGCGATGTTTGCCGGTGCGCGGGGTGGCGCCGCGCGCCCACACCGGCAGGCCCATGCGCCGCATGTTCTCGGTGTCGCGCACGCAGCCGTCCACCACCACGCCGGCGAAGCCGTGGCTGGCCACGGCGGTGGCCATGATGCCGCCGATGTTGGAGGCGCCGGGCACCGCGCTGCCGTCGATGACCATCACGTCGCCGGGCTGCGAGAGCGTGACCTCATCGAGGGCGCCGAGCTTGGGAGAGGTGCCGTTGGCCACGTTGTAGCCGGCATTGCGCCGGGCCGGTCCGTGCTTCACCGTCACCGCCGGTCCCACCATGCGCTGGCCGGGCGCGATGGGGGCGAGGAGCGTGGTCGGAATGGCCGTGTCCACGCCGTGCGCATCCAGGATATCGGCGATGGACGAGGTGAGATCCGGCAGCGCGCGATAGCGGGCGATAAGGCGCGCCTCCGGCCGCGGAAAGGCAACGGCGCGGATGCGCTCGGCCGGGATGAGGCCGAGCAGCCTGCCCTCATAGGCCTTGAGTTGCTCGCGGATGTCCGTGTCTTGGGTGCTCATTTTATTCTCGTCCGGTCGCCACCTGTCGTGAACGACTTTCATCGCGCGGCGAATTCTTTCGAAACGCGAGAAACATGAAAGGGAATTATTTTCGCGCAGCCCGATCGTCTTTCCGCATGCGCTACGTCCCGGGCGCACGGGGCGCGGTCATGGTCGTGGATAGGCGAAGCTGCAGTGCTCGCGCGCCAGATCGGCGATCTGGAGCGCGATGAAGTCCTCCCGGTAGACCGCCGCGTATTCCAGCGGGGGGATGACGAGATTGGTCTGCAGCACGGAGAGCGATCCCGCGCCGAAGCCATGGAAATAGTCCCGTGGCAGGAACGACACCCCGAGCCCCGCGCGGGCCAGCTCGGCCAGGGCGATCATGCTGGAGCAGGTGATCGTGTGCTTCGGGGAAAAGCCGCGCTCGTTCAGCGCCTTGGTGATGGTCTGGTGCAGCAGCGAGCCTTCCGCGAAGGTGAGCAGCGGCATGGCGGCGATGTCACCAGCCGTCAGCAGGCCGCGCCGGCCGGACGCCAGCTCGGGTGCGCACATCCAGGCCGATTCCAGGGCGCTGAGGCGCAGGCTGGGAAAGGCGGCCGCCTCCTCCACATGGACCGCCGGGCACAGGGCGAGGTCCAGCTTGTAGGCGCCGAGCTTCTTCAAGAGGTTCTGTGTGAGATCGACGCTGGTGGACAGCACGATGTCCGGATAGAGCGCCCGGATGGAGCGGATGAGCTGCGGCAGCCAGGTGAGCGCCACCATCTCGGTGACGCCGAGGCGGAAGTGGCCGGAATAGCTGGTGTCGATGCCCGCCTTCTGGAGAATGTTCTGCCGCAGGCGCAGCATGGCCGAGAAATCCCCCAGCAGCTCGCGGCCGCGCAGGGTGAGCTGGGTGCCGTTGCTGGCGCGGTCGAACAGGGGGATGCCGAGGCTTCCCTCCAGCTCCTGCACCCGCTTGGAGATGGTGGATTGGGTGGTGTTGAGCCGCTCGGCCGCCGCGTGAAAGCTGCCGAGCTTCTCCACCCAGTGCACCGCCTCGATCTGTTTGAGCGTGACCATGATGCGTTCCGCCGCCCCGCTCAGCCCTGCAGGCCCCAGCGCCGCACGGTGACGGCCTCCAGGGTGCGGAAGATGATGCCCTCCACCGCGAGGCCGATGAGGATGACCGTGAACAGGCCGGCGAAGACGTTTGCGGTCTCCAGCGCGTTGCGGTTCTGGAAGATGTACCAGCCCAGGCCCGCCGAATTGCCGGCGACGCCGAACACCAGCTCGGCCGCGATCAGGGTGCGCCAGGCGAACGCCCAGCCGATCTTCAGGCCGGACAGGATGGAGGGGAAGGCCGCCGGAATGAGGATGAAGGCCACGAAGCCGATGCGCCCCAGCTCGTAGTTGCGCCCCACCATGCGCTGGGTCTGGCTGACCGACTGGAAGCCCGTGAGGGTGTTGAGCGACACCGCCCACAGCACCGAGTGGACGATGACGAACACGAGGCTCTCGACCCCGAGCCCGAACCAGAGCAGCGCCAGCGGCAGGATGGCGATGGCCGGCAGCGGATTGAACATGGCGGTCATGGTGGCGAGCGCATCGGTGCCGAAGCGCGTGGTGATGGCGAAGGTGGTGAGCACCGCCGCCAGCACCACCGCGACGCCGTAGCCCAGCAGCAGCACCTTCATGGTGCCGGCCACCGCCAGCACCAGCTCGCCGGAGCGCACGCCCGTCCACCACGCCGCCAGGGTATCGGTGAAGGAGGGGAACATCAGCGGATTGGAGGCGTAGCGGGCGTAAGCCTCCCACGCGACCGCCAGCACCAGGAGCACCAGGGCGCGCCGCAGGGCGGTGGTGTCGGCAAGGCGCCGCCACAGGCCGATCCGGTGGGAAATGTCGCCGATCTCGCCCGCCGGGGCGAGCGGACGGGTGATGTCGGCGCGCTCGGGCAGCTCGAAGGCGTCGGAGGGGCCGGACAGGGCGCTCTCAGCCATGGGCGGTGTCCTTCGCCGTGTCCTGCGTGCCGAACAGCATGCTGTTGATCTTCCTAGTGAAAGCCACGAACTCGTCGCTGCCGGAATGGGCGTGGCCGAAGCGGGTGGCATCGAGCTCGGCGATGATCTGGCCGGGATGCGGGGTCATCACCACGATGCGGTTGGCGAGAACGATCGCCTCCTCGATGGAGTGGGTGACGAACACCAGCGAGAAGCGCACCTCCTGCCACAGGTCCAGCAGCTCCTGCTGCATGCGCCGGCGCGTGAGGGCGTCGAGGGCGGCGAAGGGCTCGTCCATCAGCAGCACCTTCGGCTCCATGGCGAGGGCGCGGGCGATGGCGACGCGCTGCTTCATGCCGCCGGAAAGCGTGTGGGGGAAAGCATCCGCGAACTTGCCGAGCCCGACCTTCTCGACCGCCTGCCGCGCGCGGTCGCGCCATTCGGCGCGCGGGAAGCGGCGGGTGGAGCGCATGGGGAAGACCACGTTCTCGAGCACCGTGTACCAAGGCAGGAGCTGGTCGAACTCCTGGAACACGAACATGCGGTCGGCACCCGGCCCCTTCACCCTGCGCCCGTTCAGCCGGATCTCGCCTTCCACCGGGTCGAGGAAGCCGCCGATGCTCTTCAGCAGCGTGGACTTGCCGCAGCCCGAGGGGCCGAGGAGCACGAAGCGGTCGTGCTCCAGCATGTCGAACGAGACCCGGTGGGTCGCGGTGACGATGCGCTCGCGCGTGGCGTATTGCAGCGTCACGCCATCCACCTCCAGCAGCAGCGGCTGCTGGGGCAGGGGGGTGGCGGTCGCCAGGGTGTGGGCCAGTGGCCGGGTCATGTTCATGGCGGGCGCGCTCGGTTGGGGCACGGCCGGCGTCAGCTACCGGCGCCGGTGTTGATGGGGGGGAAGAACACGTCCTGCCAGCGGGCCGGAGCCTGGGGCAGCTGGCCGAGGCTCACCATGAAATTGGCGGTCTCGATCACGCCGTTGGGCGTGAGGGCGTATTCATCCACGTTGTTGCGGATCACCTCGATCTTCTGCGCGTCGGTGAGGCTGGAGGGCTCGGCGGCGAAGTAGATGCGCGCGGTCTCCTCCGGATTGGCCGGAATGAAGCGGTTGCCTTCATCCAGGGCAGCGAGGAACGCCTTGATGGCCTTGGGATTGTCGCGCACGGTGGCGGCAAGGCCGGCCACCACGCCATTGCTCATGCCCGGCGGGTTGAACTCCTGCGAGGTGCCGATGACGTGCACATTGGGCGCGCGCGCCAGGATCTCCGCATAGGGCGAGGTCGCGAAATAGACCTGCACCGTATTGCCCGTGGTCAGCGCGGCGACGGCGTCGGGGTGCGGCAGGGACACGAGCTGGCGGTCGAAGCGCTTGGCTTCCCCCGGACCGAACAGCTTCGCCGCCGCGCGGCGCAGCACGAGGGCCTGCGAGGAATTGGGGCCGGGCACCGCGATCTTGTCCGTCGGGCGGATGTCCGACACCGAGCGGATCGCCGGATCATTGGCGAAGATGGTGTAGGTGCCCTTCCAGTAGCCGCTGATGCCGCCCATGTCGTAAGTGCCGCGGCTCTTATTGTAGCCGATCAGCAGCGGGAGCATGCCCAGGGCCGCGATGTGAATGGTGTTGCTCAGCAAGCCTTCGGTGAGGGCGGTGGGGCCGCTGAGCCGCTTCAGCTCGAAGCTCACGTCCGCGCCCTCGGCTTCCGCATGCTTCTTGAACAGGCCCCGGCTCTCCGCCACCAGGAACCCGAGGTAGGGCAGCCCGAACTGCACGCCCAGCACCAGGGTCTTCGCCTGGGCACGCGCCACGTGGGGCATGAAGGGCGTCGCCGCGGCGGCGGCGAGAAGGGCGAGGCCCCGGCGGCGGGTGATGAGCGTCATCTGGACTCTGTCCTCGGATCTGTCTTTCGCCGGAAGGCGATCAGCCCGCCGTGCCCACCCCGCATGAGCGCTTGGCTTCAACAGCAGCTGGCTTCATCGGGGATGCACGGACCAATTCACAAAATTCATCTAATCTATCGAATAACTTTTATAGTTTGTCCATCTGCTTTAAAAACAAAAATTTTACGTGATTTAGGGCGCGCTAAGTCCCCAGAAAGCGATGGAAGGCGCGCGGCGGCCGCCCGGCGGCCCCCGCGCATCCCGCCGAAGCGGCTATTCCTCGAAGGCGGGATCGACGGGTACCCGGTACCCGTTGACGAGGCGGTTGGTCTCATTCGCCATGCCCACCACCGCGACGAGCTCCGCGAACTGGGCGTCGCTCATGCCGGCCTTGGCGGCGGCGGCGCTGTGGCTGGCGATGCAGTAGCCGCAGCCGTTGGTGATGCTGACCGCGACGTAGATCAGCTCCTTCATCAGGGGTGTGAGGGCGCCGGGCGCCATCACCTGCTTCAGGCTCGCCCAGGTCCGCTCGAGGGTTGCCGGGTCGTTGGCCAGATACTTCCAGAAGTTGTTCACATCGCTCAGGTTCCGGGTCTTCATGATATCGTCGAAGACCGCCTTCACGGCATCCGGCGCATCGGAATAGGCGACCGGTTTCGGCTTCGCCATGGCCTCGTTTCTCCTTCCGCGTTCGGCAGTCCGGCGCCTTGGGCGATGGACTGCCCTCCACGGGTGGGATGGTGCCCGACACACGGGCCGCCGTCTCCCGCGGCGATCGCGGGGCACCCCGCGCAGCTCCAGCGAAATCTGCCACGGCGCACCGATCGAAAAGAGCGAATTAATTTTATCTATATCGATCGATAAATGGAATTTACGGGCGGTGCATGCCTGAGCCCCGGCCTGGCCGGTGGCGGCTAAGCAGCTGCCTCATCCGCCATTCTCCGGCTGGGGCGGGGCCGCCGCGCGCTGGTGGGCGGTGAATGGCGATGTCCAGCAATCGAAAATCTTCGCTTCCAATCGCGCCGCGGATTTCCGACGCTGGATCATCGTGCAGCAAATCGCTAAAAATAGTCATCATTCGGGGCGTCGATGTGCAGCGCCCCGCGGGGAAGCATCATGAACACGTTGCTGAATCGGCGCGGCGTCCTCAAGGCGGGGGCGGCGGCGCTGGGAGCCTTGTCCGCCCTGTCGCCCGCCCTCTCACGCCCGGCGCTGGCGGCCTCGCGCGAGTTCGTCATCGGCATTAATTACGGCCTGCCGTTCCTGCCGTTCATCGTCGCCGACAAGCTCGGCTATTTCGATGCCGCCGCGCGGGATGCCGGCCTTGCCGGCGCCACCTTCCAGCTCCGGCGCTTTTCGGTGGCCACCGCGCTCATCGACGCCATCCTCAGCCGCAACGTGCAACTCGGCACCCTCGGCAGCCAGGCGCTGCTGAACGCCTATGAGAAGACCAAGGGCGATTATCACCTGAAGGGGGTGTGCGCCTATTGGAAGGGACAGTTCCCCATCTTCTCCAACCAGCCCGAGGTAAAGAGCATCAGGGACATCCGCCCCACCGACAAGATCGCGGTGCAGGGCCCCAAGAGCGCGCAGGTGCTTTACCTGAAACGTGCGGCCGAGCACTATTTCGGCAAGGATCAGGTGAACCGCTTCGACAACCAGCTGGTGCTGCTGCCGCACTCCGAATCCGTGGTGGCGCTGACCAAGGCCAAGTCGATCCAGGCCTATGTGAGCATCTCCCCGTTTGCGGAAATCGTCTCGGCCGATCCGGGGGTGCACCAGATCGCCTCCTCGCGGGATTTCAGTAATCCCGACACCACCAACGCCTATCTCGGCGCCATCCAGTCGTTCGTGAACGACAATGCGGATATCCTGCCGGTGGTGATTGCCGCGCTGAACAGGGCCAATGCTTATATTCGCGAAAATCCAGACGAGGTGACCAACATCTATATAGAGGCCGAGCCGTCGTCCCTGCCCGTCGCGCAGATGCGGGAGGTGATCGCGCGTAATCGTGACGAATACTCCACCGTGCCCAATGGCCTCCAGGAGGCGGCGGACTTCCTGGTGCGCATGGGCGAGCTGAAGACGCCCATCAGCTCCTGGCGGGAGGTGTTCTTCCCGCCGGTCAGCGAGGGGCCCGGCAGCTGAGTCGCCCGCGCTCCGGCTCTCCGGGGAAAAGGGCCTGAACCGCCCGGCCTGAGCGCTGGCAGGCACCGCAGGCCATGCGGTGCCTACGAGCGCGCGCTTATGGGGAATGAGGCCGAGGTGGCCGCTTCACCAGGGCGGATTCCGTGCGTCCTGTCCCTCGATGGCGGCCGCCCACGAGGGGTGGGAGCCATGCGCCAGAGAGCGGCTTCCGGCAAAATTCCGCCATCGGCGGCTTAAAGCGATGGAAGGCGATAACGTCGCTGGCGCCTTCAGGCCGTCTCGTCGGACCAGCGCTGAGAGCGGAAGGCGCGGGCGATAGCGGCGGCGCGCGCGGTCATCAGGTCGTCGTCCGTGTCGAAGCCGGCCGGGTCGATATCCGCGCACGCCTCCAGCGCGCGGGCGAGCAGCCTCGCCTTGGGATATGTCGTCTCCGCCCGCCCGCCATGGCCGAAATAATCGCAGCGCGCGACCATCATCAGGCGCGTGAAGCGCTCGGGTTCGTCAAAGGCGTCGAGGCGCGCGAGCATGGCGGCGACAGGCCCCGCGCGCACCTCGGAAGTACGGTGCACCCGCTCGCATTCCCGCAACGCCAGCAAGGCGAAGTCGCGACAGGCGGGCGCAACGCCGAAGCGCGTGGCGATGGCGGCGATGCGCGGCGCGCCGCGCTCCATGTGGCGGTAATGGGCGGGCAGGTGCTCGCGCGGGGAATCGGCCTTGCCGACATTCATGGTGAGCAGCGCGAACCGCACGTCGACAGGCGCGTCCAGGGCGGCGGCCTCATCCAGGGAGCGCAGCAGCAGCTCGCCCAGGTCCACCTCGCCGGGTTCGTCCGAGATCTGCGGCACGCCGAACAGGTCGTGGACCTCCGGCAGCACGGCCTCAAGCACCCCACCCGCGCGCAGCGCCTTGAGCATGGCGGACGGACGGGGGCCCATGAGGCCGGCGGACAGCTCCCGCCAGATGTCGGTGGGCGAGATCCGGTCGAGCGCGCCGATCTCCATCTGCTCGAACATGGCGTCGAGGGTGTCGTCGTCCGCCTCCGCGCCCTCGGACAGCAGGGCGGCGAAGCGCAGGAGCCCGAGGCCGGGCTCAAGCTGCACCAGATCAGAGGGGAATGAGGGCGGGGCGCGATCCATTTCCCCAGTGGACCACCGTATGGCCGCGCCGCGCAAGATAAAGAGTGTCGCGTCTTCACCCGCACTTGCCGCGACCTTGCTGCATCGCACCCATGCGCGCTGCGGCGGCCTCAAGCCCACCGCCGCGCGCGAAATGCCGCCGTGACGCCTCTTGCCGCCCCGCCCGGCACCTGTGGCCGGAGCGCATCGGCTCCGGATTTTCCGCACCTCCGCCCGGCAGCCGTACACAATTTGTCCATAGAAGCGAGTGAGATTGCGTTATTGTCCCGCGGAACAATTCAGGAAGCCGGCATTGTGAGAGCTTTAGTGGCCATGTCTGCGTTTCTGGCGACCGGCGCGTTGGGCCTTGGCCTCGCGTGGAGCCAGATGGTGTCGTCCGCTCCGGTGGGGGATGTCGCTGCGGTGCCGGTCGTCTCCAGTGCCGCCCAGCCCGCCGTCGCGCCTTCGGCGCCGCCGGTGCGGCTCGCCCAGGCGGCGGCTCCAGCCTCGGCCGCGTCCGCGCAGGCTGCCGCCGCGCTGCTGGCGGCGCCCGTCGCCCCCGCCGCAGCGCCTGTCTCCCCTGCTGCGGTCGCACCCGGTCCCATGAGCACGCCGCTGAGCGCCGGCATGCAGGCGCCCACCGCCGCCCCGGCCGGCGGCCATCGCTTCCTGGCCTATACCTCGTGCGAGGTGGACGGGCCCTATATCGCCATCACCTTCGATGACGGCCCCAACCCGGAAACCACGCCCAAGCTGTTGAAGATCCTGGAAGCGCGCGGCGTCAAGGCCACTTTCTTCGTGGTCGGCACGCGCGCGACCGAGAATCCGGAGATGCTGCAGCGCATGGTCGCCGCCGGCCACGAGATCGGCAATCATTCGTGGAACCATCCGCAGCTGCCGAAGGTCAGCGTCGCGGAGGCGGACCGGCAGGTGGCGGATACGTCTGCGGCCATTCGCAAGGCCATCGGCAAGGACCCGATCTACCTGCGCCCCCCTTATGGCGCGATGACGCCGGCGCTGCGCAAGCATATCGAGGACACCTTCGGCCTCACCATGGTGTATTGGTCGGCCGATTCCCTCGACTGGAAGAACCGCGACGCGCAGGCCATCTACGACAAGGTGATGGCACAGACCCGGCCGGGTGGCATCATCCTGATGCATGACATCCACGCCACCACGGTCGCGGCGGTGCCGCGCGTGCTCGATGCGCTGCTGGCGAAGGGCTACAAGTTCGTGACGGTTTCCGAGCTGATCGCCATGAACAAGCCCGCGCCGCCGAAGCAGGTGGCCTCGCTCAACCCCGCGGCGCAGCCCCCACGCAAGAAGCCGAAGCCCCAGGCGGCCGCGAGCGCCAAACCGGCAGCGGCCTCGGGGCAGGCCATGGGGGCGTCCGGTGCGCCGCGTCCGGCTGCTCCCGTGAAGCGTCCGGCCCCGGTTTCCGCCTCGAACGGCAGCAGCTTGTTCTGATGCCAGGGCGAGCCGCATGGCTCGCCCTAGGGCTTTCGTGCGTGTGCGCTCGTGGTCGCCTGATTCCATAGCCCCAGCGTCGGCAGGCCGTGCGTGCCGGTTCCCTGCGGCAGATTTCCAACATCCGCTTGATCGTTCTCGGATGCGCGGCGCCGATGGTCAGGCGCGCGACCTGCTTGGCCAGGAGTTGCCATAACGCCTCGGTGCTCAGTCCCCTCCGTTCATGATGGGTTCCGGTGCGCATCTCTCATTTGGGGGATGCCGGCGGTGCCATAATGCGGCAAGGTGGCTGTGCCGGTCAGGCGTGGTGGACGTCGGCCGGGGGCGACGACGGCTACCGGGATGCACTGCGGGTCGGGCTTCCCCGGAGAAGCGCCCGCAGTGCATCGATTTTCTCCGGCGACGGGAAGGCCTCTCCCAAATCGCGTGCGGCGGGTGCTTGTCATCGCCGCGGGCTCGTGCTGAGCCTGACAGGCGCGAAAGGAAGCCAGCCATGCCCGATCACGATTTCAATGCACAGCGCCTTTGTGTGGAAGGCGATCTGCTCGAAGGTGAGGTCGTGGCCCTGCCGCCGGAGCAGGCTCATTATGTCGCCAACGTCATTCGTCTCGCGGTGGACGGGCAGCTTCTGCTGTTCAACGGGCGGGATGGGGAGTGGCGCGCGCGCCGCATTGCAGCCGGCAAGCGGGATGTGAAGTTCGAGGTGCTTGAGCGCATGCGGACGCAGCCGGCGGCGCTCACGGTGGAATATGCCTTCGCGCCCCTCAAGCACGCGCGGCTCGATTACATGGTGCAGAAGGCGGTGGAGATGGGGGCGGGCATCTTGAGCCCGGTCGTAACCCGCTACACCCAGGTTTCCCGCGTGAACCTGGAACGCATGGCCGCGAACGCCGTTGAAGCAGCGGAACAATGCGGGATCCTGACCCTGCCGCAGGTCAATCCGCCGCGCCCGCTGGTTGAGTGGGTGGCGCAGCTTCCGGCTGAGCGCGTGCTCGTCTTCTGCGACGAAGCCGCGGCGGAGAGCGATCCTGTCGCCGCGCTACGAGGCGCGCCGGCAGGGCCGGTCAGCGTGCTGGTTGGGCCGGAGGGCGGCTTCGCGCCAGAGGAGCGCGCGCTGCTGCTGCCGCGGGCGGTGACGCTTTCACTGGGGCCGCGCATTCTGCGGGCAGATACGGCTGCGGTTGCCGCGCTGGCCCTGGTGGAGGCCGCGCGTAGCGTTATGTAGTCCCCTTCGCGTGGCCCACAGAGAAGGAGAGATATTTAGAATTTGTTTTGTTTCATCTTTTTCGTGCGCTGCAAAATCAAGTCGAATCCTCGCTTCCTGAGGCTGTCATGTTGCATTGCACGCGACTTTCGTCCTCCCCATTGATGCAACCCTGGGAGCTATGCCCCATTTTTGTCGGATTTTGCGTCAGTCTTTCGGCGCTGTTGAGGCCTGCTGGGGCGAACAGGCAATCGTTTCATTATAATTTTTTGGAGGAGGCGATGTCGCAGCACTATCGATTCGGAATCGAGGAGGAGTTCTTCGTCGTCGACGCCGACACCAAGGCCGTGCAACGGCGGATGCCGCCAGGCTTCTACGAGGCCTTGAGGGAGGAACTCGGAACCTCGGTCACGGTGGAGCTGCTCCAGTCGCAGATCGAGATCGCCACCCAGCCCGCGACCACGGCGGGCGATGCGCACGAAGAGCTACGCCAGCTGCGCCAGACTGCCGGCGCCGTGGCCGCGCGCCATGGCCTGGGCTTCATCGCGGCGGGCACCCACCCCACCGCCACCTGGGACGGCGCCCGCGCCACACGTGTCGACCGCTACGACGGCCTCATGAACGATCTGAAGATGCTGGGCGAGCGCAACATGGTGTGCGGCCTGCACGTTCACGTGGAGCTGCCGGAACCGGACGACCGGGTGGATGTGATGCGGCGGCTCGTGCCCTATGTGCCGCACTTCATCGCGCTCGCCACGTCCTCGCCCTTCTGGGGCTCCAAGCAGACCGGCCTGATGGGCTATCGCCTCGCCGCCTATGACGAGCTGCCCCGGACCGGCCTGCCGGACATGTTCGAGAACAACGCCGCCTACGAGCGCTACGTGGATGCGCTGGTTTCCGCGCGGGCGATCGAGGATTCGAGCTATGTGTGGTGGGCCATCCGGCCCTCGCGCAAGCTGCCGACCCTGGAGCTGCGCGCGCCGGACAGCTGCACCCGCATCGAAGATTCGGTGGCCATCGCCGCGCTTTATCGCGCTCTGGCGCGGTTCCTCGTGCGCAACCCCCACCATAATCGCGACGTGGGCGCGGTGGACAGGGCCATCGCCGACGAGAACAAGTGGCGCGCCCAGCGCTATGGCGTCCACGGCTCGTTCGTGGACCTCGCCCAGCGGCGCGCGATCTCAGTGCGCGACGCCGTGGAGGGGCTCGTCAACCTGGTAGCCGAAGATGCGGAGGCGCTCGATTGCCTCGACGCGCTGATGCACGTGCGCACCATCGCGGAAGCGGGCACCAGCGCCGATGTGCAGATCGCCGTCTACCAGGAGGCCCAGCACCGCACCGGCAACCGCTCCGAGGCGCTCAAGGCCGTGAAGACCTGGCTCGCCGAGGCGACGCTGCAGTGAGCCCGGCCGGCGGAGGGCCGCTTGGCGCTCCGCCGGGTTCGCGCCTCAGGGCTGGAAGGGAACCACCGTCTGGCGTTGCTCGCCCAGCCCGGCCACCGAGAGGGTCACCACGTCGCCGGCCTTCAGGAAGCGCGGCGGCTTGTAGCCGAGGCCCACGCCAGGCGGGGTGCCGGTGGTGACGATATCACCGGGGTCGAGCACCATGAACCGGCTGAGATAGCTGAGCAGGAACGGCACCCGGAAGATCATGGTGCGGGTGGAGCCGTCCTGCATCCGCATGCCGTTCACCTCGAGTCGCATGGCGAGGTCGGAGGTGTCGCCCAGCTCGTCCGGCGTCACCAGCCAGGGGCCCACGGGGCCGAAGCTCTCGCAGCCCTTCCCCTTGGTCCACTGCCCGGCGCGCTCCATCTGGAAGCCGCGCTCGGAGACATCGTTGCAGATGCAATAGCCGGCGATGTGAGAAAGGGCGTCCTTCTCCTCCACATGGCGGGCGCGGGTGCCGATGACGAAGGCGAGCTCCACTTCCCAGTCGAGCTTGGTGGAATCCTTGGGGATGACGATGTCGTCGTTCGGCCCGCTGATGCAGTTCGGCGCCTTGTTGAACACTACGGGCTCGGCCGGAATGGGGTTTCCGGTCTCGGCTGCGTGGTCGGCGAAGTTGAGGCCGATGGCGATGAAGTTGCCCGGCTGCGGCACGCACGGGCCCAGGCGCGCGCCCTCGGGCGCGAGCGGCAGCACCTGGGGATCCAGCGCCGCGAGCCGCGCGAGGCCGGCGGGGGAGAGCGCCGCGCCCGAAAGCTCGGGGACATGGCCGGAAAGGTCGCGCACGCACCCCGCCGCATCGATGAGGCCGGGCTTCTCCGCGCCCTTCGCGCCGAAACGAACCAGTTTCATGCCATATGCTCCTTCGCCCCGCGCCACCGGCGGGAACTGCCGGGCCGGGCCCGGGCGCACGCTGGCGCGCGGCGGTGTCCCGGTCAATGCCGCGCGCGCCGACGTCAGGAGAATCGGAGCGTCCTGATCAGCGTCCGGCGCATGGCAATGCCATGGAGTTGGCACGTCGCCACGGTGGGCTGTGGTGCGGTCGGAAAGTTCGCGCCGGGCCCTGGAGTGCTCTCCATGGAGTGCCGGCGGCTATTTGCTTCATTCCGGCGGGTAGAAAGGGGCCATATTCAACCAAAGACTATTAGCCGCCTTTCTTGTCGTCCCCCAATACTGCCCGCCTTTCGAGCAGTGTCCGGTTTCGGGCATTCGCGCTTCCGTTTTTCGCGGTAGCGTCATAAAAGGGAATCACGACTCCGGGTAACTGCAAGCCGCATCCGCGCAAGGCCCGTGCTGCGGCTGCGGCGAGGCATCCTGGGATGCCCCGGAGGTGACTCTTGGGGGGTGGCCATGGTCGGGTTCCGAAGTGTGGAGGTCCTGGCGTGAGCGAGAGTCCGGATGCGCGACGCTATCGCGCCCTGTTTCTTTCCGACATTCACCTGGGCACCAAGGGTTGTCAGGCTGAACTGCTTCTCGACTTCCTGAAGTATCATGATGCCGAGGTGATCTATCTGGTCGGCGACATCGTCGACGGCTGGCGCCTGCGCTCCTCGTGGTATTGGCCGCAGAAGCACAACGACGTGGTGCAGAAGCTGCTGCGCAAGGGGCGCAAGGGCACCCGCATCGTCTACCTGCCGGGCAACCACGACGAATTCCTGCGTGACTATTACGGCAGCCATTTCGGCGGCATCGAGGTGATGGAGACGGCCATCCACGAGGCGGCGGACGGCAAGCGCTACCTCGTCATCCACGGCGACGTGTTCGACGTGGTGGTGCGCCATGCCAAGTGGCTCGCCTTCATGGGCGACTGGGCTTATTCCACCGCGCTGATGGCGAACACCTACGTGAACCGCGTGCGCCGCAGGCTCGGCCTCACCTACTGGTCGCTGAGCCAGTGGGCGAAGCTGAAGGTGAAGAACGCGGTGAACTACATCGGCAAGTTCGAGGAGGCGGTGGCCGACGAAGCCAAGCGCAACTCCGTCGACGGCGTCATCTGCGGGCATATCCATCACGCGGTCATTCACGATCAGTTCGGCGTGCGCTATGTGAATTGCGGCGACTGGGTGGAAAGCTGCACCGCCATCGCCGAGCACGACGACGGCCGCCTGGAGATCATCTGCTGGACACGCAACCTGAAAGCCGCGCCGGACAGCGAGTCGGATCTGGTGGAAGGACAGGCCCGGGCGGCCGCCTGATGCGCGTTCTCGTCGCCACGGACGCCTGGCATCCGCAGATCAACGGCGTGGTGCGCTCCCTGGAGTACACCGCGCGCGAGGCGGAGCATCTCGGGGCGGAGATCATGTTCCTGACCCCGCAGGAATTCCGCACCGTCCCCATGCCCACCTATAACGAAATCCGCCTTTCGCTGGCCACGCCGCGCATGATCATGCGCCGCATCGAGGCGATGCAGCCGGATTTCGTGCACATCGCCACCGAGGGGCCCATCGGCATCCTGGTGCGCCGCGCCTGCATCGCCTCGCGCCGCACCTTCACCACCTCCTACCACACCAAGTTTCCCGAATATCTCTCCGCCCGCGCCCCGGTGCCCGAGCGCTGGACCTATGCGTGGCTGCGCTCGTTCCACAATGCGGCGGGGGGCGTCATGGTCTCCACCGCGACCCTGGAGCGGGACCTTGCGGCGCGCGGCTTCAAGCGTCTCATGCGGTGGTCGCGCGGGGTGGATGCGGACCTGTTCCGCCCCCGCCCGGAGGCGACGCTGAACATTCCGCGCCCGGCCTTCCTGTTCGTGGGCCGCGTGGCGGTGGAGAAGAACATCGAGGCGTTCCTCGATCTCGACCTGCCCGGCTCCAAGGTGGTGGTGGGCAGCGGCCCGGCCCTGGAGAGCCTGAGGGCGCGCTACCCCGATGTGCATTTCCTGGGCCCGAAGGAGGGGGAGGATCTCGCACAGGTCTATGCCGCCTGCGACGTCTTCTGCTTCCCGAGCCGCACCGACACCTTCGGCATCGTGCTGCTGGAGGCGATGGCCAGCGGCCTGCCGGTGGCGGCCTATCCCGTCACCGGCCCGTTGGATGTGCTGGAGGGCGCCACCGAGCCGGTGGGCGTGCTGGACGAAGACCTGCGGACCGCCTGCCTGAAGGCGCTGGAGCTTTCCCCCGCCGCGGCACGCCGCTTCGGTGAGCGCTACACGTGGCGCGAGAGCGCGCGGCAATTCCTGGACAACGTGCTCATCGCCCACGACATCGGCCCCATCGCGCGGCGCTATCGCCTTCGGCTGCGGCGTCGGGTAGCTTCCGGGGCATGACTGCCCCTGTTCGCCTTCCCACCGCCGCCGATGTGGATGCCGCCGCCCTGCGCCTGAAGGGTGTGGCGGTGCGCACGCCGCTGGTGTTCTCGCCCGTGCTCAGTGATCGCGTGGGCGCCCGCGTGTTCCTGAAGCCGGAGACGCTCCAGCGCACCGGCTCCTTCAAGTTCCGCGGCGCCTACAATCGTATCGTGCAGATTCCGCCGGAGAAGCGCGGCGCCGGGGTGGTGGCCTGCTCCTCCGGCAATCACGCCCAGGGCGTGGCCGCTGCCGCGCGGCTGCCGGGCATGCCGGCTGTGATCGTGATGCCGCACGACGCTCCGGCTCTGAAGCGGGAGCGTACCCTTGCGCTCGGTGCGCAGGTGGTGGGCTATGACCGCGCCACTGAGGACCGCGACGCTATCGCCCGCGCCATCGCGGCCGAGCGCGGCGCCGTGATGGTGCCGCCCTATGACGATCCCGACGTGATCGCCGGCCAGGGCACGGTGGGCCTGGAGATCATGGAGGATCTTGAGGCCCAGGGGCTTTCGCCCGATCTGGTGGCGACCAACGCTTCCGGCGGCGGGCTCGTGGCGGGCATTTCCCTGGCGGTGAAGGCGCGCGCGCCGGGCGCCCGCGTCGTGGCCTGCGAGCCGAAGGGCTTCGAAGATCACGCCCGCTCGTTCCGCTCCGGGGTGCGGGAGCGCAATGCCGCGCCCACCGGCTCCTTCTGCGATGCTCTCTTGGCGCCGACGCCGGGCGAGATCACCTTCGCCATCACCCGCGATCTGGTGGGCGAGGCGGAGGCCGCCGACGACACGGAAGTGGCCCGCGCCGTGGCCTATGCCTTCACCGAGCTGAAGCTGGTGGTGGAGCCCGGCGGGGCAGTGGCCCTGGCCGCACTGCTGGAAGGCCGCCTGAAGGCTGCCGGAACGGTGGTGATCGTGCTTTCCGGCGGCAATGTGGACGCCGAAACCTTCACCCGCTGTCTTCACACCTGAGTTTTTGCGGGCGCGGTCCTGCCGGGGAATGCCGGTGGATTGTCAGCTTGAACCGCGAGTCCATGGGCGCGCTTGCGCCGTGTCTGGCTGAAATCCACCCGGCGCCGGTCAAGAAGCAGGACCATCGACGCTATATGACAATGCCATGATGTAGCGCTGCCGCAGGCTGAAACGAGACGCTCCGATTCCATGTCTTCCGCCTCGCCTCCGCCGGATGCCGGCTCCGCCCCCGAGACGGGAGAGGGTGCGCCCCCCCGCGCGCGTGCCGGCCTGAAGGTGGCGCTGGCCGCGGCCTTCGCCACCTTCTACCTGCCGCTGGGCATCCAGATGCCCTACCTGCCCCTGTGGCTGCAGCACCGGGGGCTCGATCCGCAGGAGATCGGCATCGCCATCGCCGTGCCGCTGGTGACACGTCTGTTCGCTACCCCGGTGTTGGGCATCGTTTCCGACAAGATGGGCCGCCCGCGGGCGACGCTCACGGTGCTCGCCGCCATGAGCGTGCTCACCACGGGTCTGCTGGCGCTCAGCGTCGATCCATTCGTGATCTTCGTGGTGCTGGGAGTGATCGCCCTGAGCTGGAATCCCAGCTTCGCGCTGCTCGATTCCTACGCCTCGCGCCAGGCGCGGGCGGGGCGGGCAGACTATGGGCGCGCCCGCCAATGGGGCTCGGGCGCCTTCCTGGTGGCCAATGTGGCGGGCGGCTTCCTCATCACCCTCACGGGCGCGGGCTCGGTGGTGCTGTGGATGGTGCTCGGCCATCTCTCCTATCTCGCCGCCTCCTTCCTGCTGCCGGAGCTGCCCGCTCCGCCGCACCCGGCGCCGCGGGAGGAGGGGCGCGGGCGGGTGCCGGTGGCGCTTGCGCTCGGCGTGGTCGCGGTGGCGCTGGTGCAGGCGAGCCACGCGCTGCTCTATGCCTTCGCCTCGGTGCATTGGCGGGAGGAAGGCTGGTCGCTGACGGTGATCGGCCTGCTGTGGGCGGCGGGCGTGGCGGCGGAGATCGTGTTGTTCCGCTTCGGCACGCGGCTCATGGTCCGGTTCGGCCCCCGCCGGCTCATCGCGCTCGGGGGTCTTGCCGCCGTGGTGCGGTTCGGGGCCATGGCGTTCGATCCGCCGCTAGGGCTGGTGTTCGCGCTGCAGCTGCTGCATGGCTTCACCTTCGGCGCCACTTATCTTGGCATGGTGGAGATGGTGTCACGCGGGGTCAGCGCCCATCGTTCCGGCGCGGGCCAGTCGCTTGCGGCGTGGACGGTGAACATCTTCATGTCGGCGGCCACCGTGGCTTCCGGCCCGCTATGGGTGGCCATGGGTGCCAAGGCGTTCGTGGTCTCGGCGGTGCTGGGCGCGGTGGGCGCGGTGGTGGCGCTGGGGACGCGGTGGTCTCAGCCCCACAGCTCGGGCAGCGGCGGATAGACGGTCGCATCCTCGTAGACGAGGCCGGGCGCGCGGTCGCGGGCGAGCAGCAGCGGCCCGTCGAGGTCCACCACGCGGGCGCGCTGGGCCACCAGCAGGGCCGGCGCCATGGCCAACGAACTCGCCAGCATGCAGCCCACCATCAGCTCGAAGCCCAGGCGCTCGGCTTCCTCGGCCATGGCGAGGGCTTCTGTGAGGCCGCCGGTCTTGTCGAGCTTGATGTTCACGGCATCATAGCGCCCACGCAGCGCGGCGAGCCCGGCGCGGGCATGCACGCTCTCGTCGGCGCAGATGGGAACCGGATGGGGGAACTGCGCGAGGGCGCCGTCGGCGGCGGCGGGCAGGGGCTGTTCCACCAGCTCCACGCCAACGGCGGCGCAGGCGGCGAGGAGGCCGGGCAGAGCTCCTTCTTCCCAACCCTCGTTGGCGTCCACGATAAGCCGTGCGCCGGGTGCAGCCGCCCGCACGGCTGCGAGCCGCTCGGGATCGCCGGGGGCACCCAGTTTCAGCTTCAGCAGGGGGCGGCCTGCGCGCGCGGCGGCCTGCGCCATGGCATCCGGGCTGTCGAGGCTCAGCGTGAAGGCCGTTTCCAGCGGCCGCAGCGGCGGCAGGCCGGCGGCGATGGCGGCCCGAATGCCGCTCCGCTTCGCCTCCAGGTCCCAGAAGGCGCAATCGAGCGCGTTGCGCGCCGCGCCGGCGGGCAGGCGTGCCTGCAGGCGCGCGCGGTCGAGCCCTGCGGCGATCTCGGGAGCGAGGGCGGAGATGGTGGCGGCCACATCCTCGACTGTCTCTCCATATCGCGCGTAGGGCACGCACTCGCCGCGGCCGGCGACGCCACGGTCTTCTATGCGCGCCACCACCACCACGGCTTCGGTCTTCGAACCGCGGGCGATGGTGAAGGTCCCGTTGATGGGAAAGCGCTCGACGGTTACGGAAAGGGCGGGCATGGCGTACCGGACATCCTCGAGGTGTGCCTCAAATGCCGATGTCGGCGAAAATCGGCGGGGTGGCCGCGCGAGGAGGCACCAGCCTGCGGGCGCGATGTGGTAAGCAAGACCCGTTGTGGCGGCGCGACCAGGGAATCGTAAGCCGATTCGGCTCGCCCGTGGCCATGGCCGTTGCGGACGGTCGAACGCAGATTGTCAGGTTCGCGCTAGGGAATGGGCCCACGGTGGCCACATTCCGCGGGCGGCTGTAAAGACAACCGGGTCCTGGAGAGGTCGCGTTGCCCCACACCTCGTTGATTTCCGTGCATACCCAGGATGACCGCCTGACCGTGGCGGGCCGGGGTGCCTGGACATCCGAGCATGCCGACGAGCTGGAGCATGCGGTCGGCGAAGCGGTCTCCACATACCCCTCCCCCAAGGGCGTCGACTTCGATCTCGCGGGCGTGGAGCGCATGGATACCTTCGGCGCGCTGCTGTTCGAGCGGTTGCGCCGGGCCTGGGACGAGAAGGGCATCGCCACGTCCATCCAGGGCCTCGCCCCGCGGTACAAGATCCTGCTGGAGGAGATGGCCCGCGCGGGACGCGATCCGCGCCCGGCCGCCCGCCGGCAGGAGGCCATCGTGGAGCGGTTCGGCCACGAGGTGGTGAACACCGGCGCCGACGCCATGGCGCTGCTCAATTTCATCGGCGCCACCATCGCGGCCATGATGCGGGTGGTGATGCGGCCGCGCACCTTCCGCTTCACCGCCATGGTGAACCAGCTCGACCGGGTCGGCTTCCGGGCGGTGCCCATCATCATCCTCATCACCTTCCTCATCGGCTGCATCCTGGCCCAGCAGGGCATCTTCAATTTCCGAAGGTTCGGGGCCGAGATCTACGTGGTGGACATGGTGGGCGTGCTCGTGCTGCGCGAGCTGGGCGTGCTCATCGTCGCCATCATGATTGCCGGCCGCTCGGGCAGCGCCTACACGGCCGAGCTCGGCTCCATGCGCATGCGCGAGGAGATCGACGCGCTGCGCGTCATGGGCTTCGATCCCATCGAGGTGCTGGTGGTGCCGCGCATCATGGCGCTCGTCATCGCGCTGCCGCTGCTCACCTTCATCGGGTCCATGGCGGCCATCTTCGGGGCGGGGCTCGTCTCCTGGGGTTATGGCGGCATCACGCCCGAGATCTTCATGCAGCGCCTGAAGAGCGCCATCGACATGGACCAGTTCAACGTGGGCATGATCAAGGCGCCCTTCATGGCGGCCACCATCGGCATCGTGGCGTGCCTGGAGGGCATGCGGGTGGGTGGCAGCGCGGAGTCCCTGGGTGCGCACACCACCGCCTCGGTGGTGAAGGCCATCTTCCTGGTGATCGTGATGGACGGCGTGTTCGCCATGTTCTTCGCGTCCATCAACATGTGAGGCAGGGATGGACGCGCGCACCACCCCCGCCGGAGCCGCCGCTGCCAACGGCAAGGAAGCCATCATCAAGGTCCAGGACATCGTCGTGGGCTTCGGTGACCGGATCATCCTCAATCACCTCGATCTCGACGTGTACCGGGGCGAGATCCTCGGCTTCGTGGGCACATCCGGCGGCGGAAAGTCGGTGCTTACCCGCACGATCCTGGGGCTCGTGCCCAAGCGCTCGGGCACGGTCGAGGTGTTCGGCGAGAATCTCGACGATCTGAACGAGAGCCAGCGCTCGGCGGTGGAGCGGCGCTGGGGTGTGCTGTTCCAGCAGGGCGCGCTCTTCTCCTCGCTCACGGTGAAGCAGAACATCCAGTTCCCGCTCCGGGAGAACCTGAAGCTCTCCCAGCGGCTGATGGACGATATCGCGTTCGCCAAGATCGAGATGGTGGGCCTGAAGCCGGATGTGGCGGAAAAGCTGCCGTCCGAGCTTTCCGGCGGCATGATCAAGCGCGCGGCGCTCGCCCGCTCCCTGGCGCTCGACCCGGAAATCCTCTTCCTGGACGAGCCCACCTCGGGCCTTGACCCCATCGGCGCGGGTGATTTCGACGAGCTCATCCGCACATTGCAGCAGACTTTGGGCCTTACCGTTTTCATGGTAACCCACGATCTGGATAGCCTGCACACGGTTTGCGATCGCATCGCGGCCCTGGCAGAGGGGAAAGTGATCGCGCAAGGCACAATCGAGACCATGATGCAGGCGACGCATCCGTGGCTGCGCGCCTATTTCCACGGCGCGCGCGCGCGTGCCGTGCAGCAGGGGCGCGGCTAGGGCAACCGAGAGCAAGGCATGGAAACACGGGCCAATTACACCATCATCGGAGCCTTCACGCTCGCCGTCATCGTGGCGGCGTTCGGCTTCGTGTACTGGTTCGCCGGGCCGGAGGATTCCAGTGGCCGCAAGCTCTACGAGATCGTCTTCGACGGCTCCGTCGCGGGCCTGCGACAGGGCAATTCGGTGCTGTTCAACGGCATCCCCGTGGGCCAGGTGCAGAGCCTCAATCTCGTGCCCAATGAGCCGGGACAGGTGCTGGTGCGCGTGAGCATCGACAAGTCCGTGCCCATTCTCGCCGATGCGCGCGCGGGGCTCGAATCCCAGGGCATCACCGGCATCGTCGCCGTGGGCATCCGCGGCGGCAAGCCGGACGCCGGGCCGCTTCCGATGGGGCCGCACGGCATTCCGCGCATTCCCTCCGATGGCGGCTCCGGCATGTCGGGCCTCATCAGCTCCGCCCAGGGCGTCGCGCGCAAGATCGATCTGGTGCTCCAGGCCATCAACCCGGATGAGATCGCATCCATCATCAAGAACGTGGATCAGTTCTCGAAGGCGGTGGCGGACCGCTCCAATGATGTCGCGACGCTGATCGAGCAGTCCAAGTCGCTGGTGACGCAGCTCAACGATGTCGCCGGAAGGGTGGACACCGTGGTGGTGAACCTGAAGGCGGCGACCGAGGACAAGAACGGGCTTCTGGCCCAGGCCACGGACGCCGCCACCTCCGTGCGGCAGCTCGCCGAGAATCTCGACCAGCGCACGGCGGTGCTCACCAACGAGATCAGCCGCTTCACCGGCCCCGGCCTGCGCCAGTACGAGGCGCTGGCGGTGGACGGGCGGCGCACTCTCGGCGAGATCGAGCGCGTGCTGCGCAGCATCGAGCGCAATCCGCAGCAATTCATTATGGGCGGCGGTACCTCCGTGCCCACCTACAGGCGATGAGCAGCAGCATGATCGACGCGCGGGGGAACCGTTTCGATGTCCTGGGCGGCCTCAAGGCTGGCGGGGCCTGGGGCGTCCGCGCTGCGGTTCTCGGCCTCGGCCTGCTGCTGGCGGCCTGCGGCTCCACGCCGACGCCCACTTATAATCTCTCGGCGCCGCAAGGCTTCACCGCCGGTGGGCGCGGCGAAGGGCAGCTCGTGGTGGCGACGCCCTATGCACTCGCTGCCCTCAACACCGACAAGATCTTCGTGGAGCCGGCGCCCGGCCAGATCGCCTACCTGGGCGACGCCCAGTGGGGCGACAGCCTGCCCTCGCTGTTGCAGGCGCGGATCATCCAGGCATTCGAGAACGGCAGCAGGCTCAAGCGCGTCGCCCGGCCCGGCGAGGGGGTCGTGGCCGAATACCAGCTCGTCACGGACATTCGCGTGTTCGGCCTGCGCATCACGCCCGAAGGCCCGGTGGCGGTGGTGGAGCTTTCAGCGAAGCTGATCGGCAACCAGAGCGGGCGCATCCTCGCAGCCCAGGTGTTCAAGGCCCATGTGCCCGCAGCGAGCAGCTCGGGGGCGGAGGCGACGGCGGCCCTCGACAAGGCCTCGGATCAGGTTCTCGTGGCCATGGTCCGCTGGGCGGCGGCCAAGTTCTGAGCCCCCCGGCCGGCCCGACCTCTCAGGGCCTTCTGGGCATTCGGGATGAAAAGGGCGGGCAGGCCCACGCGCGTGGACTTCGTGTCGCGTGGACTTGGTGCCGCAAGGCGCGGTGCGCGATCTGCCCGGTTCCAGAAACTGCGCGAGAAAGGGCCCGACCGTTCTCAGGACCACGCGGGCTGGGACTATCACGCTTCGGGGCGGGCCTCGCGCTGCGGGCCGCCGGTGCCCGAACCAGCGATCTCGTCGGCGCAGGCCATGAAGGCGGCAAGGGCATTGTGCGGGTGTGGGGGCCGGGCCCCGCCGCCGGTGCTCATGCCATTGGCGCTTTCACAAAAAAAGGCACAGCCTGCCCCGCTCCCCTCAAAGCGGAGCCGGGCAGGCTGTGCCCACATGCCGTGCGCGCGTGTCCCCGGGCCCGTGAGGCGCGCTCGCGGGCCCGGGGCGTCAGGACTCAGATGCCGACCTTGTTGAGCTCGCCATAGACCTCGTCGGCCCAGGTGCGCAGGTCCATCAGGCCCGCATAGGCCGACCAGATCTCGATGCCGAACTTCTCGGCAAGCTCGTTCTCGGTCGCCGCGAGGGCTTCTTCCACCGGGGTGTAGGTGCGCTCCAGGTGGGGCCACAGCTCGGAGGTGCAGCGCGGCAGGTTGATGAAGTGCAGGTTGCGCCCGGACCCCACCTTCTCGATGCGCTCGAAGCCCTGGGTGTCGAAGGTGCCGCCCACGGCGTTGCGCACCACGATGATGCTGGAGACCGGCAGCGCCCCGCCCACCACCACGTCCTCGATGAGGGTGGCGACATTCTCGATGGAGTGGCTCTCCGGCTTGGTGATGACCAAAAGGTCGATCTCCGGCGAATTGCGCTGCTGCATGATATGCGCGACGCGCCGGTGGTGCGCCCACTGCACGAGCTGGGGCACCACGTTGGCGCCGAGGTCCAGCACCGCGCCGCCGGTCAGCAGCAGACCGCCGAAACGATCCCAGTAGCGCAGGGGGGCGTTGGCGTCGTTCTCGGTCTTGGAGGAGGCGAGCTGCGACCCGATGCCCAGCTCCAGCACCTTGGTGGGGAAGAACTTTCCGATCTTGGAATGGCCAGTCCCGTCGGTGAAGTCGGCCGCGACGAGCTTATAGGACAGCTCGCGCTTCCTGAGGGCGGAGAACACCATCTGGGCAAGGGTCGTCTTGCCTTGGCCGCCGGCATAAGCGGCGCAGATATAGGTCTTCATGCGTGGGAGGCTCCCTGACTGGGCCGGAGACGGCATGCTGGCGGCAGACTGCCGGAAGATTTTACCGAAGTTCCCTTACACTTTGAAGTCGATGCTCCCGGCACGGTGTGCCGGGAGCTGTGGGCCGCTTCAGTCGAGGCGGCCGGCCACATGGGCGAGCAGGGTGTAGACCTTGCCCGAGTCCGATGTGAGGTAGGTGCGAGCGAGCACATCGCCGCGCTCGCCGGCGCTGGCCTGCTCCAGCAGGCGGTCGAAATCGCCGATGTAGCGCTTCACCTCCTCCTGGAAGCCGGGCTCCTCCTGGTAGCGCCGACGGATCGCCTCGAAGGCCTGGAGGCCGTGGAGGGTATAGATGCGCCGGGTGAAGGCGCCGCGCTGGCCGTTCAGGCGGCGGTCCCAGCACTCGGCGGCCGCAGCGGCATCGATGATGCGGCCGATGTCGGTGGTCAGCGCCTCGATGGTGTCGGGTGCCGGCCGCGGAGTGGGCCGGGCGGCCGGGCGGCGCGGGGGCACAAGGCTCTCGGGGCGGCGGCGGGGCGCGGCTTCCGGACGGGCCTCCTCAGGCCGGGCGTCCTCCTGCCGTGCTTCTGCCTGGTGCAGGTCACCGGCCGCCACCGCGAGCAGCTCGCTCAGCAGCTCCTCATGGTCGGTGAGGGGCGCCGTGAGCTCCGCTGGGGCATGGGTTTCGGCAGCGGGCTGGTGCTCGACGAGGGCGGCGGGCGCCGGAGCCGGTTCCGCCGGCAGGGGCGCGGCCTCCGCCTCGGCGCGCCGGGGCAGGGTGGGAATGCGGCGGGTCACCATCGGACGCTCAGCCGGCTCGGCCTGGACGGGGAGCACATGCTCCACCTCGCGCGCCACCGAGGCGCGGGCGAGATCCTGCACTGAGGTCCGGGCACCGGCCTCCACCACATCGAAGGCGTGGCCCTGGCGGGCGACGATCTCGTTCAGCTCGGCAAGCGCCTTGATCTGCTCGGCCACGGCGCGGCGCATGGTGGCGGCGCTGGCCTCGGTCTCGGCGGGCAGCTCCAGGATGCCGCGCTTCATCTCGGCGCGGGCGAGCTCGATGGCCTGCTGCACCTCCTCCGTCGTGCGCTTCAGCTCCCGCGCGGCGGCCGTGAACTGGGCGCCGGTGTCGCCGAACATGCGCTGCACGTCCTGCAGCGCGGCCTCATAGGTCTGCTTCAGGGCGGCGGCCATGCGCGTGCGCTCGGTGTCGGCGGCCTCGCGCATGAGGTCGAGCTGGCCTTCCATGGCCTTGGTGGAGCCGGATGCGGCCTCGGACACCACGCCGGCGATCTCGCGGGCGCGGTCCTGGGCGGCCTTGAAAGCATCCTCCAGCATGGCATGGAAGTGCTGCATGCGGCCGTCCATGTCGGTGACGCGGGCGGTCATGGCGCCGCCGAGCTCCTCCAGGGCGGCGCGGCGGGCGTTGAGGGTGGCCTCGACGCGCTCCTGGGTGGTGCCGAGAGCCTGGGAGGCCTCGCCCAGGGCGCGGCCCTGCTGCTCCAGGCGCTCGGTGAGGGTGTTGATCTCCGAGAGCGTGGTACCGGACAGGCCCTTGAGGGCGGTGATCTGGGTGTCGAAGCGCTGGGCGGTGGCGTCGGCCGTGCGGCCGATGTTCTCCACCGTGGAGCCGAAGTCCTCCACCTGGCGGGCGAAGGTGCCGGAGAAGTCGCCGAGGTTGCTCACGGCGCCGGACATGGCGTTCTGGAAGGTGGAGTTGGCCTCGCCCAGGCGCTCGATGATGGCCTGCACATCGCCCTTGAGGGCGGTATTGGTGGCGGTGATCTCCGACACGGCGCGCTGGCTGGTGCGCTCCAGGGCCACCAGGAAGGCGCCGTTCTTGTCGTCGATGAGGTGGGCGATCTCGTTCAGCCGGGTGCCGAGCGCGTCCGCCACCTTCTCGGCGTGGCCGGTGAGGGCCTGGCCGACATTGAGCGACAGGTCGGTGAGCGAGCGTTCCACCTCGGCCGCATTGCTCTTCAGCGTGCCGGAAACGCTCTCCACGCGGCTCGCGAGGGTGTCGGCGATGGCGCCGCCGCGGGCCTCCAGCTCGTTGGCGACGCCGTCCAGGCGGCCGAGCACCAGCTCCTCGATGCGGTGGACGCGGCCGTCCAGCAGGCTGGCGATCTCCTGGGCTCGGCCGCCGAGGGCGCGGTGCACCACCTCGGCGCGCTCCATGAGCGCCTCGCCCAGGGCCTTGTTGCGGCTGGCGAAGAAGCCGTCCAGCGTCTCCACCGACTTGTCGAGGGCGGCGGTGGCGCTGGTGGTGCCGTCCGCGAGCGTGCGGGCGAGGTTGACGGTGCGGCTCGCCAGGGTCTCGGTGAGGCTCTGGGCGCGCTGGTCCAGGGTCTGCTCGATGCGGGCGATGCGCTGGTCGAGGGCGCCGGCCACGTTGGAGGTGGTGGAGGCGAGGCGCTCGTCGAGATTGTCCACGGCGAGCCGCAGGTTCTCGTTCACCTCGTTCACGCGCAGGTTGATCTGGTCGATCAGCTCGGGCGCCTGCACCTTCACGGTATTGTCGAAGGCGCGCACGCCGTCGTTCACCGCCCGGGCAAAGGCCGTGCCGTCGTGGTGCAGGCGGTCCGCCAGCGCCGCGCCCTGCACGGAGAAGGCCTCGTCGATGGCCTTGAGGTGGGTGCCGAGCATCTCCTTGATGGCGTCGCCCTTGGTGCCGATGCCGGCCACCAGGGTCTCGGCGGTCTCGCGGAAGGCGTCGGTGGCCTTGCTGCCGCGGGCGCCGATGGCCTTGGTGAGCTGGTTGCCCACCGCGGACAGGCGATCGGTGACATCGGCGCTGGTCGCGGTGAGGGCGGCGGCGATCTCGTCGCCCCTGTCGGCCAGGCCCGCGCCGATCTGGGCCGCCGAGCGGTCCAGGGTCGCGGCGACGCGGTCACCCGCCTCGGCGAGGCGCTGGGGCAGGCTTTCTCCGCGCACGGCGATGGCGTCGACGATGCGCTGGCTGGTGCCCTCGATGCGTGCGGCGATGTCGCCGCCGCGGGTGGCGATGGTCTCGTTGATGACCTCGCCGGTGCGCTCCAGCTGCAGCACCAGCGCGGTGCCGCGGCTGTCGAAGTCGGAGACGGCGGCCTCGGCGGTGGCGCGGAAGAGGTCTCCGGCCATGCCGACGCGCTCGGCCAGCTCGTCGGCGCGGCCCACGATGGCACCGGTCAGGGTGTCGCCGCTCTTCTCGAGCTGTGCCACCAGCGCGGCGCCGCGGTCGTCGAAGTGGGCCACGGCGGCTTCGGTGGCGGCGCGGAAGGCGTCGCTCGCCGAGCCCACCCGCTGGGCGATGGCCTCGCCCTGGCTGGAGAGCGAGCCGGTGATGGTCTCACCGGAGCGCTCGAGCTGCGCCACCAGGGCGGCCCCGCGGTTGTCGAAGTCCGCCACGGCGGCCTCGGCGGCCGCGCGGAACGCGTCGCTGGAGCTGCCCACGCGTTCGGCGATGGCCTCGCCCTGGCTGGAGAGCGAACCGGTGATGGTCTCGCCGGAGCGCACGATCTGCGCCACCAGGGTGGCGCCGCGGTTGTCGAAGTCGGCGATGGCGGCCTCGGTGGCCGCGCGGAAGGCATCGCTGGTGCCGGCGATGCGCGCCGCCACCTCGGCGCTGCGGTCGCCGATGTTCCGGCCGATGGCCTCGCCGCTGGTCTCCAGATGCTTCACCAGATCGGCGCCGCGGGTGCCGAAATCGGCCACGATGGCCTCGGTGGCGCCGCGGAAGGCTTCGCTCGCGGCGTCGATGCGGGCGGCGATCTCGACGGTGAGGTTGCCGCCGTTTTCCGCCAGCGTGTCGTCGATGTTCTTCTTCAGGCGTTCCAAGTTGACGTTGACGTCCTCGCCCCAGCGGTCGATCAGCACCGCCACGTCGGAGGTGGTGGACAGCAGGTTGGAGGCGAGGTCGTCGGTGCGCGACTTGAGCGTCTGCACCATGGCGTCGGCGGAATTGGAGAGATCCTGGCGGATCTCGGTGCCGGTGATCTGCAGGCGGTCGATCAGCTCCGTGCCCTTGGCGGTGAGGCCGTCGATCATGGAATCGCCCACGCGGGCGAGGGCGGAGGTGATGTGCTCGCCCTTCTCGCCCAGGATCTCGGTCACGCGTTCGCTGGCGATGAGCATGGTCTCGTGGATGCGGGCGGAGGCGTCGCGCACCTCGTTGGAGAGCACGGTCTCAGCGCCGGCGATGCCGTCGCGCAGGCGCTCGGTCTCGATCTGGATGTTGTGGCGCTCGGCCTGGAGCTCGTCGATGAGGGTGCGGATGCGCACCTCGTTGTCCTCGTAGGCGCGCTCCAGAAGCGAGACCTCTGTGCGGACCATGGCTTCCAGCTCGCCGGCGCGGGAAACGGCGCGGTCGAGCCCGTCGCCCATGGCCGCCACCTCGCGGCGCACCGCCTGGCCCACATTCACCACGGTGTCGGTGGCCAGGGCTTCGGGCTCGGCGAGGCGCATGGCCACCTCGGCCATGGAGCGCGCGATGGCCTGCAGCTCCTGCGAGCGGCGGATCAGCACCGCCATGCCGAAGAAGGCCAGCGGCGGCACCAGGATGGAGGCGAACACGCCGAGTAGCACCGGCGAGTTGGCGAGGGACTGGATCCCTTCCGAACTCGCAATCAGGCCCCGGTGGTAGGTGTAGGCGAGGGCGACGCCCACGGCGACCCATAGCAGCGAAACGGCCGCCGCCCACCAGTAGGGCGCGGCCGAGGGGCGCCGCTGAAGCTGGTTCACCACGCGGCCCACGCTCTGGCGATCGTCATTGGCGGCACGGCGGTCGGCGGTGCGGCGGGCGGTGTCGCGGCGCGGCTCGGCCTCGGCGTCGCGCTGGGCGCGCCGGCCGATGGGCCGCACGCCGGGCGCGGGCAGGGGACGATCCGGCGGGGGCAGGGGACGATCGGCTATGGCGAGGGGCTCCTGCTCCTCGGGCTCCGGCAGGTCGGGTGCGGCCATCTCCACCTCCTGCGGCTCGACGGGCTCTGTCTCCCGCGCCGCGCGGGCCTGCTGGGCGTTGTCCAGCTCCAGCGTCAGCGCCTCCTGAATCGCCGAGAGGGCGACCTCGGTCGGATCCTGGATCTTCATCGGAGTCTTCATGTCGCCGTCGCCTTTGCCTTCGGAGCAGGCGCCCGGCATCACCTGCCGGCTCACCAAGCGCCTGTCTTGCGAGGCCATGGCGGCACCCGGCCCACCGGCCGCGCGCACCCATGGAAATGGTTTACTGTTGCTTATGATAGCCTTCGCACCGAAGGCTTTGAACCGGCCCGATTCCGAGAATGAAGATATCGTTAATCCCGGCGGCAACGGGGTGTGCGCGCATCGGCGCTGGCCTCGCCGGGGCGTTGGGGCTATAGGCGGCCATGCCTTCCCTGGAAGGACTTCAATCCATTCGGCGCGGTTACGGCGGAACCATGGTCGCGATCACTTTCATCGAATTCGACGGCACCTCCCACAAGGTGGAGGCGCCCGAGGGCGCCACGGCCATGGAGGCGGCGGTGCGCAACGGCGTGCCCGGCATCGTGGCGGAATGCGGCGGGGCCTGCGCCTGTGCCACCTGCCACGTCTATGTGGACGAAGCATGGCTCGAAAAGGTCGGCGAGCCCTCCGAGATGGAGGAGGGCATGCTGGACTTCGCGACCGACGTGCGCCCCAACTCGCGCCTCTCCTGCCAGATCAAGCTCACCACGGAACTCGAGGGCCTGGTGCTGCGCACGCCCGAGAACCAGGGCTGAGGCGCCCCGGCGGGGCCGGTGCTCATGTTTCCTTTACGCAGGGGCGCCACACTATCGCCCGCGCCGTGGGGGATAGACCATGCCATCCGACGCCGCTTCCGCCGGGAGACTTGCTGCCGTGCCGCCCGCCAACGCTCCGGCGCCGACCATCCTCGTGTTCGATTCCGGTGTCGGCGGGCTGTCCGTGTTCCGCGAGGTGGCCCGCGCGCGGCCCGACGCCCATTTCGTCTACGCCGCCGATGACGCCGGCTTCCCCTATGGCGGCCTGAGCGACCACGCCCTTCTGGCGCGGGTGGACGACGTGCTCAGCCGGCTCATCGCTCTGACATCCCCTGCGTTGGTGGTGATCGCCTGCAACACGGCTTCCACCGTGGTGTTGCCGGCGCTCAGGGCGCGCCATTCCATGCCCTTCGTGGGCACCGTGCCGGCGGTGAAGCCGGCCTGCGCCGCCTCCCTCAGCGGCCGGGTCAGCATTCTCGCCACCCCCGGCACCGTCCGGCGGGACTACACCGCCGGCCTCATCCGCGCGTTCGCGGGCCGCTGCGATGTCACCCTGGTGCCGAGCGTCAACCTCGCGGCCCTCGCGGAAGATGCGCTCGCGGGCCGTGCGGTGGCGGACGAGGCCATCCGCGCCGAGATCGCTCCCTGCTTCGTCGATCTGGGCGGCCGCCGCACCGATACGGTGGTTCTGGCCTGCACCCATTATCCCCTGCTGCGCGCGCGGCTGGAGCGCCTTGCCCCCTGGCCGGTCTCCTGGGTGGACCCGGCGCCAGCCATCGCGCGGCGGGTGACGCACCTTCTCGGCCCCGCGCCGGGGCATGGCGCTCCCCGCGCACCCGTGCGTGTCATCTCAACCGCTCGCCCGCTTGACGGGGCGCACATCGCCGCCCTGACGGGGCATGCGGTGGCGCTGCCGGAAGTGCTCGCCTGGCCGCTGGCCGCGGCGAGCTGAACACAGGAGGATTTCATGGCCGTTCGGGTCGACCGCCGCGCCGTCTCGTTCGGCCTTCTAGGTGCCACGCTGCTGGGCGCCGCTCCCGCCTTCGCGCAGAAGGCCGCCAAGCCCTTTCCCGCCTGGGTGGAACAGTTCCGCGCGCGGGCCCGTGCGCGCGGCATCTCCGATGCCACTTATGACGAGGTGTTCCGCGGCCTGAAGCCGGATACCAGCGTCTACGCCCAGGACCGGGCGCAGCCGGAATTCACGGAACAGACCTGGCAATATCTCAACCGCCGCGTCTCCGACTGGCGGATCGCCACCGGCCAGGAGCGCGCGCGGCAATATGCGGGCCTGTTCGGACGCATTGAGCAGGCGTTCGGCGTCGATCGGCGGGTGATGCTGGGCTACTGGGGCATGGAAAGCGCCTTCGGCGATGTGCTCGAAAATGCCAAGCACATGAAGCCGGTGTTCCCCTCTCTCGCCGCCCTGGCGTGGGGCGATCCGCGCCGCCGCACCTATTGGGAGGCGGAGTTGCTGAACGCGCTGGTCATCGTCCAGCGCGGCTGGGGCACGCCGCAGGAGATGACGGGCTCCTGGGCCGGCGCCATGGGCCACACCCAATGGATGCCCGAGGTGTGGCTCAACATGGGCGTGGACTTCGATGGCGACGGCCGCATCTCGCCCTTCGGCAAGCCGGATGACGCCCTCGCCGGCACCGCCAACTATCTCGTGAAGCGCGGCAAGTACCGGCGTGGCGAGCCCTGGGGCGTGGAGGCGAAGCTGCCGGCAGGCTTCAACACCGCCTTCGCCGACAACAAGACGTGGCGGCCGCTTTCCCAATGGGGTGATCTCGGCGCGACCACCATGGATGGCCGCTCGCTCTCCGCTTACGACGAGGCGGCGCGCCTGTGGCTGCCGGGCGGGCCGGGCGGGCCGGCGCTGCTGCTGTTCCACAATTTCTATGCGGTGCGCTCCTACAACCCATCCTCCAATTATGCGCTCGCGGTGGTGCACCTGGGCGATCGCATCATGGGGGAGGGGCCCTTCGCCACCCCCTGGCCGGGCGGCGAGCGGGCGCTCACCCTCGCCGAGCTGCAGGAGGTGCAGCAGCGCCTGACCGGTGCCGGCTTCGGCACCGGAGGCACCGATGGACGCGTGGGTGCCGACACCATGCGCGCGGTGCGCGCCTTCCAGCAGAAGGCCGGCATCTCCCCCGCCGACGGCTATGCCTCCATCGAGGTGCTCAACGCTCTGCGCCAGGGCCGATAGCGCGCCGGAGCGCGGCGCTCAGCTCGCGATCACGGCCTTGAAGTTGGTATAGAGCTGCTTCGCGGCGGCCTGGAACACCGGCATCTTTTCCCTGGTGGCGGCTTCGAGCACCGCCTGTCCGCCGGGGCCGGTGATGGCCTCCAGCGCGCAGCGGTATTCGGTGATCGCGCCCCACTCGGGCACCGTCGCGTCGGTGAGCTCCACATGATACTGGATGCCGAAGGCGCGCCGGCCCACCTGAATGGACTGAACCGGGCAGTGCGCATTCTCGGCGAGGATGGCGGCGCCCGCCGGCGCTTCCAGCACCGCCGCGCCGTGCCACTGCAGGGTGGGGAAGGTGGGCGCGAGGCCCCGGAACAGCGCCGCTTCTCGCCCCGCGGGCGTGAGCGACACCTCCGTTACCCCCACCTCGGGCTTCGCCATGAGGCCGACCTTGCCGCCCAGCGCATCGGCGAGAAGCTGGTGGCCAAGGCACACGCCGAGATATGGGCGATCCTTGGCGACCCATTCGCGGATGGCGGCCTTCTCCGGCACCAGCCAGGGGTGCTCCGCCTCTTGCCACACGTCCATGGGGCCGCCGAACACCATCAGCGCGTCGTAGCCGTCGAGGGGCGGAATCGACTCGCCTTCGTCCAGCTCCACCGGGTGCCACGCGATGCCGTCGGCCTTCATGAGGTCACGGAAGCTGCCGGGGTGCTCGGCGGCGACGTGCTGGAACACGAGGATCTTCATGGGGGGATGGCTCCGGTGAAAGCTGGCCGCAAGCTAGAGGCTGGCGGTGCGTCCGCAAGGCCAAATGACGGGCAAAGCGGGATGCCTTTTTGATCGGGTAGGCGGCAAACGTTGACTTCCCGCGCGCGAGCCCTTAAGAGGCGCGAACCTTTCGGGCCGCCTTCGGCCCGTTTGGCGTTTCACGCACCCGTGGCGTCTTGCGGCAGCGCGCTGCAAGGGCCTGTCGGCGGAAGACCTTCGTGCCCTCGGGCCGGAGGGCGTCCGCAGAGGAGGGGCGCGATCCCACTTAACACCAGAACATCAAGGATCCGCGTTACATGAGCAAGCGCATTGCGGCCAAGCACAAGATCGACCGCCGTCTTGGCGAGAACATCTGGGGCCGCTCCAAGAGCCCGCTGAACCGTCGCGAGTACGGCCCCGGCCAGCACGGCCAGCGCCGCAAGGGCAAGCTGTCCGACTTCGGCGTTCAGCTGCGCGCCAAGCAGAAGCTGAAGGGCTATTACGGCCCCATCGGCGAGAAGCAGTTCCACAAGACCTACGTGGAAGCCGGCCGCCTGAAGGGCGACACCGGCGCGAACCTGATCGGCCTCCTGGAGCGCCGCCTGGACGCCGTGGTGTATCGCGCCAAGTTCGTGCCCACCATCTTCGCCGCCCGCCAGTTCGTGTCGCATGGCCACATCAAGGTCAACGGCAAGCGCCTGAATGTCCCGTCCTACCTCGTGAAGGTGGGTGACGTGATCGAGGTGAAGGAAGCCTCCCGCCAGCTGGCTCTCGTGCTCGAGGCCCAGCAGCTCGGCGAGCGCGACGTGCCCGATTATCTCGAGGTCGACGCCAGCAAGCCCGCGGTGCGCTTCGCCCGCGTGCCCGAGCTGAACGAGGTGCCCTATCCTGTGCAGATGGAACCGAACCTGGTGGTCGAGTTCTACTCGCGCTGATCTCTTCGGCGAGAACAAGGAAAAGGCCGCCCTTCGGGGCGGCCTTTTTTGTTGAGGCGAAGCCTTGGCGGGAGGGTGCGGGTCAGCCCGCCTTCATCTCCGCGGCCGCCGCGGCCAGGAACTCGTCCATGCTCCGGCGAATCTGGTGGTCGGACACGGCGACGCCCTTGGCATCGAAGTCCGTGCGCAGCTTGCGGAACACATCTTCGTCACCGGCCTCCTCGAGATCGGCGATCACCACTTCCTTAGCGTAAGCCTCCGCTGCCTCTCCGAAGAGGCCGAGCTTTTGAGCGGCCCAAAGGCCAAGCTTCTTGTTGCGACGGGCGAGCGCCTTGAAGCGGGTTTCCTCGTCCAGCGCGAAGCGCTTTTCAAACCCTTCCTCGCGCTTGTCGAACGTGGTCATCGTAGCCCTCTTCGTGACGATTTCGTAACCGGCTTGGAACCGGGATTGATTAGCACGGTGCCCAGAAGCTTCCTTCCGCCCGCGCGCGTGCCTTGAATATAGGGCGCCTCTCCCTAGATCAACGGCAGTCGCCCGCTGCCCCATGTCGCGGTCATATTATCGCAAGTTCCATCGTAACCCATCGCAGAATCAGGAAGAAGCCTTTCCGTCGGAAGGTTGAACGAGACAAAGCGGGGCAGGAGGGAGCAGCATACCGTTGGCCGGCGAAAAGCCTGCGACGTTTGCATGATTGACGCAGTTGCGTTGTGTCCGGGCTCGGGATCGGCTAGTGTCCGCACGGGTTCGGTGTCAACTGTCCGACAGCCAGCCGCGCCCCGCCGAGGAGCGTCACCAGAACGGAGCCTTGGCACACCCATGGATTTCCTCAATCGACGGTATACACCCATGTCGCGCCGCCGCCGTATCTACGAAGGCAAGGCGAAGGTCCTCTATGAAGGTCCGGAGCCCGGCACTCTCATCCAGCACTTCAAGGATGACGCGACCGCCTTCAACGCCAAGAAGCACGATGTCATCGATGGCAAGGGCGTGCTCAACAACCGGATTTCGGAGTATGTCTTCTCCCGGTTGAACGATATTGGCGTGCCGACTCACTTCATTCGCCGCCTGAACATGCGCGAGCAGCTGATCCGCGAGGTGGAGATCATCCCGCTGGAGATCGTGGTGCGCAACGTGGCGGCCGGCTCGCTCTCCACACGGCTCGGGATCGAGGAAGGCACCCAGCTGCCGCGCTCGATCATCGAGTTCTATTACAAGAACGACGCGCTCAACGACCCGATGGTGTCGGAAGAGCACATCACTGCTTTCGGCTGGGCCACCACGCAGGAAATCGACGACATCATCGCGCTTGCGATCCGCGTCAACGATTTCCTGTCCGGCTTGTTCCTCGGCGTGGGCATCCGTCTTGTGGATTTCAAGATGGAATGCGGCCGCCTGTGGGAAAACGACATGATGCGGATCGTCGTCGCCGACGAGATCAGCCCCGATTCGTGCCGGCTGTGGGACATCAAGTCCAACGACAAGCTGGACAAGGATCGTTTCCGCCGCGACATGGGCGGTCTGGTCGAGGCCTACACGGAAGTAGCGCGCCGGCTCGGTATCCTCATGGAGAACGAGAACACCCAGGGCAAGGGCCCGGTGCTGGTCAAGTGAGGCTGGACGGGGCATTGAGCCCGGTCTGCAAATAGTGCTACGCGGGGGCCCTAAGGCCCCCGTTTGCGTTCGGTCGAGGCCGTGCCGGCTGGCCGGCGCGGCGGAAACCGGCGCGCACGGCGCGCGAAACGAGAGAAGGTGTCATGAAGGCACGCGTGATCGTCACATTGAAGTCGGCGGTGCTGGACCCGCAGGGCAAGGCCATCGAGGGCGCGCTGCGCTCGCTCGGCGTCAACGGGGTGCAGAGCGTGCGCCAGGGCAAGGTGTTCGACGTGGAACTCGCGGGCAACGACCGCGACACCGCCGAGACCGCGCTGAAGGAAGCCTGCGACAAGCTGCTGGCGAATACCGTGATCGAAACCTACCGGATCGAGTTCGCCTGAGCTTGGTGTAAGCTGCATGCCGGTGCCGCCGGGAGAACCCATGGCTGAGATCGCAAGCGAGCTGATCCATGATGGTCGACCGGATGGCTTCCGGCGGAACGCCCCTGGTGTCCGTGTGCTGGCCGCAGGCTTCCCGCAGGACGTGAACCACCCCATGGCGCCATCTTCGTGCTCGCGGACGGCCACGGTGCGCCCGCCCTGCGCATCGCACGCCGCCCGGACCGCGCCGTCGCCCATAGAGAGACCATGAAACCTGCCGTCATCCTCTTCCCCGGCTCCAATCGCGAGCGGGATGCCGCGCGTGCCCTGAGGCTCGTCGCCGGCGCCAAGCCGAACATCGTCTGGCACGCGGAGCATGAGCTGCCGGCAGGCACCGATCTCGTGGTGCTGCCCGGCGGCTTCTCTTATGGCGATTACCTGCGCTGTGGCGCCATCGCCGCCCGCGCCAATATCATGAATGCGGTGCGCGCCCACGCCGCCAAGGGCGGCCTGGTGCTGGGCATCTGCAACGGCTTCCAGATCCTGTGCGAGGCCGGGCTGCTGCCGGGCGTGCTGGTGCGCAACGCGCGCCTGCGTTTCGTCTGCCGCGAGGTGCTGCTGCGCGTGGAGCGGGCCGACACCGCCTTCACCAAGGCCTATCGCAAGGCGGATCTCATCCGCATCCCCATCGCCCACGGCGAGGGTAACTACACCGCCGACGAGGCCACCATAACCGAGCTGGAGAAGGAGGGCCGCGTGGCCTTCCGCTACGCCCGCTCGGATGGCCAGATCGACGAGACAGACGGCCCCAACGGCTCCATCAACGGCATCGCCGGCATCTATTCCGAGAAGTTCAACGTGCTCGGCATGATGCCGCATCCGGAAAACTACATCGAGCCGGAAATCGGCCCGACCGACGGGCGCGGCTTGTTCGAAAGCCTCGCCGGCGCCCTCAAAGCGGCGTGACGCCCGCCCCAATTCGGATCGACCCGCTGTGACCCTTCCCAACACGCCCCGCATCTCCCCGGAACTGGTGGCCGAGCATGGCCTGAAGCCGGAGGAGTACGAACACTTCGTGAAGCTCATCGGCCGCGAGCCGAGCGTCACGGAGCTCGGCATCGTTTCCGCAATGTGGAACGAGCACTGTTCCTACAAGTCCTCCAAGGTGTGGCTGCGCACCCTGCCCACGACCGGCCCGCGCGTGATCCAGGGCCCCGGCGAGAACGCCGGCGTGGTGGACATCGGAGACGGTCAGGCGGTCGTCTTCAAGATGGAGAGCCACAACCACCCCTCGTTCATCGAGCCTTACCAGGGCGCGGCGACCGGGGTGGGTGGCATCTTGCGTGACGTCTTCACCATGGGCGCGCGGCCCATCGCGGCGCTCAACCTGCTGCGCTTCGGCGACTGCCACAACGCCAAGACCCGCCGCCTGCTGGCGGGTGTGGTGGCCGGCATCGGCGGCTATGGCAACTCCTTCGGTGTGCCCACGGTGGGCGGCTCGGTGGGCTTCCACAAGCGCTATAGCGGCAACATTCTCGTCAATGCCATGGCGGTCGGCATCGCCAAGACAGACGAGATTTTCTACGCTGCGGCGACCGGCGTGGGCCGCGCCATTGTTTATCTCGGCTCCAAGACGGGGCGCGACGGTATCCACGGCGCCACCATGGCTTCGGCCGAGTTCGGCGCCGATGCGGAGGAGAAGCGCCCCACCGTGCAGGTGGGCGACCCCTTCGCGGAAAAGCTGCTGCTCGAGGCGTGCCTTGAGATCATGCAGGCGGGCTGCGTGGTGGCGATCCAGGACATGGGCGCCGCCGGCCTCACCTGCTCCGCGGTGGAGATGGGCGCCAAGGGCGATCTGGGCGTGGAGCTGAACCTGGACGCCGTGCCCTGTCGCGAACAGGGCATGACCGCCTATGAGATGATGCTCTCGGAGAGCCAGGAGCGCATGCTCATGGTGATCGCCGATGGCAAGGAGGAAGAGGCCGAGGCTATCTTCCGCAAATGGGGCCTCGACTTCGCCGTGGTGGGCCACACCACCGATACCCTGCGCTTCGTGGTGAAGCACAAGGGGGAGGTGGAAGCCGACCTGCCCATCAAGGAGCTGGGCGACGAGGCGCCTGAATACCACCGGCCCTATAACGAGCCGGCTGAGCGTCCCGTGATCGACCCGGCGGAGGTGCGCACCTCCCTTTCGGTTGCGGATGCGCTGGAGCGCCTCATTGCCTCGCCGGACCTGTGCTCCAAGCGCTGGGTGTGGGAGCAATACGACCACCTCATCCTGGGCAACACCGTGCAGAAGCCCGGTGGCGACGCGGCCGTGGTGCGGGTGGATGACGGCCCCAAGGCACTGGCCTTCACCACGGACGTGACGCCCCGTTATTGCGAGGCCGGCCCCTTCGAGGGTGGCAAGCAGGCTGTGGCCGAGGCGTGGCGCAACCTGACCGCAGTGGGCGCGCTGCCCATCGCGGCGACGGACAACCTCAATTTCGGCAATCCCGAGAAGCCTGAGATCATGGGCCAGTTCGTGGCCTGCGTGAAGGGAATCGGCGCCGCCTGCGAGGCGCTGGACTTCCCCATCGTTTCCGGCAACGTGAGCCTATACAACGAGACCAACGGCCAGGCGATCCTGCCCACCCCGTCCATCGGCGGGGTCGGCCTCATCGACGATCTCGCCCAGGCGATGACGCTGGATTTCAAGGCCTCCGGCGAACTGGTCCTGCTCGTCGGCAAGACCAAAGGCTGGCTCGGTGCCTCCGCCTTCCTCGCCACCGTGTGCGAGCGGGAGGAGGGCGCGCCGCCGCCCGTGGACCTCGTGGCGGAGAAGCGGAACGGCGATTTCGTGCGCGCCCTCATCCAGGACGGCATCGCGACCGCGGTGCACGACATTTCCGACGGCGGCCTGCTGGTGGCGTTGGCGGAGATGGCCATGGCCGGTCACATGGGCGCCTCGCTGGAAGCGCCGGCGGAGGGCATGGATGCCTATGCCTGGTGGTTCGGCGAGGATCAGGCGCGCTACGTGGTCACGGTGCCCTCGGGCCACGGCGTGGAGGTCATCCGCCACGCCCAGGCGGCCGGCGTGCCGGTGACGAAGCTCGGCAAGACCGGCGGCGACCGCTTGATCCTGCCCGGCGACCGTTCGATCATCGTCGAATCGCTGAGGGACCGCCACGAGACGTGGCTGCCCATCTACATGGGCGCCTCCTGAAGACGCGCCCTTGCCGGAGGAACGAACCGCATGCCGATGCAGGCCCGCGATATCGAAGCGCTCATCAAGTCAGCCCTTCCCGACGCCTCGGTGATGATCGAGGACCTCGCGGGGGACGGGGACCACTATGCCGCCCGCATCGTCTCCGAGGCGTTTCGCGGCAAAAGCCGGGTGCAGCAGCACCAGATGGTCTATGCGGCGCTCCGGGGCACCATGGGCGGGGAGTTGCACGCCCTGGCGCTGCACACGTCCGTTCCTGAGAAAGGCTGAGCCTGCCCGCTCCTCAGGGCCAAGCGCGCGTTCCAAGCATCATGCCCGGGCCATGCCCGGGCATTTTTGCGTGGCGTGGCAGGAAGCTGGGCGGAACGCGGACCTTGCACTTTGACCGGGGAGGGCCGATCTTCAGGGCAGTGGGCCGGATGTTTCGGCCCGGCAGCTTGGATCTGATCTCATGGGCATTCGCGAAGATATCGACGGCATTGTGAAGTCGTCCGACGTGGTCCTCTTCATGAAGGGCACCCCGCAGTTCCCGCAGTGTGGCTTCTCGGGGCAGGTGGTGCAGATCCTCGATCACGTCGGCGTGCCCTTCAAGGGCGTGAACGTGCTGGAGAATGACTTCGTCCGCCAGGGCATCAAGGAATATGCCAACTGGCCGACCATTCCCCAGCTCTACATCAAGGGCGAGTTCATCGGCGGCTGCGACATCGTGCGCGAGATGTTCCAGTCGGGCGAGTTGATCCCGCTCCTGGAGGAAAAGGGCATCGCCATCCGCGACAAGGCCATCGGCTGACCGCGCGTGAGCGAAGAGGCTGTAGAGGCGCCGCAGCCGGTGCCTTCGCCCGTTCCCGCGCCGGCGGGATGGGCGATGAAGGTGGCGGCAGCGCTCGGTCTTCTGGCCGATGCCGCGCTGGTGGTGTTGCTGCTCGCGCTTTCGGGCGTGGTGTTCGGCGCAGGGCAGGGCGCCGGTGGCGAAGGGGCGGCGATCCTGGGCTGGAGCCTGACGCTCGCCGTGTGCGTCATCGCCCCGCTGCTGGCGTTGCCCATGTGGCGGCGCGGGCGGCGGGACATGGCGATCGCCACCATCTGGCTTCCGGTGATCGCGCTGCTTCTGGGCATCCTGATCGGAATGCTCTGAGGCGGGCGGTGAAGGCCCGGCCGAAGTGCCAGGCTATGACAGACATGAAAAAGGCCCGCCTCGCGGCGGGCCTTTTCTTTTGCGCGGCCAGTTTTCAGGCGTGGCCGAAGACACGCCTGAAAATGGTGTCCACGTTCTTGAAGTGGTAGCCCAGGTCGAACTTCTCGTTGATGTCGTCCTCGGAGAGGTACTTGCGCACATCCGCATCGTTGAGCAGGAAGGTGCGGAAGTCACCCTCGCCGCGCCAGACCTTCATGGCGTTGCGCTGCACGAGGCGATAGCTGTCCTCGCGACTCGCGCCCTTCTGGGTCAGCGCCAGCAGCACCCGCTGGGAGTGGATGAGGCCGCCCAGCTTGTCCATGTTCTTCTGCATGTTGTCCGTGTGGACCACCAGCTTGTCCATCACGCCGGTGAGGCGGGAGAGGGCGAAGTCCAGGGTCACGGTGGCGTCCGGGCCAATCATGCGCTCCACGGAGGAGTGGGAGATGTCGCGCTCGTGCCAGAGCGCCACGTTCTCCAGCGCCGGCGTCACATAGGCGCGCACCATGCGGGCGAGGCCGGTGAGGTTCTCGGTGAGCACCGGGTTGCGCTTGTGGGGCATGGCCGAGGAGCCCTTCTGGGCCTCAGAGAAATACTCCTCGGCCTCCAGCACCTCGGTGCGCTGGAGATGGCGCACCTCGGTGGCGAGCCGCTCCACGGACGAGGCAACCACGCCCAGGGTGGCGAAGAACATGGCGTGGCGGTCACGCGGGATCACCTGGGTGGAGACGGGCTCCACGGTGAGGCCGAGCTTTTCCGCCACATGCTCCTCCACGCGGGGGTCGATGTGGGCGAAGGTGCCCACCGCACCGGAAATGGCGCAGGTGGAGATCTCGGCGCGGGCGGCGACGAGACGCGCGCGGGCCCGCTGGAACTCGGCGGCCGCGATGGCGAGCTTGACGCCGAAGGTGGTAGGCTCGGCGTGGATGCCGTGGGAGCGGCCCACGGTGGGCGTGAGCTTGAACTCGAACGCCCGGCGCTCCAGCACCTTCAGCAGCGCGTCGATATCGGCGATGAGCAGGTCGGCGGCGCGGGTGAGCTGCACCGCGAGGCAGGTGTCCAGCACGTCGGAGGAGGTCATGCCCTGGTGCACGAAGCGCGCCTCGGGCCCGATGAACTCGGCGAGGTGGGTCAGGAAGGCGATGACATCGTGCTTCACCTCCCGCTCGATCTCGTCGATGCGGTCGATGTTGAACTCGGCCTTGCCGCCCAGCTCCCAGATCTTCGCGGCCGCCTCCTTGGGCACGATGCCCAGCTCGGCGAGGGCGTCGGCGGCGTGGGCCTCGATCTCGAACCAGATGCGGAAGCGGGCTTCGGGCGACCAGATGTCGGCCATCTGGGGCCGGCTATAACGGGGGATCATCGCAGCACTCGTGAAATCTCAGGCGAGGGCTGGCTCTAGCAGATCGCGGCCGGAAAGAGTAGCACCCGTGGCGCGTGGGGGCTCACCGCCCCTTGCGCCGCTGGCGGACGTCGGAATCGAGCATCAGCCCTCGCGAGACCGCGCCGCGCCCGAACTTGGCGGCGAGCGCGTCCATGGCCGTCTCTGCTGCCTTCAGCCGCTCGGCGGAAGGGTCCACGAGGTCGGCCGGGTCGGCGGCGCTGCCCGGCTCCAGCTCGGAGACGCCGACCCCGATGAGGCGAAAGCGCGTGCCATCGGCTTCCCTCAGCAGCAGTTCGTGGGCGCTGGCATAGATGCGGCCGGCGAGGCGGGTGGGGCTCTCCAGGGTGCGCGAGCGGGTGCGCAGGCGGAAATCCGCCGTCTTCAGCTTCAGCGTCACGGTGCGGCCGGAAAGGTCGGAGCGCTTCAGGCGGGCGCTTACCTCCTCCGCGAGGCCGTAGAGCGTCTGTTCCAGGGGGCGCAGTGCGCCGATGTCGGTGTCGAAGGTGGTCTCGGCCGAGATGCTCTTCGCCTCACGGTGGGGTTCCACCGCGCGGGTGTCGATGCCCTGGGCGAGGCGGGACAGGCGCAGCCCTTCCGCGCCATAGCGGCGGGCGAGGTCGGAGGACTCCGCCCGCTGCAGGTCGGCGATGGTGTGGAAGCCGTCTCGCGCCAGCCGGCTGCCGAAGGCGGCGCCCACGCCCCAGATGAAGGTGACAGGCCGGGGCGCCAGGAAGGCTGCCGCCTCCTCCGCGCCGAGCACGGAGAAACCGCGCGGCTTGTCGAGGTCGGAGGCGGTCTTGGCCAGGAACTTGTTGGGCGCGAGGCCGACCGAGACGCTGATGCCCACCTTTTCCTCCACCTCCCGCGCGAAGCGGGCGAGGGTGCGCGACGGGGTGAGGCCGTGCAGCGCCTGCGTGCCCGAAAGGTCGAGGAAGGCCTCGTCGATGGAGAGCGGCTCCACCAGGGGGGTGAGCGCCTGCATCATGGCGCGCACCTGCCGGCCGGCGACGCGGTATTTCTCCATGTTCGGCGGCAGCACCACGGCATCCGGGCACAGGGCCTTGGCCTTGAACATGGGCATGGCCGAGCGCACGCCGGAAATACGCGCGATGTAGCAGGCGGTGGAAACGACCCCCCGCTTGCCGCCGCCGATGATGAGCGGAACATCCGCCAGCGCAGGATTGTCGCGCTTCTCCACGGCCGCGAAAAAGGCGTCGCAGTCCACATGGGCGATGGAGAGGGTGTCGATCTCCGGATGGCGCGCCAGGCGCGGGCTGCCGCATGCATCGCAGCGGGGGCCGGCGCCGGCGTCGGCGAGGCAGTCGCGGCAGAAGCCTGGGGGGAGGGCGGGCATGGCCCGATTCTGCCGTGCGTCGCGCGTGGGTGCAACGGGGGCGGGGCCCCGTTGCGCGACGACTCACAGGGGCTGGGGGGCGTCCTGGCCGGGGTCCTCCAGGGGGGAAAGGATGGCGTAGGCGCTCACCACATGCCTGGGGTCGAGTTGCTGGGCTGCCGCGAAGGCGACCAGCAGCGGCTCGTCGGACATGACATAGGCGAGCACGCCGGCGCCGAAGTCCTTGCGGCCGGCGGCCTCGCGCAGGTTGGCGGGGGAGAGGCCGGTCTCGGCCAGGAATCGCACCAGGCGCTCGCCGTCAGCGGCGATGAAGGAGAGCGCGGCCACCGCCACCTCCTGCGCCGCGGCGCGCTGGGCCTGCAGGCCCTTGGGTTTCTCTCGAATTGGCATTTGCGCTTCCGCAACGAATGGGCTCTAGCTGTTCGCCATTCCAGCACGTTCGCGGCGTGGTGCGAAGTGAGAAGCGGGGATGGCGCCCAATGACGACCCTCCAGTCGAAGACGGTGATGATCGTGGAGGATAACGAGCTCAACATGAAGCTCTTCCACGACCTTTTGGAGGCGCACGGCTACCGCACGGTGGAAACCCGCACCGGGGTGGAGGCGGTGGATCTCGCCCGCGCGCACCGGCCCGACCTCATCATCATGGACATCCAGCTTCCCGAGATCTCCGGGCTGGACGTCACGCGCAAGCTGAAGGCGGACCCTGAGCTGAGCGCCATTCCCGTGGTGGCGGTGACCGCTTTCGCCATGAAGGGCGACGAGGAGCGAATCCGCTCCGGGGGCTGCGAGGCCTACCTCTCAAAGCCCATCTCGGTGGCGAAGTTCCTGGAGACGGTGCGCCACTTCACCGGGAATTGAACCCGGCGCGGGCCACGGAAGGGCGAATCGAGCCCTTTTCCTCAGCTCGGAGCTGCGCTAGAATTTTCGTGGATAGATGTGTGATCCTACCGCCGCAGGGGCGTGATTTATGCGAACCTGCGAAAATGGTTTCGGGGCGACTCGCCAAAGGGCGGTCGCTACCTTGAGGACAACCCTGCGGAGTGCTCAGGTCCGCCGCATCTCCTGGGTCCGTGGGGTTTGGCCGGTGGGTGAGCGCTGACGGGAGGCCTCCCCGCGTGTTCCCCACCGGCCACCTTGCCTCCAAGCCCTCCTGAACCTTCCCATCTTTGTAATCTGCACGCGCGGGCGCCGTTCGGCCGCTTCGACGCGCCTTGGCCGGGGCTGCGCGGAAGCCGCGTGAGCGCGCTGGCCGCTGCCGACCAGAGATGCCTGCGGCCAAAAGAAAAGGGCGCCGCAGGGGCGCCCCGTTCTTCAAGGAAACGCTGGCGGAGCGAAGCCCCGCGCGCCTCACTTGATCTTGGTCTCGCGGAACTCGACGTGCTTGCGCACGACCGGGTCGTACTTCTTGAGCACGATCTTGTCGGTCTTGGTACGGGAGTTCTTCTTGGTGACGTAGAACGAGCCCGTATCCGCAGTGGACAGGAGCTTGATCTTGATGGTTGCAGCCTTGGCCATATCTTGATCCCTGGTGCCGCTGGTGGCGCGCAATTCCTGGCGCGCAAGCCGAATGCCGGCAAAAAGAAACACGCACGCGCTGCCGGACCGGCGGCTCGTATACGCCGAAATGCCCTTAACAGCCCTTCATTGTCAAGGCCCGGGGGCCTTCAGCGCCTCGTTTCCGAAGGCGAGGCGCGCCGCCACCAGCAGGGCGTAAGCGCCCAGCATGGCGGCGATGACATAGGCGAAGCCGTAGGGGTCGTAGAGGTCCATGCCCTGCCCGGCCAGAGGCGGGCCGGCGATGAGGCCGATGGAATAGAACATCACGAAGGCGGCGTTGGCGGAGGCGAGATTCGCCCCGTGGAAGCGGGCCCCCAGGTGCGCCAGGCCGACCGTGTAGAGCGAGCCCACCACGCCGGTCGCGAGGAATACCGCGACGAGGAAGGCCACCGAATGCACATCGAGCGCCGGCAGGATCGCGGCGCCGATGGTGCCGGCCAGGGCGCAGGCGAACAGCAGGATGCGCCGGTCGATGCGGTCGGAGACCAGGCCGAGCGGAATCTGGAACGCCACGTTGCCCATCACCGCCACTGTGAGCAGAAGCGCCGCATCGGTATTGCCGAGGCCGAGGCGCACGCCATAGAGCGGCAGGAAGCTCATCACCGAGGTTTCCATGGCGCCGAACACCAGGGCGGCCAGGAGGGCGGTGGGCGACTTGCGCAGGAAGGAGAGCACGCCGTGGTGCTCGCTCTCGTGGATGCGCGGGGTCATGCCGCGCGCCATCACGATGGGGATGATGCCGAGGCACAGCACCATGGCACCGGCGAGGTAAGGCTCCCAGCCCGTGGTTCCCGTCACGCTCAGGATGACCGGGCCCAGCGCCGCCCCCACCGAGAGGCCGGTGGCGTAGATGCCCATCACGAGGCCGCGGCGGTGCTGTGGCGCGACCGCATTGATCCAGAATTCGCTGACCGCGAACAGCACGCACAGTGCCGCGCCGAGCGCGAATCGCAGCGGAAACCACAGGATGAACGAATCCACCGCCTTGAAGGCGATGAGGCTCGCCGCGCTCAGCACAATGGCGAGAATCAGCAGCGCGCGCACCCCGAGCCGCCGCACGAGCTGCGGCACGAAAGGCGCGGTCGCAACGGTGGCGATGCCCGCCACCGCCGTGTTGATGCCGATGAGGGTGCCCGACACGCCCCGCGATTCCAGCTCCAGCGCCAAAAGGGGGATGGAGAGGCTGATGCCCACCCCCACCACGGCAATGGCAGCGATGGCAGCGGCAATCGAGGCCGCCCAGCTCGTCTGGGTGGGCGGCGGGTTCGGGGCGTGCATGAAGGAAAACGTCCGGTCAGTCGAGCAGCGTGCGCACGAAGCGGCCGTGCCGCATGGCATAGGAGGGAACGGGGAGCCGGGCGTGGAAGCCGGCCTCGATGCGGGCGGCCAGTTCGTCCAGCACCACGCGGGTGACGGTGGGCAGCTCCAGTGCCTTCGTGTCCTCGAAGGTGAGCCACTTGAGGTCGACCAGCTCCGAATTCTCGCCGACCTTGCCGGGCTCCTCGTCGCACACCGCGGACGCATCGGCAACGAAGAAGCGCGTGTCGAAGCGCCTCGGGCGGCGGGGAGGGGTGATGGCGCGGGCGACGAAGGTGAGCGCCTCCAGGCTCGGGAATACGCCCCGCGCCTCAAAGGCGCGCCAGTCATCGCAGGGGGCCTGCGGGGCGCCGAGGTCCTTCGTGCCCACCAGGAGGCCCGTCTCCTCGTACATCTCGCGGATGGCCGCGGCTGCGAGGCCGCGCACACGGTCCAGGGTGGGCCGCTGCACGGCCTGCATGAGGCGGCGCTCGCTGTCCGAATCCACGATGCCGTAGACCGGCATCACCTTGTCGAATTTCTCCAGCCGGCCGCCGGGGAAGACGTACATGTTGGGCAGGAACTTGAGGTTCGGATGCCGCCGGCCCATGAGCACGCGCGGGGCCTTGCCGGCGCGGTCCACGAGAATGAGCGTCGCGGCGTCCTTGGGACGCACGTTGGGCGAGTTCTGCCCGCGCTCGGCCTCGGTCAGTCGTGTGGCGAAGTCATTCATGATGCGGCGGGGGTCATGGCTGGCGGGATGGAAGGGTGAAGAGCGCCTGCCGGAGGCGGCTCGCGCTCGGCGCTCGACGGGTCGAAGCCGTGCATGCGCAGGGCCCATTGCAGGCTCACCAGCGCGCCCTTGGCGATCGGCAGCAGCACGAGGCTCAGCGCCAGGGTGAGCGGCAGCCAAAGGGCGAGGTGTCCCCAGACCGGCGGCTGGTACAGCTCCTCCACGATCACCAGCAGCGGCACCACGATATGCCCCACCGCCAGGATCACCACATAGGGCGGGGCATCATCCGCCCGGTGGTGGTGGAGTTCCTCGCCGCACGTGGCGCAGAAGGGCGCCACCTTCAGGTAGCGCGCGAACAGGCGACCCTCGCCGCAGGCGGGGCACAGGCCGCGGGCGCCGCGCAGGAGGGACGGGCCCACCGCGCGGGGGGCGGCTTCGGCCGAAGGGCCTGCCGGGCCTCCGGATGCGGGCGGCAAGGCCCGCGTGGTGACGATCATTGGCATGGACGGTTCCGTCCCTATCTTTTCCGGCTTCCGCCGGGGCTCCTCCCGCCCGGTCCGCCCCGCGATCCCTTGTGGGGATGCTCCGCGCGCGAGGGCGCGCGGCCGGGGCCGCTCTTCGTTCCGCCGGAACGTCGCGACGGTCCGGGCCGGCCGCGCGCACCCTTTACATACGTCCCTTCCGAGAGGAGCTCAAACCGGAGCGCGCCTGCCACCGGCGCGGCCTCCACGAGGCGGACCTCCACCCGGTCGCCGATGCGGTGCATCTCGCCGGTGCGCTCGCCCACGAGGGCCTGTCGCACCTCGTCGAAGCGGTAGTAGTCCGCGCCGATGGTGGCGGCGGGCACGAAGCCGTCAGCGCCGGTCTCGTCCAGGGCAATGAACAGCCCCGCCTTGGTGGCGCCGGAGATGCGGCCCTTGAACACCGCGCCGATCTGGTTGGCGAGGTGGTGGGCGATGAGACGGTCCACCGTCTCCCGCTCGGCCGCCATGGCGCGCCGCTCGGTGACGGAGATGGCCGCGGCCACCTCGCCCAGCGCTTCCACCGTCGTTTCCTCGGGCAGGCCGTCCGTACCGAAGCCCATGACCCGGATGAGCCCGCGGTGCACGATGAGGTCCGCATAGCGGCGGATGGGTGAGGTGAAGTGCGCGTAGCGGCGCAGGTTGAGGCCGAAATGGCCGTAGTTCTCCGGCGAATATTCCGCCTGGCACTGGCTGCGCAGGATCACCTGGTTCACCAGCGGCGCCACGTCCGTGTCCTTCACCAGAGCGAGGATGCGGTTGAGGTGAGAGGGGCGCACCGCGTCGATCTTCGGCAGGGCGATGTCCAGCGTCTTCAGGAAGTCACGCAGGGCCGAGAGCTTCTCCAGCGATGGCGCATCATGCACGCGGTAGATGAGCGGTGTGCGCTTGTCCTCCAGCGTCTCGGCGGCCGCGACATTGGCGAGGATCATGAATTCCTCGATGAGCCGGTGCGCGTCGAGCCGCTCGGGCACCACCACCTTGTCCACCGTGCCGTCCGCCTTCAGCAGGATCTTGCGCTCGGGCAGGTCGAGGTCGAGGGGCTGGCGGTTGTCGCGCGCCGCCTTCACGCAGGCGTAGGCGGCATAGAGCGGCTTCAGCACGCCCTCCAGCAGCGGGTCGGCCACCTCGTCCGCGCGGCCCTCGATGGCGGCCTGTGCCTGGGCATAGGCGAGCTTGCCGGCCGAGCGCATCATGATGCGGTGGAAAGTGTGGCCCTTCTTGCGCCCGTCCTTGCCGATGACCATGCGCACGGCGAGCGCCGGCCGGTCCTCCTTCGGGCGCAGGGAGCACAGGTCGTTGGAGATGCGCTCCGGCAGCATGGGCACCACCCGGTCCGGGAAATAGACTGAGTTGCCGCGGACGAGCGCTTCGCGGTCCAGAGCCGAGGCGGGCCGCACATAGGTGGAGACATCCGCGATGGCCACCGTGACGATGAAGCCGCCGGAATTGTCCGGGTCGTCGTCGGCGACGGCGTGGACCGCGTCGTCGTGGTCCTTGGCGTCCGGTGGGTCGATGGTGACGAGGTGCAGCTTGCGCCAGTCCTCGCGGCCGTGGGCGGTCACCTTCCCGGCGGCCTCCGCCTCCTTGGTCACAGCCTCGGGGAACTGGTGGGGAATGCCATGGGCGTGCAGGGCGATGAGGCTCACCGCCTTCTCGCTCTTCAGCGAGCCCAGGCGCTCCTTCACCCGCGCGGTGGGCAGGCCGAACACGCGCTGGCGCATCAGCTCCACCGCCACCAGGTCGCCGTCCTCCGCCTCATGCTCGGCGCCGGGAGGAATCTGCAGCTCGCGGCCGTGGGCCTTCTTGTCGATGGGCACGATGCGGCCGCCGCCGTTGGGCAGGGCGTGGAAGATGCCCAGCGTCTGCTTGCGGGCCTTCTCGAGCACCTTGATGACGCGCCCCACATAGGCCTCGCCGGAGCCCTCGACGATGCGCAGCAGCACCCGGTCCGAGAGGCCGGGCGCCGGGCCCTGGCTGCGGGCAGTGCGCCGCTGGGCCTGAAGGATGATGCGCGGCGCCTCGCCGTGCTCCTCGCTGTCCCACTCCACCGGCACGGCTACCAGCTCGCCGTCGGCGTCGCGGCTCACCACATCGGCCAGCACCACGCCGGGCAGGGCGCCGGGCACGTGCAGCTTGCGGCCGCGCCGGTCCACGGTGCCTTCTTCCGAAAGGTCGCGCAGCAGCTCCTTCAGCTCCACCTTCTGCGCGGCCGAAAGGCCGAACGCGCGCGCGATCTCGCGCTTGCCGACGGTGCCGCTCTGGCTGGCGATGAAGGCCAGCACCTCCTTCTTGGAGGGCATCTCGCCGGTGGCCCTGGGGGCAATGACGAGGGCTTCCGCCACGTGGTCGGCCGCGGCGCGTTTGCGTCCGGCGCGGGTCTTGGCTGGGCGGGCGCTGACGGGACGCGGGGAGGAGGAGGGGCGGGTGGGGCGTTTGGGCAAGGCTCGGCTTCCGTGCGGATGGCCGACGCTATCCGGAACGGCAGCGCGGGGCTAGCGGGATTGCAGGAGCGGAGTTTGACCGCGATGCGTGACAGCGGCGCGGCGAAGGCTTCGGAAGTCCGCGTCGGCTTTTTGCGCCGCGCCCGCCGGCTTAGCAAATGAAAACGGCCGGGCATATCGCCCGGCCGTTTCCGTTTTCATTGGCTGCGCCTGGCAAACCGGTGCCCCGGCCTGCGCTTCGCGTGCTGCGCGGCGGTGCTGAAGGCCCACTTAACCTCAGAAGTCCATGCCACCGCCCGAGCAAACCGGCGTACTGGGTTGCATTTTTTCGCGAAGATTCGCCGGGCGGCGCCGGAGGTCGTGATTAGCCTCAGAAGTCCATGCCGCCGCCCGAGCAAACCGGTTTTCCGGTTTGCGCTTTCGCGAAGGGCACCGGGCGGCGCCGGAGGTCGTGATTAACCTCAGAAGTCCATGCCGCCGCCCGGCATGGCCGGAGCCGCGGGGGCGTTCTTCTTCGGCAACTCGGCGATGAGCGCCTCGGTGGTGATGAGCAGGCCGGCGACCGAGCCCGCATCCTGGAGCGCAGTGCGCACCACCTTGGTGGGGTCGATGATGCCTTCCTTCACCATGTCGACATACTGGCCGCTCTGGGCGTTGTAGCCGAAGGTGTAGGCGGCGTTCTCGAGGATCTTGCCGACCACCACGGAGCCGTCATCGCCGGCATTGGTGGCGATCTGCCGGGCCGGGGCCTGCACCGCCTTTCGGACGATCTCGATGCCGGTCTTCTGGTCGGCATTGTCGACCTTCAGGCCTTCGAGCACCTTCACGGAGCGCAGCAGGGCCACGCCGCCGCCGGGCAGCACGCCTTCTTCCACCGCGGCACGGGTGGCGTGGAGCGCGTCGTCCACGCGGTCCTTCTTCTCCTTCACCTCAACCTCGGTGGCGCCGCCGACGCGCACGACGGCCACGCCGCCGGCGAGCTTCGCGAGGCGCTCCTGGGCCTTCTCACGGTCATAGTCGGAGGTGGTGGTCTCGATCTGGGCGCGGATCTGGGAGATGCGGGCCTCGATGTCGGCCTTCTCGCCGGCGCCGTCGACGATGGTGGTGTTCTCCTTCTCGATCACGACCTTCTTGGCGCGGCCGAGCATGGAGAGGTTCACGCTGTCGAGCTTGATGCCGAGATCGTCGGAGATCACGGTGCCGCCGGTCAGGATGGCGATATCCTGCAGCATGGCCTTGCGACGATCACCGAAGCCGGGGGCCTTCACCGCCGCGACCTTCAGGCCGCCACGCAGCTTGTTCACCACCAGGGTGGCCAGGGCCTCGCCCTCGACGTCCTCGGCGATGATGAGCAGCGGCTTGCCGGACTGCACCACCGCCTCGAGCACGGGCAGCAGCTCCTGCAGGCCGGTCAGCTTCTTCTCGTTGATGAGGATGTAGGGATCCTCGAACTCAACGCGCATCTTCTCGGCATTGGTGACGAAATAGGGCGAGAGATAGCCACGGTCGAACTGCATGCCCTCGACCACGTCGAGCTCGGTCTCGAAGGACTTGGCTTCCTCGACGGTGATGACGCCCTCGTTGCCGACCTTCTTCATGGCTTCCGCCAGGAACTTGCCGACCTCGATGTCGCCATTGGCGGAGATGGTGCCGACCTGGGCGATCTCCTCGTTGGAGGTCACGGCCTTGGAGTTGGCGGCGAGATCCTTGATGATGGCCTCGACGGCGACATCGATGCCGCGCTTCAGGTCCATCGGGTTCATGCCGGCGGCAACCGCCTTGGCGCCTTCCTTCACGATGGCCTGGGCCAGCACGGTGGCGGTGGTGGTGCCGTCGCCGGCGAGGTCGTTGGTCTTGGAGGCGACCTCACGCACGAGCTGGGCGCCGAGGTTCTCGAAGCGATCCTCGAGCTCGATCTCCTTGGCGACGGTCACGCCGTCCTTGGTGATGCGCGGGGCGCCGAACGACTTCTCGATCACCACGTTGCGGCCCTTGGGGCCGAGGGTCACCTTCACCGCATTGGCGAGGATGTCCACGCCACGCAGCACCTTGTCGCGCGCGTCGACGGAGAATTTCACGTCCTTGGCAGCCATGTGCCTTGCTCCTTCAGCTTGGGACGAATGTTCCGGAAATCTTCAAAGGGGCAGGGCCCGCTGGGCGGGCCGCCGCTGGGCGATGGGGAAGATCAGGCCGCCTTCTGGGCGCCCGCCGCGCCTTCGATGACGCCGAGGATGTCGCTCTCCTTCATGATGAGGAGATCCTGGCCGTCGATCTTGACCTCGGTGCCGGACCACTTGCCGAACAGCACCACGTCGCCGGCCTTGACGTCGAGGGCGACCAGCTCGCCCTTCTCGTTGCGGGCGCCGGGGCCCACCGCGATCACTTCACCCTGCTGGGGCTTTTCCTTGGCGGTGTCGGGAATGATGATCCCGCCAGCGGACTTCTGCTCGGCGTCGATGCGCTTGACCACGACGCGGTCGTGCAGAGGACGGAAACCCATAGGGGAACCTCCAGTTGGTTGCTTCTTTTTGAGCCACCGGACGCTCATGAGCCCGGCTCACGGCCCATCTAGGGGCGGCCAAAAGCTCCCGCAAGGGGGATGTGGAACTTTTTTGGCACTCGACTTACCGGAGTGCTAGCCGGCGCCAAAATGCTGCACCGCGAAGACATTAGCCACGAGCATTGGGCGCGGGTGGGCGTCGCGGGGGTCCGGCGTTCGGGGGCGCAGTGTTGTCAGCAGTCTTTTGTCATCGCTGCTAGTACATTGTTTTTGCAGACGGAAATGCTTTTTTGACCTTGGCGGCCCCAGGCTGTTGAGCCGACAATCGATCCCGTCGCCGCCGGAGGAGAAAGGGCTCGGCGGCACGGTGTCCGGTAGGGGTAGCGTTCACCCGACATTGCATCAGGAGGTCTTGCCGATGACGTCCAGAAGTGCATCCGATTCAGACCGTGCATCCGGTTTGTCGCAGAGTGGTGTTTCCAATGACTTCAAGCTGCAGATGGCGGGCTATGGCCTTGCCACTGCTGAAATTCTTTATCGCATGCCCGATCATCCCTCCGTGCTCCAGAGTTACCTTTGGCAGGAGTATGATCTGTGCCCGAAATTTCCCGAGCTGCACCGTTTCCTGGAGTTCTGGCACCGGGAGCTCGAGGGGCGACTGCATTCGGTGCGCGTGGCCCATTGCGGGCTCATCAAGCCGGCGGAGATGCGGACCGTGGACGGCATGTTCGTGCTGCACTGACCCGCGTGGGTCAGCAGGCGGCGAAGCCGGCGGGCGCCGGGAGGGCGGCGCCCGCCGGACAGAATTGTGGGAGGCCGATAGCGACCGGTTTCCCGCGGCGCTCCGGTGTTTTAATGATCGGAGATGGTGGCGAGAGGCGTGCGCGCCCCGCGGGGGTTGGGCGCGCACGCTGATCTCGTCCACCTCGGAGTGCCCGTCGGGGACACTCCCGCGTCGCAACGCCGCGTCGGGCTGGTATCCAGGCCCGGCTTGAGGGCTGCGCCCTGACACCGCCGCTTTCTCGGTGCTAGAACAGGCGCCCCCTGCGGAAACTCGCCGCCGGGCAGATGCCGTGGAAGAGGCCGCATTGGACCGCCGCACCCCCAGAACGTCCGAACTGCTCGCCGCCGTCCTCTCCGCCCAGGAGGGGGAGAAGGTGGCCATTGGCGATCTCGTCAACGCGCTGCGGAACCGTGCGTTCGGAATCCTCTTCCTCATCTTCGGCATTCCCAATTGCATCCCCATGCCGCCAGGCATCCCGGTGATCTGCGGCATCATCCTCGGCCTCATCGGCCTGCAGATGGCCATGGGCCGGCAGGAGCTGTGGCTGCCGGAGAAGATCGCCAACCGCACCTTCTCCCGCTCCATGCTGGAGGCTATCGTCAACCGGTCTCGCCCCTGGATCGAGAAGTTCGAGAGCATCTCCCGGCCGCGCTACGAGCAGTTCGCCGGCCCCGCCGCCCGCCGCGTGGTGGGCGCCACGGTGGTGCTGCTGGGCTTCATCCTGCTGCTGCCCATCCCCTTCCTGGGTAACCTGCCGCCCGGCTTCGCCGTGTGCGTGTTCGGCCTCGGCCTCGTGGAGCGGGACGGGGTCGTCATCCTCGCGGGGTTCGGGGCGACGCTCCTCGGCATCGTCATCACCGGGCTGATGAGCTGGGCCATCTGGCAGGGGGCAATCGCCATCTTCTGAAGGCGCTGCCGGCAACTTCCGCTCTTGCGTTCCGGCGCCGCCGCTGTAGGAACGCGCCTTCCTTATCTCTCCAAGATCTCTGCAAGCCTGCCGCGATGCGTGTCGACGCCTTCGATTTCGAGCTTCCCCCCGAGCGGATCGCCCTGCGCCCCGCCGAGCCGCGTGAATCCGCGCGCCTGCTGGTGGTGCGCCCCGGCGGCGTCCCGGAGCTGGCCGACGCCCGCGTGGGCGACCTGCCGCAGTTCCTCCAGCCCGGTGACGCGCTGGTGGTGAACGACACCCGCGTCATCCCCGCAGCCCTGGAAGGCACCCGCACCCGTGAGGGCGCCGGCACCGTGCATGTGGAGGCGACGCTGGTGAAGCGGCTCGATGGCCACCGCTGGACCGCCTTCGCCAAGCCCGCCAAGCGCCTGAGGGAAGGGGACGTCATCCGCTTCGGGCGCGAGGGCGGCGCCTGCATGCTGGGCACCCTCGACGCGCGGGTGGAGGCGCGGCGGGAGGGGGAGGTGGACCTCGCCTTCGACCTGTCCGGCCCCGCGCTCGACGATGCCCTGGCCCAGGTGGGCCACATGCCCATTCCGCCCTATATCGCCGCCCGCCGCGCCGAGGACGCGCGCGACCGCACCGATTACCAGACCCTGTTCGCCCGCGTGGACGGCTCGGTGGCCGCGCCCACCGCGAGCCTGCACTTCACGCCCGCGCTGATGGCGGCGGTGAAGACGCGCGGCGTCGAGGTGGTGACCGTGACGCTGCATGTGGGCCCCGGCACCTTCCTGCCCGTGAAGGCCGACGACACCGCCGAGCACCGCATGCACGCCGAGTGGGGCGAGGTTTCCCCTCAGACCGCCGCCACGCTGAACGCAGCGAAGGCGCGCGGCGGGCGCATCGTCACCGTCGGCTCCACGCCCACGCGGCTGATCGAGAGCGCGGCGGGGGAGGATGGCGCTATCCGGCCCTTCGTGGGCGAGACCGACATCTTCATCACGCCCGGCTACCGCTTCCGCGCGGTGGACGCGATGATGACGAACTTCCACCTGCCCCGCTCCACCCTGGTGATGCTGGTGGCGGCGTTCGTGGGGCACGAGGTGCAGAAGCGCGCCTATGCCCATGCCATCGCGGAGGGCTATCGCTTCTATTCCTATGGCGATGCCTGCCTGCTTCTGCCACAAGCGGCCCCATGACCTTCGCGCCCACCGACAGCTTCTCCTTCGTGCTCTCCGCCACCAGCGGGGCGGCGCGCACCGGCCTCATCCTCACCCCGCGCGGCACCATCCGCACCCCTGCCTTCATGCCCGTGGGCACGGTGGCGACGGTGAAGGGGCTCTATTTCGATCAGGTGCGCGCGGCGGGCGCGGACATCGTGCTCGCCAACACCTACCACCTCATGCTGCGCCCCGGCGCGGAGCGGGTGGCGAAGCTGGGCGGCCTGCACCGCTTCATGGGCTGGGGCGGACCCATCCTCACCGATTCCGGCGGCTTCCAGGTCATGTCCCTCTCCTCGCTCCGGAAGATGAGCGAGAACGGCGTCACCTTCCGTTCCCACGTGGACGGCACCCACTACGAGCTCACCCCCGAGCGGGCGGTGGAGATCCAGGGCCTTCTGGGCTCGGACATCCAGATGCAGCTCGACGAGTGCGTGCGCCTGCCCTGCACCGACGACGAGGCGGCCCGCGCCATGCGCCTGTCGCTGCGCTGGGCGGAGCGCTCCAAGCGCGCGTTCGAAGCGCAGCCGAAGGGGCGGGCGCTGTTCGGCATCGTCCAGGGCGGCGCCGTACCGGCGCTGCGGGTGGAATCCGCCACGGCGCTGGCGGACATGGATTTCCCCGGCTATTCCATCGGCGGCCTCGCGGTGGGGGAGCCGCAGGATGTGATGCTCGCCATGATCGAGACGGTGGAGCCGCACCTGCCCATCACCAAGCCGCGCTACCTGATGGGCGTGGGCACGCCCGACGACCTGCTGGAGGCGGTGGCGCGGGGCATCGACATGTTCGATTGCGTGATGCCCACCCGTTCCGGCCGGCATGCCCTGGCCTTCACCCGCTTCGGCCGCATCAACCTGAAGAACGCCCGCCACGCCGAGGACCCCCGCCCGCTGGACGAGGAGAGCGACTGCCCGGCGCTGCGGGATTATTCGCGCGCCTACCTCCACCACCTCGTGCGCTGCGAGGAGATGCTGGGAGCGATGCTGATCTCCTGGGCCAACATCCACTACTACCAGCAGCTCATGGACGGCGCCCGCAACGCCATCGCCGCCGGGCGCTACGCCGACTACGTGGGAGAGGTGAAGGACGGCTGGGCGCGAGGCGACCTTCCCGTCTGGGAAGCTTGAGTCCGCTTAAAGAAAGCTCTGCGGGTCCACGTCGATCACCACCTTCACGTTGCCGGTGGGCTTGGGCGCCAGGTCGCACCATTTCCTGAGATAGGCCGAAAGGTCCAGCTGGCGAGGCGCGCGCGCCAGGAGGCGCCAGCGGTGGCGCCCGCGCAGCACCGCGAGCGGCGCCTCGGCCGGGCCGAGGATGCGCACATCCGGCACGATCGGCGCGCAGGCCGCGAGCCGCCGGGCATGGGCCTCGGCGGCGTGGGCCTCGCTCGCCGAGACGATGATGCCCGCCATGCGGCCGAAGGGAGGAAGCAGCGTTTCCTCGCGCGCCGCGATCTCCGTGTCGTAGAAGGCGTCGCGATCGCCGGTGACGAGGGCGCGCATCACCGGGTGCTCGGGGCTGCGGGTCTGGATGAAGCCGCGACCCTCGGTCTTGCCGCGCCCGGCGCGCCCCGCCACCTGGTGCACGAGCTGGAAGGTGCGTTCCGCCGCGCGCGGGTCTCCCTGGCCGAGGCCGACATCCGCATCCACCACGCCCACCAGCGCGAGGCCGGGGAAGTTGTGGCCCTTGGCGACGAGCTGGGTGCCCACCACCACGTCCACCTCGCCCTTCGTCACCGCATCGAGCTCGGCGCGCATGCGCTCCACGCCGCCCAGCAGGTCCGAGGAGAGCACAAGGGTGCGTGCGGCGGGAAACAGCGCCTGCACTTCCTCCTGCAGCCGCTCCACGCCTGGGCCCACGGCGACGAGGCTGTCCTTGGCGCCGCAGCGCGGACACTCTTCGGGCACCGGGGCCTGGTAGCCGCAATGGTGGCAAGTGAGGCGGCGTCGGAAACGGTGCTCCACCAGCCAAGCCGTGCAGGAGGGGCACTGCATGCGGTGGCCGCAGGCGTTGCAGAGGGTCAGCGGCGCATAGCCGCGCCGGTTGAGGAACAGGAGCGATTGGCCGCCGGCCGCCAGCGTGTCGTTGATCTCCGCTTCCAGGCGCGGGGCGATCCAGCGCCCGCGCGGCGGGCTCTCGCGCCGCAGGTCGATGGGCGTGAGGCCGGGCACCTTCGCGCCACCGAAGCGCACCGGCAGGGCGAGGCGCCTGTAGCGCCTGCGCCGCGCGTTCACCTCGGTCTCAAGGGAAGGCGTGGCGGAAGCGAGCACGATGGGCGCCGCGCACAGGCGCGCCCGTACCACCGCCATGTCGCGGGCGTGGTAGCACACGCCATCCTCCTGCTTGTAGGCGGGGTCGTGCTCCTCATCCACCACCATCAGGCCGAGATCGTGGAACGGCAGGAACAGGGCCGAGCGCGCGCCCGCCACCACCTTCACCTCGCCGGAGGCGACGCCGTTCAGGATGCGCGCGCGCCGGCGGGTGGAGACGCCCGAGTGCCATTCCGCCGGCTTCACGCCGAAACGCTGGGTGAAGCGATCCAGGAACGCCTGGGTGAGGGCGATTTCCGGCAGCAGGATCAGCGCCTGCCGCCCGTCCCGCACCGCTTGGGCCACCGCCTCGAAATAGACCTCGGTCTTGCCGGAGCCGGTGACGCCGTCCAGCAGGAAGACGGAAAAAGCATGCGCCGCCACCGCCGCCTTGAGCGTGGCGGCGGCCTCCGCCTGCACATCCGAGAGGGGGAGGGCGGCGTGGCCGGGATCGGGGGGGTAGGCGGCGGGCTCCGGGGGCAGCACCACGGCCTCGAGCGCGCCGTCGTCCACCAGCCCGTCCACCACGGAGGGGGAGACGCCCGCCTCCCGCGCCGCCTCGGACTTCCCACGCACGAAGCCGTCGGCGAGGAATTCGAGCAGCCGGGCTCGGGCGGCCGTCATGCGCTCGGGCTTGCCGCCGGTGGCGCGCACACCCACCCGCTCGCGGGCTTCGCCCGGCGCTTCGCCATGGCGCAGCGCCATGCGCAGCACCATGCCGCGGGGTGCGAGGGTGTAGTCTGCCATCCAGTCGATCAGCTTCAGCAACTCGCCGGGCAGGGGCGCATAGGGCAGCTTCGCCTTCACCGCCTTGAGCTTCTTCGGGTCCAGCATCGCCACCCCGCCGGCGGGGCGCGGCCACACGCAGCCGGTCATGCCGCGGGAGCCCAGCGGCACGTGCACGAGGTCTCCCGGTGAAAGGCTCATGCCGTCGGGCAGGAGGTAGGAATAGGGGGTGTCGAGGCCGAGGGGCAGGAGAACATCGACGGTGCGCGCGCTCATGCCCGTGTTTTGATCCGGCGGGATGGAAAGGTCAAAGGCCGGGCCGGATGCCTGCGGCGTTTTCCCTGTGCCATGCGCGGGGCGGCTGAATTAGTGTGCTCAAGGTTCAGCTTGAATGGGAGGCCGGGATGGCCATGTCCTCGACGCCGGCCGGAGGCGCCGCCAGCTCCGGCGCGCGGGTGCCCGTCCGCAAGATCGCCCTTGAGGAGCACTTCACGATTCCCGAGCTGGCCGAGCGCTACGTGGCCAAGCCCACCAGCGACGATGCCGTGTTCGCGGACATCGAGCGGCATCTCGTCGATTTCGGAGAGACCCGGCTGGAAGCTATGGACCGGGCGGGCATCGCGCTCAGCGTGCTCTCGGTGACCACCCCCGGCGTGCAGGGGGAGAAGGACGCCGCGCTGGCCATCGCCCTCGCCCGCAAGGCCAACGACGCGCTCGCCGCCGAGGTTCAGAAGAGGCCCTCAAGGTACGCGGGCTTCGCCCACCTGCCCATGCAGGACCCCGCTACCGCTGCGGACGAGCTGGAGCGGTGCGTCCGTCAGCTCGGCTTCAAGGGCGCGCTCATCAACGGCCAGACCGGCGGCCACTATCTCGACGCCGACATGTTCCTGCCGTTCTGGGAGCGGGCCGCGGACCTCGATGTGCCCGTCTACCTCCATCCGGGCGACATGATCGACACCCCCGCCATGCTCGCCGGGCGACCGGAGCTCGGCGGGGCCGTGTGGGGCTGGACCGTGGACACGGCGACCCACGCCCTGCGCCTCGTGTTCGGCGGCACCTTCACCCGCTTTCCGAAGCTGCGGGTCATCCTGGGTCACATGGGGGAGACGCTGCCCTACCTGCTGTGGCGCTTCGACAGCCGCTGGCAGGGCATGGCGGGCGCGCCCCTGCCGCCGGAGCAGCTGCCTTCCGCCATCATCCGCCGCCATATCGCCATCACCACCTCCGGCGTGTGCGATCCCAACGCGCTCGCCTGCGCGGTCGCGGCCATGGGCGAGGACAATGTGATGTTCTCCGTGGACTACCCCTACGAGGATACGCCCACCGCCGCCGCCTTCATCGAGGCGGCGCCGATGGCGGAGGACGTGCGCGCCAGGATCTGCCATGCCAATGCGGAGCGCATCCTGAAACTGTGACGGCCCGCAAGGGGCCGCGGGCTCCGCCGCCCCTTGCGTTCCCTGTGCGGCCCGTCTACCTCCAGCCCATGAAATTTCTCGATCAAGCCAAGGTCTATGTGCGCTCGGGCGACGGCGGTGCCGGCTGCGTCTCGTTTCGGCGCGAAAAGTTCATCGAGTTCGGCGGCCCCGACGGCGGGGACGGCGGGCGCGGCGGCGACGTGTGGGTCGAGTGCGTGGACGGCCTCAACACGCTCATCGACTATCGCTACCAGCAGCATTTCAAGGCCAAGAAGGGCGACCACGGCAAGGGCGCCAACCGCACCGGAGCCAAGGGCGACGACGTGGTGCTGCGGGTGCCGGCCGGCACCCAGATCCTCGACGAAGACGAGGAGACCGTGCTCGCCGATTTCACCGAGGTGGGCCAGCGCATCAGGCTGCTGGAAGGCGGGAACGGCGGCTTCGGCAACGCCCAGTTCAAGACCTCCACCAACCAGGCGCCGCGCCGGGCCAATCCGGGCCTGGAGGGGCAGGAGCGCTGGATCTGGCTGCGGCTGAAGCTGATCGCCGACGCCGGCCTGGTGGGGCTGCCCAATGCGGGCAAGTCCACCTTCCTCGCCGCCACCACCGCCGCCAAGCCCAAGATCGCGGATTATCCGTTCACCACGCTGCACCCCGGCCTCGGCGTGGTGCGGGTGGACGGGCGCGAGTTCGTGCTCGCCGATATCCCCGGCCTCATCGAGGGGGCGCACGAGGGGGTCGGCATCGGCGACCGCTTCCTTGGCCATGTGGAACGCTGCCGCGCGCTGCTGCACCTTGTGGACGGCACCAGCGAGCACGCCGGCAAGGCCTACAAGACCGTGCGCGCGGAGCTTGCCGCCTACGGCAACGGCCTCGACGAGAAGCCCGAGATCGTGGCCCTCTCCAAGATCGACGCCCTCTCGCCGGAACTCCTCAAGCAGCAGAAGGAACGCCTTCGGCGGGCCGCCGGCAAGACTCCGCTTCTGCTCTCCGCCCAATCGGGGCAGGGGGTGCCGGAGGCGCTGCGCGCCCTGCTCTCCATCGTTGCGGATGCCCGCGAGGAGGAGAAGGAAGCAGAGCCGCGCGAGCCTTGGCAGCCCTGAGCGGCGGGGCGGTGGCCCCGCCCCATGCGCGATCTCCTCTCTTGCCCATTGAATAAACGGACAACCGTTTTATTCTAGGGCCGCGTCCCCGCGCCGCCCTGTCGGCGCCAATGAAGAAGGGGACCGAGGGAGGAAACACATGCTGCCGAACAGTCCCGCCGGATTCGATTTCGACCTCGGCGAAACCGCCGACATGCTGCGCGAGAGCGTGCGCAACTTCTCGGACGCCGAGATCGCGCCCCGCGCTGCCGAGATCGACCGCACCAACCAGTTCCCGCGGGACCTGTGGCCCAAGCTCGGCGCGCTCGGCGTGCTCGGTGTTACGGCGGCGGAGGAATACGGCGGCTCCGGCCTCGGCTATCTGGAGCACGTGATCGCCATGGAGGAGATCTCCCGCGCATCGGCCTCGGTGGGGCTCTCCTACGGCGCCCACTCCAATCTCTGCGTCAACCAGATCAGCCGCAACGGCAACGCCGCGCAGAAGGCGAAGTACCTGCCCAAGCTCATTTCCGGCGAGCATGTGGGCGCGCTCGCCATGTCGGAGCCGGGAGCGGGCTCGGACGTGGTTTCCATGCGCACCCGCGCCGAGAAGAAGGGCGATCGCTATATCCTCAACGGCTCCAAGATGTGGATCACCAATGGCCCCATCGCGGAGACCCTGGTGGTCTACGCCAAGACCGACCCGGCCGCCGGTCCGCGCGGGATGACCGCCTTCCTGGTGGAGAAGGGCTTTCCGGGCTTCTCCACCGCCCAGAAGCTCGACAAGCTCGGCATGCGCGGCTCCGACACCGGCGAGCTGGTGTTCCAGGATTGCGAGGTGCCTGAGGAGAATGTGCTCGGCGCCGTGGGCAAGGGCGTGAACGTGCTCATGAGCGGGCTCGACTACGAGCGCGCGGTGCTCGCCGCCGGCCCCATCGGCATCATGCAGGCGTGCATGGACGTGGTGCTGCCCTATCTCCACGAACGCAAGCAGTTCGGCCAGCCCATCGGCAGCTTCCAGCTCATGCAGGGCAAGCTCGCCGACATGTATGTGACCATGAACGCCGCGCGCGCCTACGTCTATGCGGTGGCGAAGGCCTGCGACCGCGGGGCCACCACCCGCGAGGACGCGGCCGGCGCCATCCTCTACGCGGCTGAGAAGGCCACCTGGATGGCGCTGGAGGCGATCCAGACCCTCGGCGGAAACGGCTACATCAACGATTATCCCACCGGCCGCCTGCTGCGCGACGCCAAGCTCTATGAGATCGGCGCCGGCACCAGCGAGATCCGCCGCATGCTCATCGGCCGCGAGCTGTTCGAAAAGACGGCCTGAGCCTTCTCCCGTCCTGATACCCGCCGGTGTCGCCTTCGCGCGGCGCCGGCTGCCCTTTGCGCTTCGCAAGCGCGGGGGGGTCGGCTATGCCTGAAGGCATCGGGTTACGGGAGCGCGGCGCATGGATTCGTTCTTCACGATCTCGAAGACGGCGTGGTTCGTGGCGGCCCCGTCCAATGCGCTCTCCATCCTGCTGGTGCTCGCGGCGCTGGCGCTGCTCGCGGGCCTGCGCCGCGCGGGCGAGGTGCTGCTGGCGGTTGGCGTCGCGGGGGTGCTGGTGTTCGGCTTCTCCCCGGCCGCCAATTACATCATGTCGCCGCTGGAGGAGCGCTTTCCCCAGTTTCATGATGACGGCCAGCCCATCACCGGCGTGCTGCTGCTGGGCGGGGCGGAGCTGCCGGACATCGGCCTCGCCCGCGGCCAGCCGGCCTTCTCCGAGGCGGGCGAGCGCGTGATCGCCTTCGCCGATCTCGCACGGCGCTACCCCAATGCACGGCTTGCCTTCATCGGTGGCAGCGGCGCCCTCATTCCGGAGGGTCATGGGCGGGAGGCCGAGATGATGCGCCAGAGCCTGGGCGCGCTGGGCATCGACCCCGCCCGCGTGGAGTTCGAGGAGAGGTCCCGCAACACGGCCGAAAACGCTGAGTTCGCCAAGGCGCTGCTGAAGCCGAAGCCCGGTGAGCGCTGGCTGCTGGTGACGAGCGCCTTCCACATGCCCCGCGCCATGGGCTGCTTTCGCGCGGTGGACTTTCCGGTGGTCGCCTACCCCGTGGATTTCCGCACCATCGGGCCGAGCGAGCTGAACGGCCTCTTCTCCCGCGCCGCCAGCGGGCTCGATTTCACCGATGTGGGGGTGAAGGAGTGGGTGGGCCTTGTCGCCTATTACCTGGGCGGCAAGACGCGCACCGTGTTTCCCGGCCCCTGAGATTCAATCGTTGCGTGGCAGGCCGAGACGATAGACGCCGCGCAGCTCCGCCGGATCGATCACCTTGCCCTTGCGATAGATGAGCAGGCGCCCGGCCTCGGCAAGGGCGACCGCGCTGCGCCGCACCTGGGGCAGGGCGCGCTGCCAATGCTCGCCCGGCGCCACCGCCTGGGCCACGTCGGCGGGCGCCACCGTGCGTTCGGGGCCGCATGTGGCGGCGAGGTGGAGGATGGCTTGTGTCACGGCCTCCGGGTCGAAGCCGCGCGGGGCGCGGGATTCGTCGGAGGCGGCGTGGTGCGAGTCGCTGGTCATGCCCCCTTGGTAGGGGAAAAGCGAAAAAAATGAAGGGGCGCGTCAGCTCCCTCCCACATGCTGCACGGCAGCGGAAACGTGAAGCGAAACAAAATGTTATATGCCGCATCGCCGCAATGTGGCGATTCCTGGGTGATTGCGGAGGCATTGCGGCAACTCCGCTCACGTCGTGTGACCCCTTGTTTCATGGTTGAGAAAACCCTAAAGGCGTGGCCGTCGCGGTGCCGCACCCATGCGGAGAGGCGCCGAAAACAGGGATATCGTCAGCTCATCATGCACCTGACCGGAACTCGCTCCTGCTGGAGTGTGGCGCGCGCCGCGCTCACCACGTTTTTCCTGGGTGTTGCGATCGTTTATCTCTTCGGCGGCTTCGAGCAGGCCGTCGCCCTCGCGAACTGAGGGGCGGCACTGCCCGCCCAGGCCCGCGTGCTGCGGTCCTGGCGCGCTGCGGGCGGAATTTCCCGGTTCCTGCGTCGCCTCGCCATGTCGGGGCGCGTCTTCGCGTTGCCCTGCCAGTCGTCAAGGCTCATGATGATTTGATGTGCACGCCCTCTGGGCGCGCGAGCCTGCACCGGAGGTCGACGCGATGAACGCCTTCGTCCTGCCCGGCGTCGTGCCGGGGTGGCTGGTGCTTGCCGCTGCGGTGGTGGCGGCGATCGTGGTGTTCGTCCTGCTGTTCAGGGCGCAGAGCTTCCGCCTGCCGGCGCTGCTCCTGGGGCTCGTCGGTCTGCTGGTGGTCGGCTACGGCCTGCTGCTGCTTCAGCAACGACAGCTCGCAGAGCAGGCAATTCGAGAAGAAGGCCGCGCGCTCCAGCTGCGTGCCACCCAGCTCGATGGGGCCCTGGCCGCGAGTGGCCTCGCCTGCCTCGATACCCTTCCCGACATGGCCGCCAGCTGCGAAGAGGTGGTCTTTGCCCGCCCGCAGACGGTGGTCGCCGCCCGCGCGCTGGTGCGGGCGCGACTGCTGGTGCTTACGGACGCGGATGTCCTGTTGCGGCGCGCGCCCGCGGCCGATCTGGCTGCGCTGGTGGAGGTCTGGCGCCAGCCCCTGGCGCGCGACCCCTTCGGCCTGGTCGCCGAGGTGATGCGGCAGGATTTCTCCTGCGCCGATCAGAACTGCGCGCCGGCCCGCCTGCTCGGGGAGGATGCGCCCGCGGTGGCGAACCTTTCCAACCGCAGGTTCGCCACCGTGCAGGCCGCCCATGCGGCGCGGTGGCGGGCGGGCGGCGACCAGGAGCCGGTGGCGCCATCGCCTCCTCGTGCCGGGGAAACGGCCGCGCCGCAGCCTGTTCCCGCGCCGGCCGCGGAGGAGCGGGGGCCGGCTCCGGCGGACGTGCCCGGGCAGGCTGCATCCACTGCGGAAACGGCGCCTGAGGCTGTGCCGCTGCCCTCGGCCGTGGCCCCGCTGCCGCCGCAGCGGCCGGCCATTCCCGCCGTCACCCGTGCGCCGCAGCCCGCGCCGCGCCCCGTGCCGCGCCCGCCGCCGCCGGCCGAGGCGCCGGAAGGAACCGGGCAATAGGCGCTGCGTCGCGTGCCGGGAGGGGCCGCATCGCGTTCCGCGCGGACGGCGCATTCCTGCGATATAAGAGGACATGCCTCTCCATCTCATCAAGCTGTGCGTCGGCGCCACCTCCATCGAGGATCTGCGGAACTGGATCGAGGACCGGCGCGCGGATGCCGCGCGCGCCGGCCTGCCCTTCGAGCAGACCCATGTGACCCGCATGGTGCCCACCCGCATCGCGGAATTGCGCGACGGCGGCTCGCTCTATTGGGTCATCAAGGGAGACGTGGCCGCGCGCCAGCGCCTTCTGGATGTGCGGCCGTTCGTGGATGTGGACGGGGTGCGGCGCTGCGCCCTGGTGCTCGATCCGCAGGTGATCGGCGTGCGGCCGCGGCCCGCCCGTCCCTTCCAGGGCTGGCGCTACCTGAAGGATTCCGAGGTGCCGCGCGACCTCGATTCCGTGGCCGGAGACGGCGCCGCCGCCATGCCGGAAGAGATGCGGCGGGAACTCGAGCACCTCGGCCTGTTGTAGGCGATGGGGCGCAGGCTTAATCCAGCACGGCCGCCTTCAGCAGGCAGACCATGAAGGCGTGCGCGGGCGCAGTGCTGCGATTGCGGATGATGTGCCGTCGGTCGCACCGGTAGCGCACGGTCTCACCGTCCTTCACCGTTTCCACCACGCCGCCCACCTCCACCTCCAGCATGCCGCTGACGACCGTGAGGCACTCCACGGAGCCGCGCTGGTGCCCGTCGGAATCGAGCTCGCCGCCTGGCTCCGCGTGGAAGTCGTAATATTGCAGCCACTCTACGGTCTTGATCCAGCCGATGATGGAAAGCCGGCACAGGCCGTCCTCCGAGAGCAGGATGGGCGTTTCGGCGCGCGTGAGCTTTTCCACGAAGGGGGCTTCGTCGGTGGAGGCGAGCACCCGCTCCACGGACATGTCGAGCGCCTGGGACAGCCGCCACACGGTGGCGAGGGTGGGGTTGGTCTCGTTCCGCTCGATCTGGCTGATGATGGACTTGGCGACGCCCGACTGCTCCGCCAGATCGGAGAGCGAGAGGTTGTAGGCCTTGCGCAGCCGCTGGATGGTCTTACCCAGCTGGCCGGTGATCGCCTGCGCGCCCGATTCGAGGGGTGAGCCCCCGCGGTCCTTCACTGCCATGGCCTGCGATCCTTTCTGCCGAACGCGCGTTCGCTGTTTCGGACGATAGCGCGCATTTCGCGGGCCACAAAGGTCTTCGCCTCAGGAGGGCCAGAGGGCGAAGAAATGGTGCACCGGGCCGTGCCCGGACCCAACGGCAAGCCGATCGGCGGCATCGATGGCACCGGTGATGTAGGCCTTAGCCGCCGCGACCGCCGACGACAGGTCGTCTCCCAGCGCCAGGCGGGCGGCGATGGCGGAAGAGAGAGTGCAGCCGGTGCCATGGGTATTGCGGGTGGCGTGCCTTGGCGCTGCGAACCGGGAGACGCCGGACGTGGTGACCAGCAGGTCCACGCTCTCGGTGCCGGTGCCGTGCCCCCCCTTCATCAACACCGCCCGTGCCCCGGCGGCCATCAGGCGCAGGGCCTGGGCGTGCATTTCATCCTCGCCCCCGGCGGGGGAAACGCCGAGCAGGGCCGCCGCCTCGGGCAGGTTGGGGGTGATGAGATCGGCCCGGGGCAGAAGATCGGCGATCAGGGTGGCGACCGCCTCATCCGCGAGCAGCCGCGCGCCGGAGGCCGCGACCATCACCGGGTCCAGCACCACCGGCATCGCCCCGTGGCGGTCGAGGCCGGCGGCCACCGCGCGGATGGCACCGGGCCGCGAGAGCATGCCGATTTTCACGGCCTTTACCGAGAGATCGCTGAACACCGCATCCATCTGCGCGCCGATGAAATCGTCGGGCACGTCATGGATGGCGGTGACGCCCAGGGTGTTCTGCGCGGTCAAAGCGGCGATGACGCTGGCGCCGTAGACCCCGAGCGCGGAGAAGGTCTTCAGGTCGGCCTGGATGCCGGCGCCGCCGCTGGAGTCGGAGCCGGCAATGGTGAGGGCGATGGGCGGCGCGGAATGGGGCAAGGCGCGGACCTCTGCTGGCGAACGGGCGTCGAGCCCGCACGCTTAGAGCATTTTCGTTCGGCGCTGAATCCAGAAAAGATCGGTGGGCGCGCATCCGGCCCGTGCGCCCTTGCGTCGGGAGGCGCTTTTGTCCACCTTGGCGACGCCGGCCGGAGCGTGGCGCCGCCGCGCGCCCGGCGGTTTCCAAGCGGAGTGCGCCGTGATCCCGTTTTTCGTTCAGATCAAGTGTCAGCTCGGCAAGTCCTACGAGGTGGCCGACGCCATCGCCGATGCCGAGATCGCGTCCGAGATCTATTCCACCGCGGGTGATTTCGATCTCCTGGTGAAGTTCTACGTGGAGCCCGGCACCGACATCGGGCAGTTCGTGAACCAGAAGGTGCAGACGGTTCCCGGCATCCAGGACACCCGCACCATCATCACCTACAAGGCCTTCTGAGGCACGCCGGAGGAGTGCGCCGCGCGCGTTTGCGGTCGCGGCGCGCACGAGCTATCTGTTTGCCGGCGGGAGTGCGCATCTTTTGGTGCGCCGATCAGGGGAAGATGGATGAGCCTGGCCTACCGGCCGGATATCGACGGCCTGCGGGCCGTCGCTGTCGGCAGTGTCGTTCTTTTTCATGGCGGGTTTTCGCTGTTCAGCGGCGGATTTGTCGGCGTCGACGTGTTCTTCGTCATTTCCGGCTTCCTCATCACCTCCATCCTCGCGGAGGATCTGGAGAAAGGCCGCTTCTCGCTGGTCGAGTTCTACGATCGCCGCATCCGGCGCATCCTTCCCGCCCTGTTCCTGGTGCTCGCGGCCACCACCCTCCTCGGCACCTTCATCCTGCTGCCGAACCAGATGGAGGATCTCGCCCGCTCGCTCATTCCCGCCACGCTGTTCTATGCCAACGTCCACTTCATGGGGCTCGAATCCTATTTCGCCCCGGCGGTGGAGGAAATGCCCCTGCTGCATCTGTGGTCGCTGGCGGTGGAGGAGCAGTTCTACATCGTCTTCCCGCTGGTGCTGTTCGTCTTCATGCGCCTGGGGGGCAAGCGGCTGGCGGTGGGCGGGCTGCTGCTGCTCGCGCTCGGGTCGCTCGTGTTTTCCCAGATGGAGCTGAGCGAGGCGCCGCGCCGGGCCTTCTTCCTCCTCTCCTCCCGCGCCTGGGAGCTGCTGGCCGGCGCGCTGCTGGCGCTGGCGCCGCTGCCCCGCGTGGGCCCGCGCATCGCGGCGGGGCTCGGCGCGGTGGGGCTGGCGGCGCTGCTGGCGCCGGTGTTCTTCTATGATCGCCACACGACCTTTCCCGGCATTGCCGCTCTGCCGCCGGTGCTTGGCGCGGTGCTGCTGATCTATTCGGGCCGCCATGCCGCCAAGGCGCCGGTGGCGCGGCTGCTGAGCCTGCCGGCCATGGTCTATGTGGGGCGCATTTCCTATTCGCTCTATCTGTGGCATTGGCCTCTGCTGGCGCTGGTTTTCGTGTACCGCGGCCGGGCGCCGACGCCGTTGCTGGCGATGGCGGTGATCGCGGTCTCCGTCGCGCTGTCGGCGCTGTCGCTGCGCTATGTGGAAACGCCGCTGCGCCGCCGCGAGGTGCTCGGCGGCCGCCGCATCGCGCGGTTTGCCGCAGCTGCGGCCGTCATGCTGCTGGCCGTGGGCGGTGCATGGGGCATCGAGATGCGCGATGGCCGGCTCTGGCCGCTTTCACCGCGGGGCCTCAAGGCGGAAGCGGTGATTCGTGAGGTGCAGACCCTCCCCGCATGCGACAGTCCGGATGCCTTCATGCGCGGCACCACCACTTGTACGGTCACGCCGCCTGGAGCTGGCAAGGAGGTCGATGTAGTGGTGTGGGGCGACTCCCACGCCCGCGCCGCTTTCCGGGGCCTTTCGGAGATGTTCGCCGAAAGGGGGCTGAGCACCCGCCTGCTGACGCTGTCCGGCTGTCCGCCGCTGGTGGGGGTCTCTGCGCCCATTGTCGGCGACAGCAGCGTGGAGTGCGCGGCCTTCAACACCGCCGTGATGGCCGAGATCGACAAGACCCGGCCGAAGCTGGTGGTGCTGGTGAGCCGGTGGTCCCTCTGGACCACCCACGCGCGCGCAAATTTCGCCCTCACCATGCCCGATCTTCCCGCGGCCCGCGTGCCGAGCCCAGAGGGCAGCCGGGCGGCGTTTCCCATTGCCTTGAGGCGGACTCTCGATGACATCCGCAAAGCCGGGGCAAAGGCGCTGGTGCTGGGGCAGGCGCCGGAATACCTGCACGCACCGGCAGGCTGCGTGGTGCGGGCCGAGTATTTCGGCCGGGATGCCTCCGGTTGCACCACCCAGCCCCTCAAGAGCGCAGAGCGGATCCTCAATCCCGCCGACACGGTCATCAGCGAAGTCGTTAGCGAGGTGCCGGGCACAGGCGCCGTACGGCTCTCGCAGGTCTTCTGCGATGCGAAGGAGTGCCGGGCAGGCGAAGGCGACGCCTTCTACTACAGCGATACCAACCATCTTTCGCTTGCCGGGTCGCGCCAGCTGCGGGACGCCAAGGTGATCGGGGCAATCGTGGCGGAACTGCTCGGTCTTCCCGCGCAGCCTGTGCGAGCTGAGGCGGAACATGCGGCGGGACGGACGCCGCCAGCCTCCTATTAGCGCGCCTTCCCTTCTCCGATAGAGCCGTGGCGACGCCTGGGTGCCCGTAGTCAGGTAGGCTCTGCCACGAAATCGCCTTTATGGCTGATATGCAAGTGCCTGCCCGCGTTGCTGTTGCGACAGGCGCGGGCTATTCCTTGACCTTCGGTGAAGGCGCTTTTTCGGGGGCGCGGAGCTGGGGGCGGAAAGGATGAGTCTGGCCTATCGGCCGGACATCGACGGCTTGCGCGCCGTCGCTGTCGGCAGCGTAGTGTTGTTTCACGCCGGGTTCTGGCCATTGCGGGGCGGGTTCGTCGGCGTTGATGTTTTCTTCGTGATCTCGGGTTTCCTCATCACCTCCGTTCTGTTGCGGGACATGGAGGCGGGCAGGTTCTCGCTGATCACCTTCTGTGACCACCGCATCCGGCGGATCTTCCCGGCCCTGGTGGTGGTGCTGGTGGCGGTTTCGGCCGCGGCCGCGCTCGTGCTGTCGCCGCGGGCGCTGCGGCAGTTCGCCGAATCGGTGCCGCCCTCCATCCTGTTCGTCGCGAACTTCCATTTCGAGGACGTGCTGGACTATTTCGGCCCGCGCGCCGAGGAGGCACCATTGCTGCACCTCTGGTCGCTGGCGCTGGAGGAGCAGTTCTACATCCTGTTTCCGCTCGCGCTTCTCGCGGCGGTGCGGCTCGCAGGGCTCAGGTGGTCCGCGGCCTTGTTCGCAGGCATCGCCGCCGCCTCGCTCGCCTATGCGGTTCACGCGTTGAAAACGGAGCCCATGGCCGCCTTCTTCCTGCTCCCCAGCCGGGCGTGGGAGCTTCTGGCCGGAGCGGTGCTGGCCCTCGCGCCCTGGCGGCGTCCGTCGCCGGCGGTGGCGGAGGGGCTGGGATGGGCGGGGTTGCTGTGCATCCTCGTTCCGGTCTTCGCCTATGACCGGCACACGCCGTTCCCAGGTCTCGCGGCGCTTCCACCGGTGCTCGGCACTGCGGCGCTTATCTTCGCCGGGGGGCATCACCCGCAGGGCTTCGTCACCCGCCTGCTGAGCCTGCGGACGCCGGTCTATGTGGGGCGCATTTCTTATTCGCTGTACCTGTGGCACTGGCCGCTGCTGGTGCTGGCCGGGGCCTATCTGGGCCGCGCGCTCGGGGGATGGGAGGCGGCCGGCATCGTTGCCCTGTCCGTGGCGCTCTCAGCCCTTTCGCTGCGCTTCGTGGAGGCTCCGCTGCGCCGCCCCTGCGCGCTGGGCGGGCGACGCGCGGTGCGGCTGGCGGCGGCCGGGGGCGTCATTGTTCTGCTGGCGGGTGTCGCCTGGGGCTTCGAGAGCTACGGGGGGCGTCTGTGGCCGGTTTCGCCGCGGGCCGCGGCGGCGGAGGCTGCGATGGCGGATCGTGCCCCGTTCCATCGCACCTGCGTGAACCCGCCGCGCAAATGGAACGGCACCCTGGCGGGAACGCTGGAGAGCTGCTCCATCGGGCCCGACGGGGCGGCAGGCGGATACGAGGTGGTGGTGTGGGGGGATTCCCATGCGGATGCGGTCTTTCCGGGCATCGGCGCCATCGTCGCCAGCCTGGGGCACACCGCGCGGCTGACCTTCATGCCCGGATGCCCGCCTCTTCTGGGCGGGAGCGTCCATCGGGCCAAGGTTCCCGCGGCCACCTGCGCCGCCTTCAATGCGGCTGCCCTGAAGGAAATCGTGCAGATGCGGCCCCAGCTCGCCATCCTGGTGGGCCGCTGGAGCATGTGGACACGCCATGCCGGCAGTGAATTCGCCCTCACCAGCGACGAGGTGGAGGGGGGCGGCGAAAAGTCCGCCGCCACCAGCGCCCGGGTGTTTCGCCACATGCTGGCCCGGACCGTCGAGACCCTGAACGCGCACGGCATCAAGGTGCTGCTGCTGGGCCAGCCGCCGGAATTCGTGCCCGCACCGCCGAAATGCGTGCTGGAGCAGGAGAGGGCGGGGGAATCCTCTGCCATCTGCCTGTCGCAAAGCCGGGGTCTGGCCGCGGAAGCCATCGGCCCCGGCAACGACGCCTTGCCCGAGGCGGTGGCACCCGGCACGGAGGCCAGCGTGTTCCAGCTCTCGGATGTCTTCTGCCGCGGCGACGTCTGCATCGCCGGGGATGGTGAGCGCCATTACTATTCCGACACGGACCACCTTTCGATCACTGGTGCCGGCAAGCTGGAGAAGGACGCGCGGCTTCGGGCGCTCATCACATCCCTGCTGGCGCCCGGCGCGGAGGCGAGTGCCGTGCCGCCCCGCTGAGCCGGGCTCAGTCCTCGCCGAGCAGGCCCGCGAGCTTCAGCGCCACGCCGCGCGAGCCCTCTACCTTCAGCCGCCCGGTGGAGAAGGCGAGCATGGCGCCGAGCCGTCCGGCCACCAGCTTGTCCAGCGTGTCGGACGAGAGCTTGAGCACCGCATCCGCATCGCCGCCGCCTTCCTCCAGGCTGGCGGTGCCGTCCGTTGCGTCCAGCATCAGCGAGACGTCCTTGTCGGTAAGGTCGAAGCGCACCTTGTAGCCGAGCGTGCTGAGCGCATCGGCGCGTGCATGCATGGCTTCGATCAGGGTGGGAACATCGGCCATCGCAATCACCTCGCAAAAAGGAGCCGCCCCGGCGGGAGGGGCGGCGAAGTTCGTGGAAATGGCGCCGGGAGGCGTCAGAACATGGCCTCTTCGAGGCCCATGGTGGCCGCCTTGCCGGCCTTGATGGCGCCCCACAGGGCTGCCACCTCCGGCAGCAGCTTCTCCATGTAGAAGCGGGCCGTGGCGATCTTCGCGTTGTAGAAGGCGGCGTCGCCGTTCGCGCCGTCGCGCTTCTCGAAGGCCACTTCCGCCATGCGCGCCCACATGTAGCCCAGCGCCACCAGGCCGAAGAGGCGCAGGTAGTCGGTGGCGGCGGCGCCCGCTTCCTCCGGGTCCTTCAGGCCCTTCTCGGCGATGTGGGCGGTGGCGAGCTGGAGCGCGCCGAACGCCTTGCCGAGCGGTGCCACCAGGGGCCCGAGATCGTCGTCGTCCATCTTGGCGTCGATATAGGCGAGCACGGGATGGAAGAAGGCACGCAGGTAGCGCCCCATGTGCGCCGGCAGCTTGCGGCCCACGAGGTCCAGCGCCTGGACGCCGTTCGTGCCCTCATAGATCATCGCGATGCGCGCATCGCGCACATATTGCTCCATGCCGTGGTCGCGGATGTAGCCGTGCCCGCCGTAGACCTGCATGCCCATGGAGGCGGAGGCGAAGCCGAGATCGGTGAACAGCGCCTTCACGATGGGGGTCATGAGGGCAGTGAGATCCTCCGCGCGCCGGCGCTCCTCGGGATCGGCGGCATGCTCCGTGAGGTCGAGCGCGCGCGCCACCCAGCCGCCGAGGGCGCGGCAGCCCTCGTTGTAGGCGCGGATGGTCATCAGCGTGCGCCGCACGTCGGGGTGCACGATGATGGGGTCGGCCGGTTTGTCGGGATGCTTGGCGCCGGAGAGGGCACGCCCCTGCAGGCGTTCCCTGGCATAGGCCACCGCCGCCTGATAGGCCGCCTCGCCCAGCCCCAGGCCCTGGGTGCCCACCGAGAGGCGTTCCGAGTTCATCATGGCGAACATGGCGCGCATGCCCTTGTGGGGCTCGCCCACCAGCCAGCCGGTGGCGTCGTCGAAGGACATCTGGCAGGTGGAGGAGCCATGGATGCCCATCTTGTGCTCGATGCCGGTGCAGAGCACGCCGTTGCGGGGGCCGAGGGTGCCATCCTCCTTCGGCAGGAACTTCGGCACCAGGAACAGGGAGATGCCCTTGATGCCCTTGGGCGCATCCGGCAGGCGGCCAAGCACCAGGTGGATGATGTTCTCGGTGAGGTCCTGCTCGCCGGCCGAGATGAAGATCTTGTTGCCGGTGATCTTGTAGCTGCCGTCCTCCTGCGGCACGGCGCGGGTGCGCACCAGGCCGAGGTCTGTGCCGCACTGGGGCTCGGTGAGGCACATGGAGCCGGACCACACGCCTTCCACCATCTTGGGCAGGAAGCGGTCCTTCAGCTCGTCGGAGGCGTAGGCCTTCAGCGCCTCATAGGCGCCGTGGGTGAGGCCGGGGCAGATGCCGAAGGCGAGATTGCCCGAGCACAGCATCTCCTCCACCAGCTTGTTCACCGAGGCCGGCAGCCCCTGGCCGCCGTATTTCGGATCGCAGGCGATGCCGTTCCAGCCGCCCTCGATGAAAGTCTGGTAGGCTTCCTTGAAGCCCTTCGGCGTGCGCACCACGCCGTTCTCATAGGTGCAGCCTTCCTGGTCGGCGCTCTGGTTCAGTGGCGCGAGCACTTCCGTGACGAGCTTGGCGGCTTCGTCCAGCACCGCGTCGATGAGATCGGGTGTGACCTCCTCCAGGCCGGGGAGGGTGCCCAGCTCGGCGCTGCCGTGCAGCTCGTGCAGCACGAAGCGCATGTCGCGGAGCGGGGGGGTATAGACCTGCATGGCGTTTGCTCCCGAATATTCCGGTGATGCCTCCCGCGCGGGGGAGGACGGGGGTGGGGGCGTTGCGCCCGCCTCATCCCGCTTGTCGTTTGTGGGAAGGGCTTTTCCCTTCCAAAGCCTCCCCCGCGCGGGGGAGGCCCTGCTGTTCGCTTTCGGCGCGGCGGTGCTCAGTTCCGCAAGGGCCGTCCGGTTTCCAGAATGTGCTCGATGCGATCGAGCGTGGCGGTGGTGCGCAGGAGCTTCATGAAGCCCTCGCGCTCCAGCTCCAGCACCCGCGCCGCGCTCACCGGCTCGATGTGGTCGGTGTCGCCGCCGGTCAGCACCTCGGCCAGGGCGGCCGAGACCACCTTGTCGTGCTGGGTGGCGAGGCCGCGCTTGGCGAAGCCCTCCACCGCCATCACCATGGCGGCCTTGCCCGAGGGGCCGGGCAGGGTGAGCTCGATGGGCTTGGGCGGCACATAGCCCTCCACCAGCGCCAGGGCGCGGGCCTTGGCATCGGCGAGCAGGCGGTCGCGGTTCATGGTGATGCCGTCGCTCTCGCGCAGGAACTTCAGTTCCTTCGCCTCGGCGGCGGACTTGGCGACCGTGGCGGTGGAGACCGTCTCGAACACCTTGGAAGGCGCGGGCATGGGCCCCTTCGGGAAGGTCTTGTCGGTCTGCCAGCGCTCCAGCATGGCGGTGCAGCCGCCCCAGGCCGGAAGCACGCCCACCCCGCATTCAACGAGGCCGATGTAGCTTTCCGCATGGGCCTGAACCGCATCCACATGCAGCAGGACCTCGCAGCCGCCTCCCAGGGCGAGGCCGGAGGGCGCCGCCACCACGGGGAAGGGCGCGTATTTCATGTCCTGGTAGGCCTTCTGGCCGGTGGCCACCAGCTTCTCCACCTCGCCGAAGGCGCCGATGTTGCAGGCGAACAGGGCAAGGCCCAGGTTCGCGCCCACCGAGAAGTTCGTGCCCTCGTTATAGATCACGAGCGCCTTGTGCTTCTCCTTCACGAGCTTCAGCGCCTTGGAGAGCAGGCTGATGATGCCCTCATCCAGCGAGTTGCTCTTGGAGGTGAATTCCAGGCACGCCACGCCGTCGCCGATATCCCACAGGGCGGCCGAGCCGTTCTTGAGGAGCGGCTGCGACTTCAGCTTGATATCGGCCAGCAGCAGCACGCCTTCAGGCCGCGCGATGTCGCGATAGGCGCCGTCGGCTCCCAGATATTGCCGCGTGCCGTTCTCGATACGGTAGAAGGGCTTGTCGGCGGCGAGGGCCAGCAGGGCGGGCACCTCCACGGCGTCTGCCTTCAGCATCTCGATGAGCCGGGCGGCGCCGATCTTGTCGATCAGCTCGAAGGGACCGAATTTCCAATTGTAGCCGAGGCGCATGGCGTCATCGATCGCGACGATGTCGTCGGCCGCCTCGGGCACGAGGCGCGCGGCGTAGGCCAGCGTGCGGGCCATGACGGCGCGGGCGTAGCGGCCGGCGGCGCCGGGGGCGGACATGAGCGCGGCGAGGTCCTTGCCGCCGCCCTCTTCCAGCTCCGGGACGCTGGCCTTCACCTGCGGGCGGTATTCGCCGGTGGAAAGCTCGATGGCCTCCTTCAGCTTCTGCCCGTCCGCGCGGTTGAGGCGGTAGAAGCCGCCCTTGCCCTTGCGCCCGGTGTAGCCGGTCTCGATCATCCGCGCGATCAGCGGCTCGTCCCGCAGGGTGGCGTGGAAGGGATCGGACGCCGGCAGCGCCCGCTTCAGCGAACCCTGGACGTGGGGCATCAGGTCGAGCCCCACGAGATCGATGAGCCCGAACACGCCGGTCTTCGGGAAGCCGAAGGGCCGGCCCATCACCTGGTCCGCCTCTTCCACCTTGAGACCGAGCGCGAACGCCTCGCCCACCGCGAGCTGGAGCCAGTAGGTGCCGAGCCGGTTGGCGATGAAGCCGGGGGTGTCCTTGCAGGTCACCACCGTCTTGCCGAGCTTCACGTCCGCGAAACGGGAGACGGCGGCCACCGTGTCGGGGTTCGTCTGCGGCCCCGCCACGATCTCCAGCAGGCGCATGTAGCGCGGGGGATTGAAGAAGTGGGTGATGAGGAAGTCGCGCCGGAAGCTCTCCGGCAGGCCGGAGGTCAGGTCCGCGAGGGGAATGGTGGAGGTGTTGGACGACACCGCGCTGCCGGGCCGGCGGGCGGCCTCGATCTTCGCGTAGAGCGCCTGCTTGATGTCGAGCCGCTCGATCACGGCCTCCACGATCCAATCGCACGAGGCGAGGTCGGCGAGGTTGTCCTCGATGTTGCCGGTGGTGACGAGCCGGGCGGCCTTCTTGGACATGAAGGCGGCGGGATCCGCCTTCAGGAGCTTCTCCACCGCCGTGTCGGCGACGACATTGCGGTTAGCGGCGCCTTCCGGGACGATGTCGAGGAGCAGCACCTCGACCCCCGCATTGGCCACGTGGGCGGCGATGCCGGCGCCCATGACACCGGCGCCGATGACGGCGACCTTCTTGATCTCGAACGACATGCGCGCCTCCCTCAGACGCGCTCGAGCACGGTGGCGATGCCCTGCCCGCCGCCGATGCACTGGGTGGCGAGAGCATACTTTCCGCCCTCGCGCTTCAGCAGCGCCGCCGCCTTGCCGACGATGCGCGCGCCGGTGGCGCCGAGCGGATGGCCGAGCGCGATGGCGCCGCCGTCGATGTTCAGGGTCTCCTCCGAAATGCCCAGCTCCCGCTGGCAGGCGAGGGCCTGGGAAGCGAATGCCTCGTTCAGCTCCACCACGTTGATGTCGGCGATGGAGATGCCGGCGCGGGCGAGAGCCTTCTTGGTCGCAGCGACCGGGCCGATGCCCATGATCTCCGGCGCGCAGCCCGCCACCGCCACGCTCTTCAGGCGCGCCAGGGGCTCCAGGCCGTTCTTCTCGGCATAGCTTTCCGAGCACACCAGCACGGCGGAGGCGCCGTCGGTGAGGGGGGAGGAGGTGCCGGCGGTGACCGTGCCGTTCTCGTCGAAGGCGGGCTTCAGGCTGGCGAGGGCTTCCAGCGTGGCGTCGCGGCGAATGCAGCCGTCGGCGTCCACGGTCCTGTTCACCTTGCCGTTGACGTGCACGGGGACGATCTCCGCCTTGAAGCGGCCTTCAGCCTCGGCGCGGGTGGCCTTTTCCTGGCTCCGCAGCGCGAAGGCGTCCTGGTCGGCGCGGGTGATCTGCCACTTGCTGGCGACATTCTCGGCGGTGTCGCCCATGCCCATGTAGGCGGCAGGCATCCTGGCGTAGAGCGCCGGGTTGGGCATGGGGTTGAAGCCGGTCATGGGCACGCGGCTCATGCTCTCGATGCCGGCGCAGATGAAGGCTTCGCCGGCGCCGAGCTGGATCTGCCCCGCCGCCATGTGCACGGATTGCATGGACGAGCCGCAGAAGCGGTTCACCGTGGTGCCGGCCACCGATTGCGGCAGCCCCGCGATCATGCCGATGAGGCGGGCGATGTTGAAGCCCTGCTCGGCCTCCGGAAAGGCGCAGCCGACGATGAGGTCCTCGATGTCCTCCACCTTCACCCTGGTGCGCGCCACCAGCTCGGCCACCACCTGGGCGGCGAGATCATCGGGGCGAAGGCGCGCGAGATCGCCTTTCTTGGCGAGGGTGAAGGGCGAGCGGGCGTAGCCCGCGATCACGACGTTATGCATGAGCGCTCCTGCCTGTGTGCGTTTCTTCCACCCGCCTGCGGCGACGCCGCGGGGGCATTTTGCTTTCCGCCGACGGGGGCGGCGTGTTGGGGCGCCGCAGTTTCCCACGGGCCCGATCTTGTCGCGTCCAGGGCGCTCCTCGCGCCCCGCCCACGGCTTTGCTGGAAAGTGCGCCCCGAGGGCGGTTCAGCCCGCGGCCTTGGCTTCGCCGCTGGCGAGGCCCGCGAGGGTCTGGTCCTGGATCTCCCGGAGCTCGACGATGGTCTCCTCCAACGCCAGGCGCTGGTCCTCCAGCAACTCCAGCCGGCTCTCCACCTTCTTCAGGAGCATCCGCATCTGTTCCGACTGGGTGGGGTCCATGTCGTAGAGGTCGAGATAGTCCTTGATGTCTCGCAGCGAGAAGCCGAGCCGCTTGCCGCGCAGGATCAGCACCATCCGGGCGCGGTCGCGCTTGGTGTAGACGCGCATGGTGCCGGCCCGGCGGGGGGTGATGAGGCCCTTGTCCTCATAGAAGCGGATGGTGCGCGGCGTCACCGCGAGGTCGCGTGCGAGCTCCGTTACGGTGAAGAAGGTGTCGGTGGGGCCGCCACCGCTGCCACGTTTGCCTGTCGATGCCACAAATTCACCTATACGTCACCTATCCGCACTGACGATACATGCTTTGACCTTCGGCGCAAGACCCTCCCCGCCGATTTTCACCGCCGTGGCATGCGAGGCCAAAAAACACGCATGATGCGCTGCAACGAATACGTCAGCTTCAATGTCTTTTTTCTTCGCGCATACGGATTGTACTGCGGGAGAGAAGCACACGCTTAAGCTTCCGCGTGCTGTTCGTGCAACGCTGTCGAAATATGATGAGCCTTCCGCACATCATGGCCACGATGGCGGTTGACGTGGCTGTTCGTTTAGGCATCCTAGATGACGTATAGGGCACCTTAGAAACCAATAGTGCACCGCAGCGTGCCGTGCCCCGAGGAAACGCCACATTCGCAAGCGCCGCTCGGCATCAAGTCCGGGCGCGCCGAGCAAGGGGGAGTCATGTTCAGATCCACCGTCCTGGTCAGACGTGCCGGCTGCGTTGCGCTGCCTGTGTTCGCCACCCTGCTCGCCGCCGAGGCGCAGGCCGGCGGCTTCGGGCTCCGGGAGCAGAGCTCCTACTACCAGGGCACGTCGTTCGCCGGCTCCGCCGCGGGGGGCGAGGGGCTCGCGTCCATGTTCTGGAACCCGGCGGCGATCAGCTTCTCGCCGGGTATGAACATCGAGAGCAACTTCACCTACATCATGCCCCATGCCTCGGTGGACGTGTACGAGGCGCGGGCGCCCCTCACGGGTGCGAACCTCGGCAATGCGGGGGTGGGCGACATCATCGACGACGCCCTGCTGCCCACCACCTTCCTTACCTACGCCTGGGACAATATCGCGGTCGGGTTCGGGCTCACGGTGCCCTTCGGCCTCATCTCCGATGCGCCGTGCAGCTGGTCCGGGCGGTATTACGGCTGCTACAGCCGCATCTTCGACATCAACGCCCAGGGTTCCATCGCCTATAAGGTGAACCCCTGGCTCACCATTGGCGGCGGCGTCAGCGTCAATTACATTGATGCGCGGCTGAGCAATGCGGTCTTTACGGGCATCGTGCCCCCTGCCAACAATCTCTATGCCCAGGTGGACGGGGATGACCTTGGGGTCGGCTTCAACCTCGGCGTGCTGTTCACGCCCTGGGCGGGGACCAGCATCGGCATCGGCTACAAATCCTCCATGGATCATGACCTGGAGGGCACGCTCAGCATGTTCATGCTGCAGACCAAGATCGCCCAGTACGCGGCCAATGCCGGCCTCACCCTGCCGGGGCAGGTGACCGCTTCCCTGCGTTCCCAGGTGGCGCCGCAGTGGACGGTGCTCGGCACCGTGGAATGGACCGACTGGTCGTCAGTGGACCAGCTCGTGGTGCGCACCCCGGCCGGCGTGGCGAGCGTGCTCGACCTGCAGTGGAAGAGCGGCTGGTTCTTCTCCGGCGGTGTCGAGTACCAGTGGGACCCGAAGCTCGCGCTGCGCGCCGGCCTCGCCTACGAACTCACCCCCGTGCCCGACGAGACCCGCTCTCCCCGTCTGCCGGACACCAACCGCCTGTGGCTCTCCGCCGGCTTCACCTATGCGGTGACGCAGCAGCTCTCCATGGACTTCGCCTACAGCCACATCTTCGGCGAGGACAGCCCCATCGACCAGTATCCCTACAAGACCGGAAACACCCTGAGCGGCGTGCTGGTGGGGGAAGTGAACGACGGTTACGTGGACATCGTCTCCGTGGGCCTGCGCTACAAGTTCGGCGCGGTGCCCCAGCAGGCGAGCCTCATCACCAAATAGCCTCGCGGCGAGGCGCGATCGGCGGGACGGCGGTGGGGCGTCGCCGTCCCGGCGCAATCGGGGCCGATCCTGGACTGAAGCGAACGGCGCGCCCGAGGCGGCGCGCCTCCAGACGACATCAAGAACAGACGGCGGGCCAAGCGTCCGAAACGCCGGCAAACGGCGACGGCGCGCCTGCCACGCGGGAGAACGCCCATGCTCGAACGGACCGAAAGCACGCTTATCGTGCCGGTTCCCGTGCCGGACCTGCTCGACGCCAGCGTCGCGGAGCACGGCCCCAAGCCAGCCCTCAATTTTTTAGGCCGGCAGTGGACCTACACTGAACTCGGCGCGTTCGTGGACAAGGTGGCGGCGGGCCTCCAGGCCGAAGGAGTCGGCCCCGGCAGCAAGGTGGGCCTGTGCCTGCCCAACACGCCTTATTCCGTCATCTTCTTCTTCGCCATCATGAAGGCGGGCGGCACCGTGGTGAATTTCAGCCCGCTCTATGTGGAGCGTGAGCTGCGGCACCAGATCCGGGATTCAGGCACCACGCTCATGGTGGTGCCCGACGTGAAGCTCATCCATGCGCGGGTGGCGGCGGTGGCCCAGGAGGGGGGGCTGAGGCGCATCATCGTCTGCCCCATGGCTGGCGTGTTGCCCTGGCTCAAGGGCATGCTGTTCACCCTCTTCAAGCGCAAGGAGCAGGCGGAATTCCGCCCTGGCGACGGCCTGCACCTGCCGTTCGCGGCGCTGCTGCGCCATGGGGAGCGCGCGCGGCCCGTGGTCATCGATCCCGTCACCGACATCGCCGTGCTGCAATATACGGGTGGCACCACCGGCGTCCCTAAGGGCGCCATGCTCACCCATGCCAACGTTTCCGCCAACGCGCAGCAGGTGATGATCCACGCCGAATGCCGGCGCATCGGCGTGAAGCGGGTGGTGGGGGTGCTGCCCCTGTTCCATGTGTTCGCCATGCAGACGGTGATGGTGATTCCCATCTGCCTGGGCGCCGAGATCCTGCTGGTGCCGCGTTTTGCCCTTTCGGACGTGCTGGACCTCATCGAGCGCGATAAGCCCACCATGTTCCCCGGCGTGCCCACCATCTTCGCCGCCATCAACGGCGCGCCCGGCATCGAGGGGCGCGACCTGTCCTCGCTCACCCTGTGCATCTCGGGCGGCGCGCCGCTGCCGGGCGAGGTGCGCGCGCGATTCGAGGGGCTCACCGGCTGCAAGCTCGTGGAGGGCTACGGCCTCAGCGAGACTTCGCCGGTGGTCACCGCCAATCCGCCCCTGGGGCTGGTGAAGGACGGCTCGGTGGGCACCGCCGTGCCGGGCACGGTCATCGAGATCCACGACCTGGCCAATCCCGCGCGGCTGTGCGGCGTGGGGGAGAAGGGCGAGGTCTATGTGCACGGGCCGCAGGTGATGCGCGGCTATTACAATCGCCCGCTTGAAACCATCGACAGCTTCCAGGACGGCGCCCTGCGCACCGGGGATGTGGGCTATCTCGATGTCGACGGCTACCTGTTCCTGGTGGACCGCATCAAGGATGTGATTCTGTGCGGGGGCTACAATGTCTATCCGCGCGTGATCGAGGAGGCGCTGTACCTGCACCCGGCGGTGTCGGAGGCGGTGGCCATCGCGATTCCCGATGCCTATCGCGGGCAGGCGCCGAAGGCCTTCGTGACCCTGCGCCACGGCGCCAGCGCCACCCCGGAAGAGCTGCTCTCCTTCCTCTCGGCGCAGATCTCCAAGATCGAGATGCCGCGGGAGATCGAGATCCGCGAAAGCCTACCCAAGAGCATGGTGGGCAAGCTCTCCAAGAAGGAGCTGATCGAGGAGGAGCGCGCGCGCAAGAGCACCTGAGCGCGTCCTTGCTTGTCAGGGCCGCACGTTCTCTTTACGCGGGAAACGGCCGTCCGCGCCTTGGGGGCGCGGACGGCCGTCGTTCTCTCCCCGCCCCCGAGGCCAACCTCAGATCCCCTCATGAGCGACCTGTTCGGCCTCGTCTTTCCCTTCTTCGGGCTCATCTTTCTGGGCTATTTCTGCGGGCGGCTGGTTCGGCTGCCGGAGGCGGGGCTCGCCTGGCTCACCTTCTTCATCATCTATGTGGCGCTGCCGGCCCTGTTCTATCGCATCGTGGCGCAGACCCCGTTCGAGGAGCTGGCGAACCCGGCCTTCATTCTCGCGGTGGTGTGTTCCACCGCCACCACGGCGGCCATCGCGCTGGGCATCGGCCTGTGGTTCCGGCGCGGGAACGTGGGTGAGGCGGCCATCGCCACCACCGTGGGGGCTTATGCCAACGTGGGCTACATGGGGCCGGGGCTGAGCATCGCGGCGCTGGGGCAGGGGGCTGCGACGCCCGCCGCGCTCATCTTCGCCTGCGACAGCATGCTGTTCTTCACGCTGGTGCCGCTGCTCATGGCCACGCGCGGGCGGGGCGAGAGCCTCGCCGCCACCTTCGGGCTCATCGCCAGGCGGGTCTTCACCCATCCCTTCAACATCGCCACTTTGCTCGGCGTGCTCGCCGCCGCCGTGCATTTCCGCGAGCCGGACGCCGTCTCGCGCCTGCTGGACGGGCTGAAGAACGCCGCGGCGCCCTGCGCCCTGTTCACGCTCGGCGTGACGGTGGCGCTGCGCCCGCTGCGGCGCATTCCGCTGGAGCTGGCGCCGCTGCTGGGGCTGAAGCTGGTCGCGCACCCGGCCATCGCGCTTCTCGCGCTGTCGCTCGTCGGCGTCCTCGCCCAGGGCTGGGGGGTAGCTTGGTCGCCCGTGTGGGCGCAGACGCTGCTGGTGATGGCGGCGCTGCCGCCCGCGCTCAACTGTTTCGTGCTCGCGCGGCAGTACCATACGTATGTGGAGGAAGCCTCCACGGCCGTGCTCATCGGCACGGTCTGCTCGGTCTTCACCGTCACCGCCATGCTCTACCTGCTGCGGGCCGGCGTGATTCCGCTCGATCTGATGCGGTGAACGCTCAGGCCGCCCGATCGCCCACGCCGAGGCGCATCAGCCTGCGGCGCAGCGGGCCCACCCGGTCGAGCAGGTAGAGGCCGAAGCCGCGTACGCCCTGGATCGGCACGAAATCCGAGAGCAGCGAGCGGTTGAGCACGTCCACGGCGCGCATGCGGCCGTCGATGTCCGGCCGGCGGGCGCGGGCGTAGCGCTCCAGCAGCTCGGGGCCGCCCACATCCTCCCCCCGCGCTGCGGCTTCCGTGACCAGATTCGCCAGTTCAGCCACGTCGCGCAGGCCCAGGTTGAGCCCTTGCGCGCCGATGGGAGGCATGATGTGCGCCGCCTCGGCGATGAGGGCGATGCGGGGCGCGCTCAGTCGTTCGGCGGTCTCGGCCGAGAGCGGGAAGGCGCCGCGGCCGGGCTCCACCTCGAATCGGCCAAGAATCGAGGAAGCCCGCGCCTCCAGCTCGCGCGAGAGGGCCTCGTCGGAAAGGCCGAGCAGGCGCAGGGCCTCCCGTTCGCCCACCACGCACACGATGCTGGAGCGATCCCCCGGCAGGGGCACGAGGGTGAAGGGGCCGCTTTCCGTGTGGAATTCGGTGGAGATGTCCTCGTGCGGGCGGGTGTGGCGCACGATGGCGGTGAAGGCCACCTGCGGATAGGCCCGCGTGCGCATGCCGATGCCGGCCGAGGCGCGCACCAGCGAGCCGCGCCCGTCCGCCCCCACCACGAGGCGGGCGCGGAGCGCGGAGCCGTCCGCCAGCTCGATCCGGGCGGAGTCTTCCTCCACCTTCAGGCTCGTGAGGCTGGTGCGGGCGATGTGCAGGCGCGGCTGCTCCAGCGCGGCTTCCAACAGGGTGAGGCGGAGCGGGTCGTTCTCGATGTTGTAGCCGAAGGCGTCGAGGCCGATCTCGGCGGAGCGGAATGTGACCTCCGGCGCGCGGAACAGGCGGCGGGTGGCGTCGGCAATGCGCATGTCGCGCAGGGGCGCCGCCTTGGGCGCGAGCGCCGCCCACAGGCCGAAATCCTCCAGGATGCGCACGGAACCGTCGAGCAGGGCGGTGGTGCGATGGTCCGCCGCGCGTTCCGGCCCGGTGACGAGGGCCGTGGACACCCCGCGCGCGGCAAGGCCGAGCGCCATCACCAGCCCCGCCGGGCCGGCGCCCACCACTGCGACGTCGTGCAGGGCGGCGCCGTGCGAGTCTTCCGATGCCGTGATCGCTGCCGGGGTCGCTTCCATGAGATCCTCCACCGTGGCGGGCCCATCCGTCCGCGCCCGCGGGAAACTAGCCCAGCCGAAGCGCGCGGGGGGCGCGGTCTGTTGCCCCATCATAGCAGGCGCGCGCCGTTCCGCCTTGAAGCGCCGCCGCGCGTGCGCGACAAGGCGGAGTGCGTATCCCGGCACCGGCCTGCCACCTTGGGGGAGACGAATGCTCGCGCTGATCACCTCGCCGGAGGCGTGGGCCGCCTTCGTGACGCTCACGGTCATGGAGATCGTGCTGGGGATCGACAATGTCGTCTTCATCTCCCTGGTGGTGGAAAAGCTGCCGCCGCGGCAGGCGCTGCGAGCGCGACAGATCGGCCTTTCGATCGCCCTCATGCTGCGCATCGGGCTGCTGCTCACCCTGTCCTGGCTGATCGGGCTACAGCAGTCCCTGTTCGTCGCCTACGGAATCGACATCTCCTGGCGCGACCTCATCCTTATCGGCGGCGGCGGCTTCCTAGTGGCCAAGGCGACGATGGAGATGCATGCCGCGATGGAGGGTGAGGACGATCCGGCGGAAGAAGGCGCCTCCGCCGTGGCGGGCCGCGCCTTCGGGCTCGTCATCGCCCAGGTGGCGATGCTCGACCTGATTTTTTCCATCGATTCGATTCTCACGGCCATCGGCATGGCCGAGCATGTCGAGGTGATGGTGGCGGCGGTGATCGTGGCTGTGGCCATCATGTTCTGGGCCTCGGGCGCGCTCAGCCGCTTCATTTCGAACCATCCCACGGCGAAGATGCTCGCCCTCGCCTTCCTGCTGATGGTGGGCGTGATGCTGGTCGCCGATGGGTTCGAGGTGCACATCCCGCGCGGCTACGTCTATGCCGCCATGGCCTTCTCGGTGCTGGTGGAGATGCTCAACATGACGGCCGCGCGCCGTCGCCGCCGGCGGCAAAGCGGCGCTGCGTAGCGCGGGAGTGAGCGCCGGCCCTTGCGGGCCGCGTCCCTACCCCTATGATCCGGCCGGAACAGTCTGCGGCGGGGAAGGGGAGGCGTTATGGTCCACGGGGTTCGGGTGCATCGCACGGGCGGGCCGGAGGTGCTCACCTACGAGGAGATCACCGTGCCGCCGCCGGGGCCGGGCGAGGTACAGATTCGCCAGACCGCCATCGGCCTCAACTTCATCGACGTCTATTTCCGCACCGGCCTCTACAAGGCCGCGACGCTGCCGTTCATTCCCGGCAATGAGGGCGCGGGCGTCATCTCTGCCGTCGGGCCGGACGTGAACGACTTCCACGAGGGGGACCGGGTGGCCTACGCCATGGCCATCGGCGCCTATGCGGAGGTGCGCAACATCCCGGCCGCCCTGGTGGTGCACCTGCCGGCCTCCATCGACGACCGCACGGCGGCGGCGATGATGCTGAAGGGCATGACCGCCCAGTATCTCGCCCGCCGCACCCATCAGGTGAAGCCGGGCGACACGATCCTGGTGCAGGCGGCCGCCGGCGGCGTGGGGCTCATCCTCTGCCAGTGGGCGAAGCATCTCGGTGCCACGGTCATCGGCACCGTCGGCTCCAAGGAGAAGGCGGAGCTGGCCCGCACCCATGGCTGCGACCACGTCATCCTCTACCGGGACGAGGATTTCGTGCACAAGGTGAAGGAGATCACCGGCGGCCGCATGTGCGACGTGGTCTATGACGGCGTGGGGCAGGCGACCTACCCCGCCTCGCTCGACTGCCTGAGGCCGCTGGGCCTGTGGGTGAGCTTCGGCAACGCCTCCGGCGCCATCAAGAATTTCGACCTGCTGCTCCTGTCGCAGAAGGGCTCGCTGTTCGCCACGCGGCCCACCCTCGCCACCTTCGTGTCGAAGCGGGCGGACCTGCTCGCCACCGTGAACGACCTGTTCGAGGTGGTGCTGGACGGCGCGGTGAAGATCCCCATCCACCAGACCTACGCCCTGAAGGATGTGCAGAAGGCCCACAAGGACCTCGAATCGCGCAAGACCACGGGCTCGACCCTGCTGCTGCCCTGAGCGGCCCCCTCGGACGCCCGCGCGCTTCGGTACGCGGGCCCGGTTTTCCTGAAGAGAAGCAGAACCAGCACCTTGCGCCCGCCCCGCCTCCATCCGATATCTGACGTATTCAAAAGGAAGGGGCGGCCCGCATCCGGCGGAAACCTGCCCTGCCCGTGCTGCGACGGATCGTTCCGGCCATGATGCGCCAATACGAACTCGTCGAGCGCGTCCGACGGTATAATCCCAACACCGACGAGGCGCTGCTCGACCGCGCCTACGTGTACGCCATGCGCGCGCACGGCAATCAGGTGCGCGCCTCCGGCGACCCCTACTTCTCCCACCCCCTCGAAGTCGCGGCCATCCTCACGGACCTGAAGCTGGACGATGCCACCATCGTGGCGGCCCTGCTGCATGACACCATCGAGGACACGGACGCCACCAAGGCCGAGATCGAGCGCCTGTTCGGCGCGCAGATCGCGACGCTGGTGGAGGGCCTCACCAAGATCAAGAAGCTGGACCTCGTTTCCAAGCAGGCCAAGCAGGCGGAAAACCTGCGCAAGCTGCTGCTCGCCATCGCCGACGATGTGCGGGTGCTCCTGGTGAAGCTCGCCGACCGCCTGCACAACATGCGCACCCTGAAATGGGTGCCACCGGAGAAGCGCGACCGCGTCGCCCAGGAGACGCTGGACATCTACGCGCCGCTCGCGGCCCGCATGGGCATGCAGGACATGCGCGAGGAGCTGGAGGACCTCTCCTTCCGCCAGCTTTCCCCCGAGGCCTACGAGAGCATCACAACGCGCGTTTCGGAGCTACGGCAGCACAACGGGCCGCTGGTGCAGGAGATCGAGCGCGACCTGCGCGAGGCGCTGGTGCAGCGCGGCATCGACGCCGAGGTGAAGGGCCGGGAGAAGCGCCCCTTTTCCATCTGGGGCAAGATGGAGCGCAAGGCCATCGGCTTCGAGCAGCTCTCGGACCTCTACGGCTTCCGCGTCGTCGTGGCGAGCGTGGAGGACTGCTATCGCGCCCTCGGAGTCGTCCACACCAAGTGGGCCATCGTTCCCGGCCGGTTCAAGGACTACATCTCCACCCCCAAGCCCAATGACTACCGTTCCGTGCACACCACGGTGGTGGGACCGCGCCGCCAGCGCGTGGAGCTGCAGATCCGCACCCGCGACATGGACGAGATCGCCGAATACGGCATCGCCGCCCACGCGCTCTACAAGGACCCCTCGGGTGCCCCCGGCGTCATGCTCTCCGGTGAGACGCGGGCCTATGCCTGGCTGCGCAAGACCATTGAGAACCTTTCCCAGGGCCTCTCGCCGGAGGAGTTCCTGGAGCACACCAAGCTGGAGCTGTTCCACGACCAGGTGTTCTGCTTCACGCCCAAGGGCCGCCTGATCGCGCTGCCACGCAAGGCGACGCCCATCGACTTCGCCTATGCCGTGCACACAGATGTCGGCAACACGGCGGTGGGCTGCAAGATCAACGGCACGGTGGCGCCACTGGTGTCGGAGCTGAAGAACGGCGACGAGGTGGAGATCATCACCTCCAAGGCGCAGAGCCCGCCCGGTGCGTGGGAAACCATCGCCGTCACCGGCAAGGCACGCGCCGCCGTGCGCCGGGCCACGCGCGCGGCGGTGCGGGCGCAGTATTCCGGGCTCGGCCGCAAGATCGCGGAGCGGGCCTTCGCCAAGGCGGGCAAGTCCTTCTCGGAGGAGGTCATCGGCCGGGCGGTGCCGCGCCTCGCCCGCGCGGTGGCGGAGGATGTGTTCGCGGCCGTGGGCCGGGGCGAGATCAAGACCGAGGATCTCATCCGCGCCGCCTATCCCGAATGGGTGCCGCCGCGCCCCGAGGACCGCGCCAACGGCGGGGCCTCCACCGCGGAAGGCTGGTTCGAGCTGAAGCGCGGGCACAATCTGAAGTTCAAGATTCCCGAGGGCGCGCCGCTGGAGCGGCTCGACGCCATCCCGATCCGCGGCATCAACGGCGAACTGCCGGTGCGTTTCGCCCCCAATGGCGGCGCCGTGCCGGGCGACCGGATCGTCGGCATCCTGACGCCGGGGGAGGGGATCACCATCTATCCCATCCAGTCGCAGTCCCTGCAGAGCTTCGAGGATGCGCCGGAGCGCTGGCTCGACGTGCGCTGGGACGTGGACGAGCTTTCCGAGGGGCGTTTCCCCGCGCGCATCGTCGTGACCGCGCGCAACGAGCCGGGCTCGCTCGCGCAGGTGGCGGGCGCGGTCGGTGACCGGGGCGGCAACATCGAGGGCCTGACCATGCGCTCGCGCTCGGCGGATTTCACGGAGATGGTGGTGGACATCGAGGTGTTCGACCTGCGCCACCTGAACGGCATCATCTCTGACCTCAAGGCCCGCGACGTGGTATCGAGCGTCGAGCGCGTGAACGACTGACGCCGCGCGCCGTCTCAAGGAGCAGCAGCGATGGAACGCGCAATGCCGGTGCGGCTGGGTGTGAACGTCGACCACGTGGCGACCCTGCGCAACGCGCGGGGCGGGGCCCTGCCCGATCCCGTGCGCGCGGCCCTGCTCGCCAAGGCGGCGGGGGCGGACGGCATCACCGCCCACCTCCGGGAGGACCGCCGCCACATCCGCGATGCGGACATGGAGCGCCTCAAGGCGGAAGTGGGCCTGCCGCTTAATTTCGAGATGGCGTGCACGGCCGAGATGGTGGCCATCGCCCGCCGCATCGGCCCCAACGCCTGCTGCCTCGTGCCGGAGAAGCGCGAGGAGCGCACGACCGAGGGCGGGCTCGACGCCGCCGGCCAGGAAAACGAGCTGCGCCCGCGCATCGCGCTGCTGAAGGAAGCGGGCATTCGCGTGTCGCTGTTCATCGCAGCCGAGCCGGCGCAGATCGCCGCGGCGCGCGCCCTCGAAGCCGACATCGTGGAGCTGCACACCGGCGCGTGGTGCGATGCCATCGCCGAAGGCCGTTTCTCCGAGGCGGAGGCCGAGCTGGCCCGGCTGAAGGCCGGCGCCAAGGCGGCCGAGACGCTGGGGCTGGAGGTGCACGGCGGCCACGGGCTCGACTATGCGACCGCCGAGCGCCTCGCCGCCTGCCCCGAGATCGCGGAGCTGAACATCGGCCATTTCCTGGTGGGGGAGGCGGTGTTCGTGGGCCTCGGCGAGGCCATCCGCACCATGCGGGAGGCCATCGCCCGCGGCCGGAGGCAGGCCAGCGCCGGGGCGGCGGCATGATGATCCTCGGCATCGGCTCGGATTTCTCGGATGCGCGCCGCATCGCCAAGTCCATCGAGCGCTACGGCGAGCGTTTCCTCGATCGCGTGTTCACACCCCAGGAGCGCGCCAAGGCCGACGCGCGCAAGCTGCGGGCCGAGACCTATGCCAAGCGCTTCGCCGCCAAGGAGGCATGCTCGAAGGCCCTCGGCACGGGGTTGAGCCAGGGGGTGTTCTGGCGGGACATGGGTGTGGTGAACCTGCCCTCCGGCCAGCCCACCCTGGAACTGACCGGCGGCGCCGCCGAACGCCTGGCCGCCATGGTGCCGGACGGCTTCGAGCCGCGCATCCACCTCACCCTCACCGACGAGGGGCCGCTCTGCGCCGCCTACGTCATCATCTCCGCCGTGCCGCGCGGCTGAGCCGCCGGGACCGGGCGCAGGGATCTCCTGATGGACCACATTCTGGGCGGGCTCCTCCATTGGACCACCCGCGGCATCGAGGTCGCGGGCACGGTCGTCATCGTGCTGGGCATTGTCGTCGCCCTGTGGCGGTTCGCGCAGGGTCTCCTGGCCGGGCATCCGGTGCCGGAGGCGTTCCGCGCCTGCCGCGCGTCGCTCGGTATGGCCATCCTGCTGGGGCTGGAACTGCTGGTGGCCGCGGATATCATCTCCACCGTCGCCATAGAGCCGACGCTTCAGAGCCTCGCGGTGCTCGCGGGCATCGTGCTCATCCGCACCTTCCTGTCGTTCTCGCTGGAGGTGGAGATCGAGGGGCGCTGGCCCTGGCAGGCGCCGCGGAGGGACGGCGAGGGCACAAAGGCGTGAAGGGCACGCTGCCGGCAAATCGCGCCGTGACGCTGGGGCGTGCGTTGCCGCGGGGGCGGGAAGCCTCTATAGGGGGCGCACTCCCGTGGCCGGAGCGGCGCCCGGCCGCGCTGTCCTCAGTTTCGGCGTAGTTTGCTGCACGCTGCGTTCCGTTCTCATTTTCTCGGACCCCCGATGACCGCGACCAGCGATTCGAAGAAGGACGGCGGATTCCTCGAAACCGTCCAGGTGATCGTCCAGGCGCTGCTGATCGCGCTGCTGATCCGCACCTTCCTGTTCCAGCCCTTCAACATTCCCTCGGGATCCATGAAGGACACGCTGCTGATCGGTGATTATCTCTTCGTGTCCAAGTACAGCTACGGCTATTCGCGCTTCTCCATCCCCTTCTCGCCGAACCTGTTCTCCGGTCGCATCTTCGGCCAGGAGCCCACGCGCGGCGATGTGGTGGTGTTCAAGCTCCCGCGCGACAACGAGACCGATTACATCAAGCGCGTCATCGGCCTGCCCGGCGACAAGATCCAGATGATCGACGGCTGGCTGCACATCAACGGCGTGCCCGTGAAGCGCGAGCGCCTGTCCGACGTGACCGAGGATGATGGCACCGGCCGCGCCGTGCCCGTGAAGCGCTGGCGCGAAACACTGCCCAACGGCGTCTCCTACGAGACCCTCGACCTCGTGGATAACGGCTTCTACGACAATACCCCCGTCTATGAGGTGCCGCTCGGCCACTATTTCATGATGGGTGACAATCGCGACAATTCGGCGGACAGTCGCGTCCTGAGCCAAGTGGGCTACGTGCCGTTCGAGAACCTCATCGGCAAGGCGCAGATGATCTTCTTCTCCATCGACGAGGGCGCGTCGGCCTGGCAGGTGTGGACATGGCCCTGGACGGTGCGATGGGACCGCGTGTTCAAAACGGTGAACTGACCAGCGTGCATGAAGATCTCTCCGCCCTCGAGAGGCGGATCGGCTATGGCTTCAAGGATCGGGCCCTGCTCGATCTGGCCCTTTCCCACATCAGCGCCGTGAAGGGCGAGGCCCCGCGCCTGCGCTCTTACCAGCGGCTGGAATTCCTGGGCGACCACGTGCTTGGTTCCGTGGTCTCCCACATGCTCTACGATGCCTTTCCGGAGGCGGAGGAGGGAGAGCTTTCCCGCCGCCTCGCGGAGCTGGTTCGCGAGGAGGCATGCGCCGAGGTGGCTGCCGACATGAACCTCGGCCCCCACATCCGCCTCGGGCCGGGGGAGGCGCAGTCGGGTACCCACAAGCGGCGTGCCATTCTCGCTGATGTCACCGAGAGTGTGGTGGCGGCTGTATTCCTGGATGGCGGCTATCCCGCCGCAAACGCCCTGGTGGAGCGCTATTGGCGTCCGCGCCTGGAGGCTCCGCGCCGGCCTTTGCGCGACGCCAAGACCGTGCTCCAGGAATGGGCGCAGGCGCGCGGCCTGCCGCCGCCGAGCTATCGCGATGTGGCGCGCTCGGGTCCCGACCACGCCCCGCGCTTCACCGTTGCCGTCGATCTGCCGGGGCTCGTCCCGGCGGAGGCGGAAGGAAACTCCAAGCAGGCGGCGCAGAAGGCCGCCGCCGCCGCCTTCCTGGTGCGGGAAGGCGTGTGGGAAAAGGATGCGAGCCGAGCATGACCGACAAGCGACGCGGCAAGGCCGGGCCCGCCATGCCCGGCACGACCACGGCTCCGGCCGGAGCTGAGAGCAACGAGGAAGAGGCTCTGCGGCACGCAGCCTCCGCGGACGCTGCCCTCGAGGACATGGGTGACGAGGGCTTCGACGATCTCGATGACGATGACATCGACGACGATTTCGAGGACGACGACGCGCCGGAAGCCAAAACGCCGCCTCCTGCCGGCCCGACCCGCTGCGGTTTCGTCGCCCTGCTCGGCGCCCCCAACGCCGGCAAGTCCACGCTGACCAACGCCCTGGTGGGCACCAAGGTATCCATCGTCTCCCATAAAGTGCAGACCACGCGCTCCATCGTGCGCGGCATCGCGCTGGAGGGACGCTCGCAGGTCATCCTGGTGGACACGCCCGGCATCTTCGCGCCCAAGCGCCGGCTGGAGCGGGCCATGGTGGCGAGCGCCTGGACCCACGCTGCCGACGCGGACGTGATCGCCCTGCTGGTGGACGCCAAGCGCGGCGTGGACGAGGAGATCGAGGCGCTGGTCGCCCCGCTGTCCGAAATCCGTAAGCCGCGCGCGCTGATCCTCAACAAGATCGACCTCATCCGCCGCGATACGCTGCTGGCCCTGTCGGCGGAGATCAATTTCCGCATGCCGTTCGACCGGGTGTTCATGGTTTCCGCGCACACAGGCGACGGGGTGGCGGACGTGCGCCGCTGGTTCGCGGAGACGGTGCCGCCCGGTCCCTGGCTCTATCCGGAAGACCAGATCTCCGACGCGCCCATGCGCATGCTGGCGGCGGAGATCACGCGCGAGAAGATGTTCCTGCGCCTGCATGATGAGCTGCCCTACCGCTCGACGGTGGAAACCGAAAGCTGGAAGGAGCTGCGCGACGGCTCTGTCCGCATCGAGCAGACCATCTATGTGGAGCGCGAGAGCCAGCGAAAGATCGCGCTCGGCAAGAACGGGCAGGCCATCAAGACCATTTCTTCGGAATCGCGGGCCGAGCTCGCTCAGATCCTGGAAGTGCCGGTGCACCTGTTCCTGTTCGTGAAGGTGCGTGAGAATTGGGCTGATGACCCCGAGCGCTATCGCGAGATGGGGCTTGAATTCCCCAGGGGCGGGTGATCCCCGCCGAGGGCTGAGCCGTGGAGTGGAAGGACGAAGGCATCGTGCTGGGCGTGCGGCGCCACGGCGAGGCCAATGCCATCGTCGAGCTGCTCACGGCCCGGCGCGGGCGCCATCTGGGCATGGTGCGGGGCGGCGCCTCGCGTCGGCAGGCGCCCACGCTCCAGCCGGGCAACACCGTCAGCGCCACCTGGCGCGCCCGGCTCGACGAGCACATGGGCAACTTCACCCTGGAGCCGTTGGTGATCCGGGCCGAGATCGTGATGCGGGCGCCGCATGCCGCCTACGGCATCACCCATCTCACGCAATTGCTGCGGCTGCTGCCCGAGCGTGATCCCCAGGACGGGCTCTACGTCACCCTTGGCGCCATCCTTGATGCGTTCGAGGATGCGCCTTCCGCCGGCATGCTGCTCGCGCGCTTCGAGCTTGCGTTGCTGGGAGAGCTGGGCTTCGGCCTGGAGCTGGACGCCTGCGCCGCCACCGGCCGGCGCGACGACCTCGTCTACGTCTCGCCCAGGAGCGGGCGCGCCGTCTGCCGCGAGGCGGGCGCGCCCTATGCCCCGCGGCTTCTGCCGCTGCCGGCCTTCCTCGTGGGGGCGTCCGCGCGCCCTTCCTGCGGCGAGGTGGAGGATGCGCTACGCCTCACCGGCTTCTTCCTGCAGCGGAGGGTGCTGGAGCCGCGCAACCTCGGCTTTTCCGAGGCGCGCGGCCATTTTATTGCCGCCTGGCGGCGTGATGCGGCCTCAGGCGATCACCACCCGTAGGGCCCGCGGGGCGGCGGCGGGCCCGGGGGGCCCCAATAGGGGCCGGGACGCGGCCCGCCGACCCAGACGCTGCCGCAACGGCGGACCCAGTGCCAGCGGCCACCCCACCACCGCCGCTCCTGCCAGCAGCGTTTCGTCCAATAGACGTTCTCGGGTCGGACCTGGAGATCGGCGGGCCCGGCCAAGGTCGTCGCCGCACCGGCGAGCGTCCCTGCCGATACAGCTGGCGCTCCGGCGCCAAGCAGGCCGAGCGCGACGATGCCCCCAGCCGCCCAAAGGATCTTTCGCATCACCCTCTCCTGTGTCTGCGCAGGGCGGGTGATCTTTCGGATCTGCGCCCAGCATCTGAACGCTAGGAGAGGAGCGCGGCAGCAGTGGGACCGAACCTTGCGCAAAAGCATGCGGATTTCGGGCCGGGGTGGCCGCGCGGCGCCATTTTCGTGAATCTCCGTTGCTCCGTGAGGCAAGGGCGCGGCGCACAAGCGCCTTGTCGGGGCGGGCGGCGCGCGGTACTGCCAAAGCATGGCCACCCGTACTCTTCCGCCCCCCGCCCCTCCCGGCGGGAACATCGAGAATGTCGCGCTGAAGGCGGCGCTGGAGGAGCGCTACCTCGCCTATGCGCTCTCCACCATCATGCATCGCGCGCTGCCCGATGCGCGCGATGGCCTGAAGCCCGTGCACCGGCGCATCCTGCACGCCATGCGCCAGTTGCGGCTCGATCCGGGGCAGGCGTTCAAGAAGTCCGCCCGCGTGGTGGGCGACGTCATCGGCAAGTTTCATCCCCACGGCGACCAGTCGGTCTACGACGCCCTGGTCCGGCTCGCCCAGGACTTCGCGCAGCGGTATCCGCTGGTGGATGGACAGGGCAACTTCGGCAATGTGGACGGCGATAACGCCGCCGCCATGCGATACACTGAGGCCCGCCTCACCGAGACCGCCCGCCTGCTGCTGGAGGGCATCGACGAAGACGCGGTGGATTTCCGCCCCACTTACGACGGCTCCGAGGAGGAGCCGGTGGTGCTGCCGGCGGCCTTCCCGAACCTGCTCGCGAACGGCTCCCAGGGCATCGCCGTGGGCATGGCCACCTCCATTCCGCCCCATAATGCGGCGGAACTGCTGGATGCGGCGCTGCACCTCGTGGAGCACCCCAACGCGCTCGCCGTGGACCTGCTGAAATACGTGCCGGGGCCGGACTTCCCCACCGGCGGCGTGCTGGTGGATGATCCCGTGGGCGTGGCTGAGGCCTATGCCACCGGGCGCGGCTCGTTCCGCGTGCGTGCGCGCTGGCACAAGGAGGAGACCGGCCGGGGCACCTATCTGGTGGTGGTCACCGAGATTCCCTACGGCGTCGCGAAATCGCGGCTCGTGGAAAAAATCGCCGAGCTGCTGACGGACAAGAAGCTGCCGCTGCTCGCCGATGTGCGCGACGAGAGCGCGGAGGACATCCGCCTGGTGCTGGAGCCCCGTGCCCGCACGGTGGATGCCGAAGTTCTCATGGAGAGCCTGTTCAAGCTCACTGAGCTTGAGGCGCGCGTGCCGCTCAACATGAACGTGCTGGTGCGCGGGCAGGTGCCCAAGGTGCTCTCCCTCGCCGAGGCGCTGCGCGAGTGGCTGGACCACCGGCGCGAGGTGCTGCTGCGCCGCTCCCGCTACCGGCTGGAGCAGATCGCCCACCGGCTGGAGGTGCTGGGCGGCTACCTCATCGCCTATCTCAACCTCGACGAGGTCATCCGCATCATTCGCGAGGAGGATGAGCCCAAGCAGGAGCTGATGCGGACCTTCGAGCTGAGCGACGTGCAGGCTGAATCCATCCTCAATATGCGCCTGCGATCCCTGCGCCGGCTGGAGGAGATGGAGATCCGCAAGGAGCACGACGCCCTCTCCAAGGAGCAGGATGCCCTCAACAAGCTGGTGGGCTCCGAGGGCGCGCAGTGGAAGTCCATAGCCAGGGAGATCCGCGAGACCCGCAAGACCTATGGGCCCGAAACCGCCCTCGGCAAGCGCCGCACCACCTTCGCCGCCGCTCCCGAGCTGGGCGAGGAGGCCTTTACCGAGGCGCTGGTGGAGCGCGAGCCCATCACCGTCGTCGTCTCGCAGAAGGGCTGGATCCGCGCCTTGAAGGGCCACCAGCAGGACCTCTCCAACCTTCAGTTCAAGACTGACGACGCGCTCGGCCACGCCTTCTTCGCCGAGACCACCTCCAAGCTCATGGTGTTCACCAGCAACGGGCGCTTCTTCACGCTCGATGCCGCCAAGCTTCCGGGCGGGCGCGGCCATGGCGAGCCCATCCGCCTCATGATCGACCTCGACCAGGAAACGGAAATCGTCTCCGTCTTCGCCCACCAGCCCGGCCGTAAGCTGCTGGTGGCCTCCCGCGAGGGGCGGGGCTTCGTGGTGGGCGAGGACGAATGCATCGCCAACACCCGCAAGGGCAAGCAGGTGCTCGTCACCGATCCGCCGGATGCGGCGCTGGCCGTGCGCTTCGTGGAGGGCGACTGGGTGGCGGTGATCGGCGACAACCGCAAGTTGCTGCTGTTCCCGCTCAATCAGGTGGTCGAGATGACGCGCGGCCGCGGTGTGCGCCTGCAGCGCTATCGCGAGGGCGGGCTCTCGGACATCAAGGTGTTCCCCATGGCCGGCGGCCTCACCTGGGAGGACACGTCCGGCCGTACCTGGACCGTGACGGAGCTTCTCGACTGGCAGGGCGAGCGGGCAAGCTCCGGCCGCCTGCCGCCGAAGGGCTTCCCGCGCACGAACAAGTTCTCCTAAGGGCGGGGCCCGGCCATGGCCGCGCCGCCCCAGGATGCCGGCGCGCGGCCGCGCAGCGGGGTGCTTGGCTTCTGGTTTCGCCTGTGGGAACTGGTGCGCGCGCAGGTGCGGGCCCGTGCGGTGCTGGTGGTGGTGCTCGCGGCCTTCATCGGCATGTGCGCCGGTGCTGCGGCGACGGCCATGAGCTTCGGCACGCAGCTGATGCACGAGGTGCTGTTCCGACTCTCGCCCGGCGAACGGCTCAGCGCCTCGGCGGCGCTCGTCTCGCCCTGGCTGGTGCTGGTGCCGGCGGCGGGTGGCCTGCTGATGGGCTTCGGCGCCCTGGCGCTGAAGCACTGGCGGCCCCATGCCATCGTCGATCCCATCGAGGCCAACGCGCTCCACGGTGGGCGCATGTCGCTGACGGACAGCATCATCCTGTCGCTGCAGACCATGGTCTCCAACGGCTTCGGCGCCTCGCTGGGGCTGGAAGCGGGCTACAGCCAGATCGGCGGCGGCATCGGCTCGCGCTTCGGGCGCGTGTTCGGCCTGCGGCGCAACGACATGCGTATTCTGGTCGGGGCAGGGGCCGCCGCCGGCCTGGGCGCGGCCTTTGATGCGCCGCTGATGGGCGCCTTCTACGGCTTCGAGCTCATCATCGGGGTCTATTCCATACCGGCCGCCGTACCGGTGCTCACGGCCACCATGTGCGGGGTGCTTACGGCTCGGGCCCTGGGGCTGCATGCCGATTCGCTCGCCATCACCCACCTGCCGGTGGCCGAGCCGTCCCAGTTCGTGCCCTTCGCCGCGCTCGGGCTGGTGGCGGCCGCGGTGGCCATCTCGATCATGCGGCTCGTGACGGCGGTGGAGTGGGCGGTGGCGCGCAGCCGCCTGCCGGGGCCGCTGCGCACCGGCCTTGCGGGGCTGGCCGTGGGATGCCTCGCGCTCTATTCGCCCCAAGTGCTCTCGGATGGGCACGGCGCGCTGCATGCGCAGGTGGGAAGCGCGGTGACATGGTCGGTCGCCGCCATCTTCGCGCTCAAGGTGGTGGCATCAGCGCTCTCGGTCGGGTCCGGCTTCCGCGGCGGGCTGTTCTTCGCCTCCCTGTTCCTGGGGGCGGTGATGGGCAAGCTCTATGCGGCGGCGGCCGAGCTCCTCATGCCGGGGCTGGGGCTCGCGCCGCAGCTCGCGGCGGTGGCGGGCATGGGTGCACTGGCGGTGGGCGTCATCGGCGGCCCGCTCACCATGAGCTTCCTGGTGCTGGAGATGACTGGCGATCTCACCCTCACCGGCCTCGTGGTGAGCGCGGCGGCGGTGACCTCGCTGACGGTGCGGGAAACCTTCGGCTATTCCTTCTCCACCTGGCGCCTGCACCTGCGCGGCGAAAGCATCCGCGGCGCGCAGGATGTGGGCTGGATGCGCGATCTCACCGTCGCCGCCATGATGCGTACGGACATGCGGACCTTTCCGGAGGGCGGGACCGTGGGCGCGCTTCGCGCGGCCTTCCCGCTGGGCAAGGCACGGGTCGTGGTGCTGGTGGACTCTGCGGGCGAATATGCCGGCATCGTCCGCGTCTCGGAGGCCCATGCGCCCCGTTTCGCTCCTGATGCGTCCGCGCGTGAGGTCGCCCGGCACGCCGATGCCATGCTGCTGCCGGCCATGAACGTGAAGGAAGCCGCGCTCGCGTTCGAGAGGGCCGGCGCGGAGGAATTGCCGGTGGTGAGCGATGCCGGCTCTCGCCGGCTGGTGGGGCTGCTCAGCGAATCCCATGTGCTGCGCAGCTATGCGGAACGCCTCGACATGGCCCGCCGCGGCCTGGGCGCGGAGGACTGAACGCGCAAACGCAAAAGCCCGGGCAGCGCCCGGGCTTCGGCATCATCACATGACAGCAGCGGCGAGGACGACGCTCAGGCGCCGCGGGTCCAGCGCACGGCGGCCTCGGCCACGCGCTTGCCGAGGTGGGCGGCGGTCTTGCGATCGGCTTCCGGGGGCACCACGTCCGCGCCCTGGTCCACATTCGACTGGGCGAAGGCGCCGCCGAAGCCGCCGAGGCGGTTCAGGTCGTTGATGGAAGCGGTGGAGGAGTTGTTGCCGGGGTGCAGGCCCAGGCCGACCCAGACCATGCCGTGCTGCTGGGACAGGGTGATGAGCGCATTCAGGCCCTGCGCCTTGTCGCCACTCTGGCTGCCGGAATTCACGAAGCCAGCGGCGAGCTTGTCCTTCCACGCCAAGGACATCCAGCGCTTGGAGCTCTTCTCGGCGAATGCCTGGAAGCCGGCGGAAACGTTGCCCATATAGATGGGCGAGCCGAAGATGATGGCGGCGGCGCCGTCCAGCACCTCCCACTTGGAATCCACCTCGTCGACGGAGATGAGGACGCCGTCCACGGCCTCCACTTCCTTGATGCCGGCGAGCACGGCTTCGGCCTGGACCTTCGTGTGGCCGTAGCCGGAGTGATAAACGATGGCGACAACGGGCTTGGACATGTGAGTCTCCCCTGAAATTCGGTCGCCCCTCTTCTGCCGTGCAAATCTGACGCTTTCCAGACGCTAATGCGCAATCGGTGTATGCGTTGATGCAATGCGGCGTTCTTCACGCCATCCTTAAGGGCATGGAAACCGGCAGCGTCGATGATGGCGCCATGCAAAGCCGCTCCCGCCTCCAATCCGCGCTCGCCACCCTGGCCCTGCACATCGGGGCGGCCGCGCTCATCGCCTACTTTGCCTATAACGCCTACACGGGCGATCACGGCATCGTCGCGCAGCGCAACTACGAGCAGGAGGCGCAGCACCTGACGGCGGAGCTCGCCGCCCTGAAGGCGCAGCGGCAGGCGATCGAGAACAAGGTGTCGCTGCTGGCCGCGACCCGTCTCGATCCGGACATGCTGGATGAGGAGGGGCGGCGCCAGCTCAACTTCATTCACCCCAAGGATTTGGTGCTGCTGCGCAGCAAATGAACTGAGTTTGAGTTCATTTCACAGTTGAACCTATTTTCAGTTCAATCATTCAAAATCAAGAGTTTACAACGTGTTGCGGTGCAATAACCACAATTCGCGCTTTGCGGGTGGTGGAAGGTGCGCTAGAGAGTCCGGCGATTTCAGCGCATCCAGAGGTCGCCGATGGCTCCCAGGAAATCCGCCGCACGCGCCGCCACAGCCGCGGGCGGGACTGCAACCTTCACGAGGGAAGACGAGCTCTCCGCCTACCGCGAGATGCTGCTGATCCGCCGCTTCGAGGAGAAGGCGGGCCAGATGTATGGCATGGGCCTCATCGGCGGCTTCTGCCACCTCTACATCGGCCAGGAGGCCGTGGTGGTGGGCATGCAGATGGCCATGAAGGATGGCGACCAGGTCATCACCGGCTACCGCGACCACGGCCACATGCTGGCCGCCGGCATGAGCCCCAACGGCGTCATGGCCGAGCTCACCGGCCGCCGCGGCGGCTATTCCAAGGGCAAGGGCGGCTCGATGCACATGTTCAGCATCGAGAAGCAGTTCTTCGGCGGTCACGGCATCGTGGGCGCGCAGGTCTCGCTCGGCACCGGCCTTGCTTTCGCTGACCGCTACAAGGGCAACGGCGCGGTGTCCGTCACCTATTTCGGCGACGGTGCGGCCAACCAGGGGCAGGTCTACGAGAGCTTCAACATGGCGGAGCTTTGGAAGCTGCCGGTCGTGTACGTGATCGAGAACAATAAATACGCCATGGGCACCTCGGTGACCCGCTCCTCCGCGCAGCAGGACTTCTCCAAGCGCGGCGCGTCCTTCAACATCCCCGGCGAGCAGGTGGACGGCATGGACGTGCGCGCCGTGCACGCCGCCGGCGAGCGGGCGCTGGCCTTTGCCCGCGAGGGCAATGGTCCCTACATCCTGGAGATGCAGACCTACCGTTATCGCGGCCACTCCATGTCCGATCCGGCCAAGTACCGGTCGAAGGAGGAGGTGCAGAAGATGCGGACCGAGCACGATCCCATCGAGCAAGTGCGCACCCGCCTGCTGAACGAGCACGGCGCCACCGAGGAAGAGCTGAAGAAGATCGACGCCGAGGTCCGCGACATCGTCGCCGCCTCCGCCGATTTCGCGACTCACGACCCGGAGCCGGACCCCTCCGAGCTCTACACCGACATGCTGCGCTGAGCGCGCCCATGGCCGCCGCCTGCCCGATCCCCCCGCGCGCCGCCTTGGCGGCGGGGAGAGTCGCGGCGAAGGCGGACGGCCGGGCGCGTGGCATGCGCCGCATTTCCTTTCGGGCGTTCGTGGCGGGCGCCGCGGCGATCCCCGCCTTCCCTCAGAAACATCCGCGCGCGTCCGCGGGGGGCGAGGCCCCCGTGCCCGGAGCGCCGCCGAGCAAGAGCTGACAGCCATGGCCATCGACGTCCTCATGCCGGCCCTGTCTCCCACCATGGAGAAGGGCAACCTCACCAAGTGGGTGAAGAAGGAAGGCGACACGGTGAAATCCGGCGACGTGCTCGCCGAGATCGAGACCGACAAGGCCACCATGGAGGTGGAGGCGGTGGACGAGGGCGTGCTCGCCAGGATCCTGGTGCCGGAGGGCACACAGGACGTGGCGGTGAACACGCCCATCGCCATCATCGCCGCCGAGGGCGAGGACGTGAGCGCCGCGCCGGTCGTCAATCCCGCCGTCGTGGCGCAGGCCCCTGCGCCGGTGGCTGTGCCTGCCGTGGTGGCGGCGGCCGAGCCGGTGAGCGTCGCGGCGAGCGACCCGGAGGTGCCGGCCGGCACCGAATACGTCTCCATGACCGTGCGCGAGGCCCTGCGCGATGCCATGGCCGAGGAGATGCGCCGCGACGGCGACGTGTTCGTGATGGGTGAGGAGGTCGCCGAATACCAGGGCGCCTATAAGATCACCCAGGGCCTGCTGCAGGAGTTCGGCGAGCGGCGTGTCATCGACACGCCCATCACCGAGCACGGCTTCGCCGGCGTGGGCGTGGGCGCGGCGTTCGCGGGGCTGAAGCCCATCATCGAATTCATGACCTTCAACTTCGCCATGCAGGCCATCGACCACATCATCAACTCCGCTGCCAAGACCCATTACATGTCGGGCGGGCAGGTGAGTTCCTCCATCGTGTTCCGCGGCCCCAACGGCGCGGCCGCCCGGGTCGGCGCCCAGCATAGCCAGGATTACGCAGCCTGGTATTCCAACGTGCCGGGCCTGAAGGTCGTCGCCCCCTATTCGGCGGCCGATGCCAAGGGCCTGCTGAAGGCCGCCATCCGCGATCCCAACCCGGTGATTTTCCTGGAGAACGAGATCCTCTACGGCCACTCCTTCGAGGTGCCTAAGCTGGATGACTATGTTCTGCCCATCGGCAAGGCGCGCATCGCGCGGGCGGGCAAGGATGCCACCATCGTCTCCTTCTCCATCGGCATGACCTATGCGCTGAAGGCGGCGGACGAGTTGGCCAAGCAGGGCATCGAGGTGGAAGTGGTGGACCTGCGCACCATCCGCCCCATGGATGTGGAGACCATCGTGGCATCGGTGAAGAAGACCGGTCGCTGCGTCACCGTGGAAGAGGGCTGGCCGCAGTCCGGCATCGGCGCCGAGATCGCCGCCCAGCTCATGGACAAGGCGTTCGACTATCTCGACGCCCCGGTGCTGCGCGTGACCGGCAAGGACGTGCCCATGCCCTACGCCGCCAATCTCGAGAAGCTCGCCCTGCCGTCGGTCGCCGAGGTGATCGAGGCCGTCCGCGCCGTGACCTATCGCTGAGGGGTTCCGCGATGCCCATCGATATCCTGATGCCCGCCCTTTCCCCCACCATGGAGAAGGGCAACCTCGCCAAGTGGGTCAAGAAGGAAGGCGATACGGTGAAGTCCGGCGACGTGATCGCCGAGATTGAGACCGACAAGGCCACCATGGAGGTGGAGGCCGTTGACGAGGGCGTGCTGGCCAAGATCCTGGTGCCGGAAGGCGCCCAGGATGTGCCGGTGAACCAGCTCATCGCCGTGCTGGCGGCCGAGGGCGAGGACCCGAAGGCGGTCGCGGCCTCGGCAGGGCAGGGCGGAGCGCCCGCCACTCCCCCGGCGCCGGCCCCCTCCGCCCCGAGCGCTCCGGCTGCGAATGCTCCTGCGGCAGCTCCGGCGCCTGCCGCCGCGCCTGCTGCGGCCTCCTCGGCCGGTCGCGTGTTCGCCTCGCCGCTGGCGCGGCGCCTTGCCAAGGACAAGGGCGTGGATCTCGCGGCTGTCGCCGGCTCCGGGCCCCACGGCCGCATCATCGCCCGCGACATCGAGGCGGCCCAGCCGGGGGCCAAGGCAGCACCTGCGCCCGTCGCCGCCTCGGCTCCCGCCGCTGCCCCGGCTGCCGCGCCCAAGGCCGCCCTTGCCGCCGCGCCCGGCGTGGAGCAGGTCAAGGCTCTGTTCGAGCCCGGCTCCTATGACGAAGTCCAGCTCGACGGCATGCGCAAGACCATCGCCCGCCGCCTGGTGGAGAGCGAGCAGGTGACGCCCACCTTCTTCCTGACGGTGGATTGCGACCTCGACGATCTCTCCGCTTTGCGCGAGCAGGTGAACGCCAACGCCCCCAAGGACAAGGACGGCAAGCCCGGCTACCGCGTCTCGGTGAACGACTTCATCATCAAGGCGCTGGCCCTCGCGCTCCAGAAGGTGCCGGCCTGCAACGCGGTGTGGGCCGAGGATCGCATCCTGCGCATGAAGCACTCGGATGTCGGCGTGGCGGTGGCCATCGACGGCGGCCTCTACGCCCCGGTGGTGAAGAAGGCGGAGCAGAAGACCATCTCCGTCATCTCCAACGAGATGCGCGACCTCGCCACCCGCGCCCGCGCCAAGAAGTTGAAGCCGGAGGAATATTCCGGCGGCTCGTCCTCGGTATCGAACCTGGGGATGATGGGCATCCGTAACTTCACGGCCATCATCAACGCGCCGCAGGCCTCCATCTTCGCCATCGGCGCCTCCGAGCAGCGGGTGGTGGCGCGCGGTGGGGAGATGAAGGTGGTGACGCAGATGACCGTCACCATGACCTGCGACCACCGGGTGATGGACGGCGCCCTGGGCGCCGAGCTGCTGGCGGCGTTCAAGGGCTTCATCGAAAAGCCCATGTCCATGCTGGTGTGACGGCGCGTGCATGAGCGCGTCAACAGCCCGGCGGGGCAGATTTTCCTCCGCGCCGGGCTGGTATAAGGCGCATGCGGCGCGCGACCCGCGTGCCGCATGCGCCCACCCGGCGCTCTGCGATGACTGGCGGCGCCAATCAGCCGGCGGCGCCCAACACAGGTGAATGAAAATGAGCAACACGCCCCACGAGCTCGCCTCCGACTTCCCGGAATATGCCGCGAAGATCCAGTCCCTGAAGACGAGCGACGCGCATTTCGCGAAGCTCTACGACGCCTATCACGAGGTGAACGGCAAGGTGCACCGCGCAGAGACCGACGTGGAGCCCACCGGCGACGAGGAAGTGGAGGCCATGCGCCGCGCGCGCATGCAGCTCAAGGACGAGCTTTACGCCATCCTTTCCAAGTGAGCTTCGCGCTCGCCGCAGCCCGGCTCGCCGGAACGCGGCGAGCGCCGCATGTCACGCCGAAGGGCATGACCTTTCGCGCAGGCGGCGCGGGCCTGGGGACCCGAGCAAGCGAAGGTTCCGGCGGCAGCGCGACCGTGTTGAAGGGCGACCTTGATGAAGCTTTATCTCGCCGGCCCCGAAGTCTTCCTCGATGATGCGCGCGAGATCGGCCGGCGCAAGCTGGAGCTGTGCGCCCGGTTCGGCTTCACCGGCCTCTTCCCCATCGACGGCGAGCCACTGCTGGTGGACGAGGGGGGTACGCTCTCCCGCACCATCTTCGCCAACAATCTCTCCCTGATGCGCGCCGCCGATGCGGTGCTGGCCAATCTCACGCCGTTCCGCGGCATCAGCGCCGATCCCGGCACCGCGTTCGAGGTGGGCTTCGCCTTCGCCCTGGGCAAGCCGGTGGCCGCCTACAGCAACGCGCCGGGCGAGCTCCTGCACCGCGCGCACGGGGCGATCGGGCGCGCGGAGGAAAGCGGGGCGCACACGTTCCTGGCCGACGGGCTCCATGTGGAGGACTTCGGCCATTTCGACAATCTGATGCTGGCCGAGGCGCTCGAGGCGAGCCGCCTGCCGGTGATCCAGGCCGAGACCCCCGCCGCGGAGCCGTTCCGCGACCTCACCCTGTTCGAGCGGGCGCTCGGCGCTTTGGCCGAGGCTCGCGCCGCGGGCCGGCTTCCCCTTTCTTCACCCCAGATCCCTGCACCCTAATCCCTGACCCTGCCGAAGGCGCGCGGCGCGGCGGCATTGCGAGGAGGCTCCCATGGCGGATACCTACGACATCATCGTCATCGGCGGCGGCCCCGGCGGCTATGTGGCCGCCATCCGCGCCGCGCAGCTCGGCTTCAAGACTGCCGTGGTGGAAAAGAGCCACCTGGGCGGCATCTGCCTCAACTGGGGCTGCATCCCCACCAAGGCTCTGCTGCGCTCGGCAGAGATTTACCACTACATGGAGCATGCGAAGGACTACGGCCTGTCGGTGGAGAAGCCCTCCTTCGACATTGCTGCCGTGGTGAAGCGCTCGCGCGGGGTGTCCTCCCAGCTCGCCACCGGGGTGGGCTTCCTGCTGAACAAGAACAAGGTCGACGTGATCTGGGGCAAGGCCACCTTCGCTGCCCCCGGCAAGCTGAAGGTGGAGGCGGCCGCCAACCCGCCCAAGGGCGCCAAGGGCGGCGGCGACTATGAGGCGAAGCACATCATCGTCGCCACCGGCGCCCGCCCGCGCGCTCTGCCGGGCCTGGAGCCCGACAAGAAGCTGATCTGGACCTATTTCGACGCCCTGGTGCCGGAGAAGACCCCCAAGAGCCTGCTGGTGATGGGTTCCGGCGCCATCGGCATCGAGTTCGCCTCCTTCTACCGCACCATGGGCGCGGAAGTGACGGTGGTGGAGGTGCTGCCGCAGATCCTGCCGGTGGAGGACGAGGAGATCGCCGCCATCGCCCGCAAGCGCTTCGAGAAGCAGGGCATGAAGATCATGTCCGGCGCCAAGGTGGCGGGCGTCACCAAGCACGCCGACAGCCTCACCGTGCATGTGGTGGACGAGAAGGGCGCCAAGCACGACATCGCGGTGGAGCGCATGATCTCGGCCGTGGGCGTGGTGGGCAATGTGGAGGGCCTGGGGCTCGAAGCCATCGGCGTGAAGCACGAGCGCGGCATCATCGCCATCGACGGCTATGGCCGCACCAACGTGCCCGGCGTCTACGCCATCGGTGACATCGCCGGCGCGCCCATGCTGGCGCACAAGGCCGAGCATGAAGGTGTCATCTGCGTGGAGACCATCAAGGGCCTCCACACCCATCCCATGGACAAGGGCAAGATCCCCGGCTGCACCTATTGCATGCCGCAGATCGCCTCCGTGGGTCTCACCGAGAAGAAAGCGAAGGAAGCCGGACGGCAGGTCAAGGTGGGCCGCTTCCCCTTCATTGGCAACGGCAAGGCCATCGCGCTCGGCGAGCCGGACGGGCTGGTCAAGACCATCTTCGACGCCAAGACCGGCGAGCTTCTGGGCGCTCACATGGTGGGGGCGGAGGTGACCGAGCTGATCCAGGGCTTCGTGGTGGCCATGAACCTGGAGACCACCGAGGAGGAGCTGATCCACACGGTGTTCCCGCACCCGACCCTCTCGGAGATGATGCACGAGAGCGTCATGGCCGCCTACGGCCGCGCCATCCACATCTGAAGAAGGAGGCGCAGCGGCGCCTGGGCACCGCCCACCGCTGCGCCCGCGCGGATTTTCGGTTAAGAAGGAAAGCCGCGTCTTTTGGGCCGGCAAAGGTGACGCGGGGGGCGAGGATGGATACCGAAACCTACGCATTCCTGAACCAGCCGGGCGTCGGCTTCTTCTCCATGCTGCTTATCGGCGTCATCGCCGGCTGGGTGGCGGAGCGGGTGACGGAAAGCAACCACGGGCTTCTCACCAATCTGGTGGTGGGCATCCTGGGATCGTTCCTCGGCGGATGGCTGGCGACCCAGCTTGCCATTCCGGTGTTCGGCTTCTTCCGCACGCTGGTCGCCGCCATCGTGGGCGCGATCATCCTGCTCTGGGGCTGGCGCGCCATCCGCTCCCGCTAGCGGGAGGCTTGGGCCGAACGGGCGGGTGGCGCGGGGGAGGGCGCTCGCCTATATGGAAAAGCTCCCCCCACACGCCGGGAGATCGGTTGGCCGCGCGCCGGCAACCGCATGAAGTTGGACAACGCCATGGTCAATGTGATCAACACGCTGAACCGTCCCCGCCACCCGGAGAAGGCGCATAAGCCTCTCACCGAGGTGCAGCGCAAGCCGGAATGGATCCGCGTGAAGGCGCCCGGCTCGGCCGGCTGGTCTGAGACCGCAGGCATCGTGCGCGCCAACGGCCTGCACACCGTGTGCGAGGAAGCCGGCTGCCCCAACATCGGCGAGTGCTGGGAAAAGAAGCACGCCACCATGATGATCATGGGCGACACGTGCACCCGCGCCTGCGCCTTCTGCAACGTGCGCACCGGCCTGCCGGGGCCGCTCGACCAGGAAGAGCCCGAGAAGGTGGCCGATGCGGTGGGACGCCTGGGGCTCTCCCACGTGGTCATCACCTCTGTGGACCGCGACGACCTGGCGGATGGCGGGGCGGAGCATTTTGCCCGCACCATCGCCGCCATCCGCGTCGCGAGCCCGAAGACCACCATCGAGATTCTCACGCCCGACTTCCTGCGCAAGGATGGGGCGCTGGAGGTGGTGGTCGCCGCCAAGCCGGACGTGTTCAACCACAATCTGGAAACCGTGCCCTCTAAGTACCTGACCGTGCGGCCGGGTGCGCGCTATTTCCACTCCCTGCGCCTGCTGCAGAAGGTGAAGGAGCTCGACCCTTCCATCTTCACCAAGTCCGGCATCATGGTGGGCCTGGGCGAGGAACGGAACGAGGTGCTCCAGCTCATGGACGACCTGCGCTCGGCGGAGGTGGACTTCATCACCATCGGCCAGTACCTGCAGCCCACCCGGCAGCACCACAAGGTCGAGAAGTTCGTGACGCCGGACGAGTTCAAGGCCTATGAGACGGTGGCCTTCGCCAAGGGCTTCCTGATGGTGTCGTCGAGCCCGCTCACCCGTTCGTCCCACCATGCGGGCGAGGATTTTGCCAAGCTGCGCGAGGCCCGCGCCGCCAAGCTGCGGCGGGCCTGAGCGACCGTGCCTTCCTTTTCCAACGCGCGGCGTGTGAAGCACGCCGCCGCTGACATGTTCGACCTCGTGGCCGACGTGGAGCGCTACCCCGAGTTCGTGCCCCTGTGCGCGGCGCTGCGCGTGAAGCGGCGAACCCGCTCCGAGGACGGCGTGGAGATATTGGTGGCGGACATGACCGTCGCCTACAAGATGATCCGCGAGACCTTCGCCTCGCGGGTCATGCTCGACCGCCCGCGCCTCGCCATCCACGTGGAATATCTCGACGGCCCGTTCAGCCGGCTCGACAACCGCTGGGAATTCCTGCCGCGCGGCGAAAGCGAATCCGAGGTGAAGTTCTTCATCTCCTACGAATTCCGCTCCCGCGCGCTGGGTCTGCTCATGGGCGCCATGTTCGACGCCGCCTTCCGCCGCTTCGCCGATGCGTTCGAGGCGCGGGCGGACGAGGTGTTCCGGAAGGCCTGAAGGCTATTTCGGCTCCATCGGCGCACCGGCTTCCCGCCACGCCTTGAAGCCGCCTTCCACGTGCTTCACCGGCTTCAGCCCCATGTCCATGGCCGTGGCGGCGCTCAGCGCCGAGCGCCAGCCGCCCGCGCACAGGAAGATGAAGGTCCTGTCCTCTGCGAACACGGGCTTGAAATAGGGGCTTTCCGGGTCGATCCAGAATTCCAGCATGCCGCGCGGGCAATGGAAGGCGCCGGGAATGCGCCCCTCGCGCTCCAGTTCCCGCGGGTCGCGCACGTCCACCAGCACGCTTGCGCCTTCCTCCATGAGTCGCGCCGCTTCCTGAGGGGGCAGCGCCTCGACACGGGAATTGGCTTCCGCCAGCAGCGCCTTGTAGCCGCGGGTGATGGTCTGGGGCATGAATCTCCTCCTTCGTTCTGTGATTTAGGGCGAGGAGAGGCTGTACCCCGGGCACTGTCAAGGTGCCGGCGGATATGGGGCTGAAATCCCCGCGCTACCGGGCAGCCTCCGCCAGCAGGCTCAGCGCCACCAGCACCGCGCGGCGGCGGATCTCGGCGCGGCCGAGGTCGCCGAAGCGCATTTCGCAATGGCGCAGGGTGCCATCCGGGCGGACGCAGGCGAAATGCACCAGCCCCACCGGCTTCTCCTCAGAGCCGCCCCCAGGCCCGGCAACGCCGGTGGTGGAGACGGCGGCGTTCACGCCTGCCGCAGCGCGGGCGCCTTCGGCCATGGCGCAGGCCGTCTCGCGGCTCACCGCGCCATGGGCGGCAAGGATCGTCTCCCGCACGCCCAGCATCGCCATCTTGGCCGTGTTGGAATAGGTCACGAAGCCCCGGTCCACCACGTCGGACGAGCCCGGCACAGCGGTGAGCGCCCCGGCGACAAGGCCGCCGGTGCACGATTCGGCGGTCGCGATGGTCCAGCCCCGCTCGCGAAACGCATCCAGCACCATCTCAGCGGTGGCATAGGTCTCGGCATCGATCATGCGTCGTCCTCCGTGAAGGGCAGGCGGATGGTGGCGCCGGCTATGGCGGCGATGCCCTCCCGCCGGCCGGTGAAGCCGAGCTTCTCGGTGGTGGTGGCCTTCACGCTCACCCGGCTCACGGGCACGCCGGCGATGCGCGCCACCGCGGCGCGGATGGCCTCGCGGTGCGGACCGACCTTCGGCGCCTCGCAGATGATGGTGAGGTCGAGATGGGCGATGCGCCCGCCGCGCGCCGCCACGAGGTGCGCCGCGTGGGCGAGAAAGCGGTCGGAGGAGGCGCCCTTCCATTGCGGATCGGAGGGCGGGAAATGGGAGCCGATGTCGCCATCCCCAAGCGCACCCAGAATCGCATCGGTGAGCGCATGGAGGCCCACGTCCGCGTCCGAATGCCCGGCCAGGGCGAAGCCGTGGGGAATCGCGATGCCGCCCAGCATCACATGGTCGCCAGGGGCAAAGGCATGGACGTCGAAGCCGGTGCCCATGCGCACGTCAGGCAGGTCTGAGAGGGCGCCGACGCCAGCCGCGCGCTCTGCCCGTGCGAGATCTTCCGCGGATGTGAGCTTCACGTTTATGCTCTCCCCTTCGAAGGTCGCCACCGAGTGGCCGGCCCATTCCATCACCGCCGCGTCGTCGGTGAGGTGGGTGATGCCCGCCGCAGCGGCCGCCTCGTGGGCGATGGCCAGCGCGTCGAGATCGAACGCCTGTGGCGTCTGCACGGTGCGCAGCGCGGCCCGATCCAGCGTGGTGGCAACGAAGCCTGTGTCGCTCACCGCCTTGATGGTGTCGGTGACGGCCAGCACGGGAATAGCGGCATCATAGCGGCCCGCGGCCTCAGTGGCACGCGAGATCAAAGCCGGAGAGACGAAGGGGCGGGCGGCATCATGCACGAGAACACTGCACGGGGATTGGGCGGAGATGGCCCGCAGCCCCGCCCGCACCGAATCCTGGCGGGTGGCGCCACCGGCCACGGGTGCCAGCATCTTGGGCAAATCCCGCGCGGCTTCCGCAAAGAGGTCCGAATCATCCTTATGAATGACGGCGAGCACCCCGGTGATGTCCGGATGCTCCGCGAACCGCCTTAGCGTGCGCCGCAGGACGGATTCGCCGCCCAGCATGCGGTACTGTTTGGGCAGGGGCCCGCCGGCGCGGGTGCCGCGGCCGGCAGCGACCACGATGGCGATGCAGCGCCTGGGATTGTTCATGGGCGTGTCTTTCCGGAGATCGTGTGCGTCGAGGCGTCGTGGGCCGCGTCTTTCCGGCGCCTTTCAAGCCCGCCCGCCGCACGTGCGCAAGGGCAGCGGCTCGGATGGGGCGTGTGAACGCATTTGGTGCCGCGCTGCACATCTGCGCACAGTGCACTTGCATGGTCGATACAAATGTCTAAGATATAGGCAGCGTTCACCCGGCCCATTTTCTGTGCATCAAAACGACGCCCTTTCGCCCAACATATCCCCGTGCACGATGCTGCGGATTGGTCCGCACATCCTGCCCAATGCGGTCATCCTCGCCCCCATGGCCGGCATCACCGATGCGCCCGTGCGGCGCATGGCGCTGCGTCATGGCGCGGGGCTCGCGGTTTCCGAGATGGTGGCGAGCAACGCCCTGCTGGAGGGGCACCCTGAGATGGTGCTGCGCGCTGAAGGCGAGGGCGTCGCGCTCCATGCCGTGCAGATCGCCGGCAACGACCCCTATTGGATGGGCGAGGCGGCGCGCGTGGCCGAGGCCGCCGGCGCCGGCCTCATCGACATCAACATGGGCTGCCCGACGAAGCGCGTCACCACGGGCGCAGCCGGCGCCGCTTTGCTGCGGGACCTGCCGCTTGCCGGCCGCATTCTCGATGCGGTGCGCGCGGCGGTGAACGTGCCCGTAACCGTCAAGACGCGCCTCGGCTGGGACGAGGCCGGCCCCACCGCCGTGGCTCTGGCTCGCATGGCCGAGGCGGCGGGCCTCGCGATGGTGACGGTGCACGGGCGCACCCGCTGCCAATTCTACACCGGCCGGGCCGACTGGTCGGCCATCCGGGCGGTGAAGGCGGCGGTGACCATCCCCGTGATTGCGAACGGCGATCTCGTGCGCGCGGAGGATGCCGTGTCCATGCTCGCCGCCTCCGGTGCCGACGGGGTGATGATCGGCCGCGGCGCGCAGGGGCGCCCGTGGTTTCCCGGCCAGGTGGCCCACGCGCTTTCGGACGGGCATGTCCCTCAGGACCCGCCGCTTGCCGCGCAGCGCGACATCCTGCTGGAGCTCTACGAGGCGTGGCTCGCGCTCTACGGCGTCGGCCTTGGCCTGCGCCAGGCGCGCAAGCATGTGGGCTGGGCGCTCGACGCCGCCGGAGGGCCCGGCGGGGAATGGACCCGGCGCTGGCGCGCGCGCCTGCTCACGTCCGAAGACCCGGTTGCCGTGAAGGCGGACATTGCCGCCGCCTATGACGAACTCATGTGGAGGGCTGCGGCATGACGGCCGAAGCCAGGAAGATGACCAACAAGAACAAGTTGCAGCAGGACCAGGAAACGTGCCTCACGCGGGCCATCCTGGACGCCGTGCCCCATCCGCTGTTCACCATCTCTGATACCGGCCACGTGGTGGACGCGAACACGGCGGCGGAAGCCTTCTTCGAGGTCAGCGCGCCGCTGCTGCGGCGCCGGCCGTTCACGGAGTTCGTACCGTTCGGCACGCCGCTGCTCGGCCTCATTGAGCAGGTGCGCCAGCGCGGCGCGCCGGTGAACGAGTATCGCGTGGACCTCGGCACGCCGCGCAACGGTGGCGAGCGCATCGTGGACATCCATGTGGCGCCCGTCTCGGAGCGGCCGGACCACGTGGTGGTGATGCTCCAGGAGCGCACCATCGCCGACAAGATGGACCGCCAGCTCACCCACCGCGGCGCCGCCCGCTCGGTGAGCGCGCTCGCCTCCATGCTGGCGCACGAGATCAAGAACCCGCTCTCCGGCATCCGTGGCGCCGCGCAGCTCCTGGAACAGTCCGCCGGCGACGAGGACCGGGCCCTGACCCGCCTCATCTGCGACGAGGCGGACCGCATCGTGAAGCTGGTGGACCGCATGGAGGTGTTCTCCGACGAGCGCCCGGTGGAGCGCGAGCCGGTGAATATCCATGCGGTGCTGGAACATGTGCGCACGCTGGCCATGAGCGGCTTCGGCCGCAACATCCGTTTCGTGGAGGAATACGACCCCTCCCTGCCGCCGGTGTTCGCGAACCGCGACCAGCTGATCCAGGTTTTCCTCAATCTGGTGAAGAATGCGGCGGAGGCCATCGACGGCGATCCGGACGGCGAGATCCAGCTCACCACGGCTTTCCGGCCTGGCGTGCGGCTCACCGTCCCCGGCGCCTCCTCCAGGGTGAGCCTGCCGCTCGAGTTCTGCGTGCGTGACAACGGCAAGGGTGTCCCCGAGGATCTCGTGCCCCATCTCTTCGACCCATTCGTAACCACCAAGCCCACCGGCAGTGGCCTCGGACTTGCTTTGGTCGCGAAGATCATCGGCGACCACGGCGGCATCGTCGAATGCGAGAGCCAGCCGCGCCGCACCACATTCCGCGTGCTCCTGCCCATGTATCGCGGCAAGAGCGCCTCCCGAGAGGCCAACTGAGGTGTCCATGCCCACCGGAAGCATCCTGGTCGCCGACGACGACGCCGCGATCCGCACCGTGCTCAATCAGGCCCTGTCGCGGGCCGGATATGAAGTGCGCTCCTGCGGCAACGCAGCGACCCTCTGGCGGTGGGTGAGCCAGGGTGATGGCGACCTCGTCATCACCGATGTGGTGATGCCCGACGAGAACGCATTCGACCTCCTGCCGCGCATCAAGAAGGCGCGGCCGGACCTGCCCGTCATCGTCATGAGCGCGCAGAACACCTTCATGACCGCCATCCGCGCTTCCGAGCGCGGCGCTTATGAATACCTGCCCAAGCCGTTCGACCTGAAGGAGCTGATCTCCATCGTCGGGCGCGCCCTCGCGGAGCCGAAGAAGGGCGACAGCGCCGTGCTCCTGCCCGAGGAGCAGGACAACATTCCGCTGGTGGGCCGCTCGCCGGCCATGCAGGAAATCTATCGCCTGCTCGCCCGGCTGATGCAGACCGACCTGACCGTGATGATCGTGGGCGAGAGCGGCACTGGCAAGGAGCTGGTGGCGCGCGCGCTCCACGATTACGGCAAGCGGCGCACAGGTCCGTTCGTGGCCATCAACATGGCGGCCATCCCGCGCGACCTCATCGAGTCGGAGCTGTTCGGCCACGAGAAGGGCTCGTTCACAGGCGCCACCACGCGCAACCCCGGCCGCTTCGAGCAGGCCGAGGGCGGCACCCTGTTTTTGGACGAGATCGGCGACATGCCCATGGAGGCGCAGACCCGTCTGCTGCGCGTGCTCCAGCAGGGCGAATACACGACGGTTGGCGGGCGCACCCCCATCAAGACCGACGTGCGCATCATCGCCGCCACCAACAAGGATCTGCGCACGCTCATCCAGCAGGGGTTGTTCCGCGAGGATTTGTTCTTCCGCCTCAATGTGGTGCCGCTGCGTCTTCCACCCTTGCGCGAACGCTCCGAGGATGTGCCCGACCTCGTGCGGCACTTTTTCCTGCAGGCGGAGCGGGAAGGTTTGCCGGCCAAGCAGATCGACGCCGCCGCGCTCGACCGGCTGAAGCGCTACCGCTGGCCGGGCAACGTGCGCGAGCTGGAAAACCTGGTGCGGCGCCTGGCGGCACTTTATCCGCAGGAGGTCATCACCACCGCCATCATCGACGCGGAGCTTTCCGAGCCGATGCCTAGCGCGCTGACGGAGGAGGGGCCGGTGGACGCCACTCTCTCGGCTTCCGTGGAGCGGCACCTGAACAACTATTTTGCCGGCTTTGGAGAGGACCTGCCGCCGCCCGGCCTCTATCACCGCATTCTGAAGGATGTGGAATATCCCCTTCTTTCCGCAGCGCTTGCGGCCACGCGGGGCAACCAGATCAAGGCGGCGGAGCTGCTCGGCCTCAACCGCAACACCCTGCGCAAGAAGATCCGCGACCTCGACATCCAGGTCATCCGCACCAGCCGGTGAGAAGCGGCCGGGCGCTGCAAGCACGCCCGGCCGGCCGGCTTTCGCGCCCTTGTCTCTGGTGAGGGAGGCAAGCCGCGCGGGTGCCGAATTTTGGCCGCGTCTGAACCCGGTGGACCTACGCGCGCCGCCTACCGTGCATCGCGCCGGGCCTTGATGCGCGTGGGTCCGGCCTTTTCCGGCCTGTCCGGCGTCACCGGCATGCAACACCCAGGCGATACCGCCGGCTACCTTCCGCCCCACTGCGGCTGGGTACAACTTGCCGCCTCTCTGGCGAATGTCACATTTTTGCACCAGTGTCGTTCCACTGCATCGCCGGCTGCATGTCATGCCGGGCGATGAGTCGCGGGGCATGGGATCAAACGGAATCCGAGGGACGACCGACACATGATCGAACCGCCGGCCGACGACGCCAAGGGGCTGCTCAAGCCCCGCCGCAGGATGTTGGCGCGCATGTTCGCTCCCGCCGTGGTGGCCCTCTCGCTGGCGCTGGCGGTCGCGGCCTTCCTCATTCTCATGGGCCTGACGCGGATCGTGCCCACGCCCCAGGTGGTGGTGGGGGTGCTGACCGGGTGCGGGGTGGCAGGGCTGGCACTGCTCGCCATCATCGGCCGCGAGCTGTGGGGCATCTTCCGTGAGCGGGCGCGCGGCCGGGCGGCGGCCCGGCTGCTGATCCGCATCGTCGGGCTGTTCGCCGTCATCGCCACAGTGCCGGCGGTAGTGGTGGCCATCGTGGCGAGCCTGACGCTTGATCGGACCCTCGACCGTTATTTCTCCACGCGCACCCAGAACATTGTCGCCACCGCGGGCTCGGTGGCGCAGAACTATCTGCGCGAGCACGCGCTTTCCATCCGCGGCGACGTCCTCGCCATGGCCAACGACATCTCTCGCCTGCGGTCGCTCTACGACAGCGACAAGGAAAAGTTCCTGCAGATCTTCACCGCCCAGGCGGCGCTGCGGAACGTGCCGGGCGCGCAGATCATCCGGCGCGACCTGACCACCGTGGAGCGGGCGAACCTGCGCACCGAGCGCGAGTACCTGGTGCCCGACAACATCGCCATCAACGACGCCAATTCCGAGCAACCCATCATCTACCTGCCCTCTGATGCCGACTTCGTGGGCGCGGTGGTGCCGCTCGGCAATTTCGACGATTTGTTCCTCTACGTGGCGCGCCCCATCGACCCACGCGTCATCGGCTACCTGAAGGTCACCCACGAGACGTTGATGGACTACCGGGCGCTGGAGGAGCGGCGCTTCAACGTGCAGCTTGCCTTCGGGCTGATGTACGCGCTCGTCACGCTCATCGTGCTGCTGTCGGCGGTGTGGCTCGCCATCAATTTCGCCCGCTGGCTGGTGGCGCCCATCCGGCGGCTGATGTGGGCGGCCGAGCGGGTGGCCGGCGGCAATCTCGACGTGCAGGTGCCCGTGCACAAGTCTGAAGGCGACCTCGCGAGCCTCGCCGAGACCTTCAACACCATGACCTCGGAGCTGAAGACCCAGCGCAACGACATCGTGCGCGCGCGCGACCAGATGGACAGCCGCCGCCGGTTCACGGAGGCGGTGCTCGCCGGTGTCGGCGCGGGGGTGATCGGCCTCGACGCCGAGGAGCGTGTGACCATCCTCAATCGCTCGGCGGAACGGCTGCTCGGCCTCAGCGAGGCGGAGGCCCTCGGCTGCAAGCTCGCGGAAGTGGTGCCGGAGACGGCGGCGCTGATCGCGGAAGCCGAGCATGCCGGCCAGCGCATCGTGCAGGGCAACATCACCCTTCAGCGCGAGGGGCGCGAACGGGTGTTCGCCATGCGCGTCACCACCGAGCAGTCCTCCGAGGCGGACCACGGCTGGGTCGTCACCCTCGATGACATCACCGCCCTCATTACCGCCCAGCGCACCTCCGCCTGGGCCGACGTGGCGCGGCGCATCGCCCACGAGATCAAGAATCCGCTCACGCCCATCCAGCTTTCCGCCGAGCGGCTGAAGCGCAAGTACGGGCGTCACATCACCCAGGATCGCGACGTGTTTGACCAGTGCACGGATACCATTATCCGCCAGGTGGGAGACATCGGCCGCATGGTGGACGAGTTCTCGTCGTTCGCCCGCATGCCAAAGCCGGTGGTGGACGCGCAGGACCTTGCGGAGACCATCCGCCAGACAGTGTTCCTGATGCGGGTGGGGCACCCCGCCATCACCTTCGAGACCGAACTCCCCACCGCCCTGCCGGCCCGCTACGACCGCCGGCTGGTCTCTCAGGCCCTCACCAATATTCTGAAGAATGCGGCAGAAGCTATTGATGGTGTTCCAGAAAATGAGCGCGCCGCACCGCGCATCAAGGTCAAGGCGGAACAGGTGGGTGAGGACCTCGTCGTCGACGTGATCGACAACGGCATGGGCCTGCCCCAGGACAAGCGTAACCGGCTGCTGGAACCCTACGTGACCACCCGCGAGAAGGGCACGGGCCTCGGCCTCGCCATCGTGGGCAAGATCATGGAGGAGCACGGCGGCTCCATCGAACTCAACGATTCACCGGAAGGGCGCGGCGCATGGATCCGCCTGCGCCTGCGGGTCGACGGCCAGCCGGGCGGCAGCGCCCCGGCGGCGGAGACGCCGCCTTCCGCACCTGCTTCCGGGAGAGCCTGAGACATGGCCATGGACATCCTCATCGTCGACGACGAGGCCGATATCGGCGAGCTGGTGGCCGGCATACTGGAGGACGAGGGCTATTCCGCCCGCACCGCGCGCGATGCCGACGGCGCGCTCGCCTCCATCGCCGCCCGCCGCCCCAACCTCATCTTCCTCGACATCTGGCTGCAGGGCAGCCGGCTCGACGGCCTGGAATTATTGAACGAGATCAAGACGCAATATCCGGATGTTCCGGTGGTGATGATCTCCGGCCACGGCAACATCGAGACCGCGGTCGCCGCCATCAAGCGCGGCGCCTACGACTTCATCGAGAAGCCCTTCAACGCCGATCGCCTGGTGATGGTGGCCGAGCGCGCCCTGGAGACGCTTCGCCTCAAGCGGGAGCTGAAAGAGCTGAAGCAGCTCGCGCCCCACGCGCGGGCGTTGATCGGCCGCTCCAGCGCCATCCAGCAACTGAAGTCGACCATCGAGCGTGTGGGGCCCACCAACAGCCGCATCCTCATCGTCGGCCCCTCCGGTTCCGGCAAGGAGCTCGCCGCGCGGATGATCCACACCGCATCCGGCCGCGCCCAGGGGCCGTTCGTGGTGCTCAATTCCGCGGCCATCACTCCGGAGCGGCTGGAATACGAGCTGTTCGGAGTAGCCGAAGGCGACGGCCGCGAGGCCAAGCGCGGTGCCCTTGAGGAAGCGCAAGGGGGCACGCTGTTCCTGGATGAGATCGCCGACATGTCGCGCGAGACCCAGAATCGCGTGCTGCGAGTGCTGGTGGAACAGATCTTCACGCGCATCGGCTCCAACGAGAAGGTGAGCGTGGATGTGCGCATCATCTCGTCCACCGCCCGCAACCTGGAGGACGAGATTGCCAGGGGGCTCTTCCGTGAGGATCTCTACCACCGCCTCTCGGTGGTGCCGATCCGCGTTCCGCCCCTGGCCGAGCGACGCGAGGATATTCCCGACCTCGTGGAATTCTTCATGGACACCATTTCCCAGACCACGGGCATGCCGCGCCGCCCCATCGGCGACGATGCCATGGCGGTGCTCCAGAGCCACGACTGGCCGGGCAACGTGCGCCAGCTCCGCAACAATGTGGAGCGGCTGCTGATTCTGGCCGGTGGCGATCCCGAGGCCACCATCACCGCTGCTATGCTGCCGCAGGACGTGGGCGCCCTGGTGCCGAGCCTGCCCAACGGTAACGGCGGCGAGCACCTCATGGGCCTGCCGCTGCGCGAGGCGCGAGAGGTGTTCGAGCGCGAGTATCTCGCAGCGCAGATCAACCGTTTCGGTGGCAACATCTCGCGCACGGCCGAGTTCGTGGGCATGGAGCGCTCGGCCCTGCACCGGAAGCTGAAGGCGCTGGGGGTCGGCTAAAGAGGGATGACGGTCCGCAGGCGGACTCGTCATCGGCTTCCGAAACGCCTAGCTTCAGGCGGAATCGGGCGGTCGCGCGGGGGCTTTGCCGGCTGATGGCCGGACAAGCGCGGTGAACGGGACGCGGGGGAGCCGGAACCGGCGGGTTCCGGCAGGCAAGGGGGGCTCCATGAGGGTCGTGATCTGCGGGGCAGGGCAGGTGGGTTTCGGCATCGCCGAGCGCCTCGCCGGTGAGCAGAACGATGTGTCGATCATCGATTCCGACGCCCGCCGCATCCAGGCCGTCACCGAGCAGCTCGACGTACGCGGCGTGGTGGGCTGGGGCTCGCACCCGGACATCCTGGCTCGCGCCGGCGTCGAGCAGGCGGACATGCTCATTGCCGTCACCCTGCACGACGAGGTGAACATGGTGGCCTGCCAGGTGGGCCACGCGCTGTTCAACGTGCCCACCAAGGTCGCCCGTATCCGCGCGCAGACCTACCTCCAGCCCGAATGGCGCGACCTGCTCTCGCGCGATCACCTGCCCATCGACGTGGTCATCTCGCCCGAGATCGAGGTGGGCGAGATGGTGCTGCGGCGCCTCTCCCTGCCCGGCGCCATGGACACGGTTTCCTTCGCGGACGGGGCTATCGTGGCGGTTGGCGTGCTGTGCGGCGAGGAGTGCCCCATCGTGGACACGCCGCTCAGCCAGCTCACCCAGCTGTTCCCGGACGTGCAGGCGACCATTGTCGCCCTGAGCCGCAAGGGCCGCACGATGGTGCCGCGCTCCACCGACCGGATCGAGGTGGGAGACGTCGCCTATTTCGTCGCCAAGGCGGACCAGGTGCAGCGGGCGCTGGCGCTGTTCGGCCACGACGAGATGCCGGGCCAGCGCATCGTGGTGGCCGGCGGCGGCAACATCGGCTTTTATGTTGCGAGCGAGCTCGAGCGGCGCAACCCCGCCGCCCGCATCAAGGTGATCGAGCGCAGCAAGGACCGCGCCCAGGCCATCGCCGAGCTGCTGTCGCGCACGGTGGTGCTCAATGGCGATGCCCTGGAGCGCGCCATACTGGACGAGGCGGGGGTCGGCGAGGCCGACACCATGATCGCCCTCACCAACGACGACCGCATCAACATCCTCTCCTGCCTGCTCTCCAAGCAGATCGGCGCCAAGCGCATCCTGGCGCTGCTGAACGAGCAGGGCTATGCCACCTTCGCGCGCGGCCTCGGCATCGATGCCCATGTGAACCCGCGCCAGATCACCGTCTCCAAGGTGCTCCAGCATGTGCGGCGCGGTCGCATCCGGGGTGTTCACGCCTTGCTCGACGGCACCGGGGAGATGATCGAAGCCGAGGCGCTCGAAACCTCGCCGCTGGTGGGCAAGACGCTGCGCGACCTCGACCTCCTGGACGGCCTGCGCATCGGCGCCATCGTGCGTGGCGGGCAGGTGATGCAGCCCCGCGGCGACTTCGTGGTGCGCGCCCACGACCGGGTGGTGCTGTTCGCCCTCGCGGACCGCATCAAGCGCGTGGAGCAGCTGTTCCGCGTCGCGCTCGAATTCTTCTGAGGGAGCGGGCGCCATGACCAACGCGGCCCGCCCGCTTGCCGCGGCCCTGGCGGCCCTCGGCCTCCTGGTGCTCATTCCAGCCGTTATGGAGGCCCGCGAGGGCGGTGCTTTCCTGGCCGTCTACCTCGCCACCAGCGCCTGCTGCCTGTTCCTGGCGCTCATGGTCCGCTTCACCACAGACGGCAGCGGGCTGCATTTCCGCCGGGCGCACGGCCTCGCGGGGTTGACGGTGCTGTGGCTGGTACTGCCGCTGGCCGCGACGCCGGCGGTCGCGCTCACCTCCGGCCTGTCGCCGCTCGCCTCCTGGCTCGAAGCGGTCTCGGCGCTCACCACCACCGGAATCACCTCGCTGCGCCACGCGCCGGCGAGCCTCTATGTGTGGCTGGCGCTGCTGCAATGGTGCGGCGGGCTCCTCACCGTGGTGTCCGTGGTGGCGGTGCTTGCGCCCGCCGGGCTCGGCGGCCTGCCGGATCGCACGCCGAAGGGCGGCGTCGCCCTCGATGCGGTGGATCTCAGGGGCGTCGCCCTCGATACGGCGCCGATCTACGTGGCGCTCACCCTGCTGGCGCTGCTGGTGCTGATGGTGGGCGGCCACAGCCTCTATGTCTCCTTCACGCTCGCCACGGCCGTCGCCTCGGCCGGCGCACACCTGCCGCCGGAGGCGCAGCTTGCGCTGGCGCTGGAGGAAAGCCCGAAATGGCTGCTCCTGCCGTTCCTGCTGTGGAGCGCCACCTCCGTGCGCTGGCACCGTGCGCTGGTGACGCGGCGCACCCATGCGGCGCCCGAGCAGAAGGAGAGCCTGGTCATCCTCGCCTATTGGGCGGTGCTCGGGGTGGTGCTGGGCGCATTCCTCTTCCGCGGCTCGGACGTGCCGCCTTTCGCGGCGCTGCGTGATGGCCTGTTCACGGCCGCCTCGCTTATCTCCACCAGCGGCATCGGCCCGCACGACGGCACCTATGCCAACCTGCCGATGGGGCTGGTGATCGCGGTGGTGCTGCTGGGCGGCGGGGCGCTCTCGGTGGCCGGCGGCCTCAAGATGCTGCGGCTCAGGGCCATGCTGCTGCGGATGCGGGGAGACCTGCTGCGGCTCGTCTATCCCCATCTGGTGCAGCCGGCGTCGCTGGGGGAGGGGGGCGTGGGCTCCGCCATGCGCGGCGTATGGGTGGGGGCAGCGACGCTCTTCGCGGTGTTTGGCGCCCTCCTCGTGGCCCTCGCGCCGGGTCTTCCGAGCTTCGACGCGGCGCTCGCGGCCGCCGCTGCCGTCATCAGCAATACCGGCCCGGTCTATGACGCGGGCGGCGCCTGGCCGCCCCTGGGCAGCCTGCCCGTCGCCTCCGTGCTGGCCGCCGGCTTCGGCATGATTGCCGGACGGCTGGAGGTGATCGGCTTTTTCGTCATGCTTCACCTCGCCATGTGGCGCACCTGAGGCCGGGGAATCCGCTATAAGGCGCGCCAGAATGATCGTCCGGATATCTCCATGTCCCGCATAGCCTATGTGAATGGCAGCTACGTGCCGCACCGCGACGCCTCCATCCATGTGGAGGACCGCGGCTACCAGTTCGCCGATGGCGTCTATGAAGTGTGCGAGGTGCGCGGCGGCCGCCTCGTGGACGCGCGGCGGCATCTCGACCGCCTGGACCGCTCCCTGCGGGAGCTGCGGATCGCGGCCCCCATGAGCCGGGCCTCCCTGACCCTGGTGCTGCGCGAGACGGTGGCGCGGAACCGGGTGGTGAACGGCATGGTCTATGTGCAGGTGACACGAGGCGTCGCCCGCCGCGATCATCCCTTTCCGCCGCCGGAGACGCCGCCGAGCATCGTGGTCACCGCCCGCCGCTCCGATGTGGCGGCGCAGGAAGCCGCAGCGGCGGCCGGCGTCAAGGTCATCAGCGTCCCGGAGAATCGCTGGCCGCGGGTGGACATCAAGACCGTAGGCCTGCTGCCCAACGTGCTGGCCAAGCAGGCCGCCAAGGAGGCCGGCGCGCGCGAGGCATGGTTCGTGGACGCGCAGGGCCATGTCACCGAGGGTGCCTCCACCAATGCCTGGATCGTCACTTTGGACCGAACCATCGTGACGCGGCCGGCGGAGGAGGGGATTTTGCGCGGCATCACCCGCACTGTCGTGCTCGAAGAGGCGCAGGCGCTGGGCTACGCCGTCGCGGAGCGGCCGTTCACCCTGGCGGAGGCGCATGGCGCTGCCGAGGCGTTCATCACCGCGGCCTCCACCCTGGTGATGCCGGTGGTGGCCATCGACGGCCAGCCTGTCGGCGACGGCAGGCCCGGGCCGGTAGCGACCGCGCTGCGGCGGAAGTTCCATGATTTCACGGAGTTTTCCGATTGATCGCGGCGGCATGCGCCGGTCCGGCATGGCAAAATGATATTGCACTGCCGTTCACGTATGCCATTGTAAGCCCATAACTCCCATGGAGCATCGAGCGACGCATAATTGCATCGACCATGGGTTCAACGCCGAAACAAATGGACACGAAAATGGCGGCGGAACGGACACAGAACCTTCAAGACACTTTTCTCAATCACGTCCGCAAAAATAAGACTCCCCTCACGATTTTCCTGGTGAACGGGGTGAAATTGCAGGGCGTCGTTACCTGGTTCGATAATTTCTGCGTGCTGCTGCGGCGCGATGGTCATTCTCAGCTCGTCTACAAGCACGCCATTTCCACCATCATGCCCGGCCATCCCGTGCAACTGTTCGATCCCACCGACGAAGGAACGGAAAAGGCCTGAGCGCCGTTATGATGGGTTCAGCCGCAAGTGCCCTTGACGGGCATTTTCGTGAAAGGCGTTCATGACGGGTGCTCATGAGCAGAAGAAGCGAGGCGGCATCGCCGCCTCCGCTTCACAGGAGAGTTCCTCCGGAGCCGGCGTCGATCGCCGCGCGCCGCCCACGCGGTGCGCGGTCATCACGCCCTATCTCACCAAGCGGGCCTTGCGCGGCGCCACCGAACGGCGGGAGCCTGAGGCGCGCCTGGACGAGGCCGTGGGCCTCGCTGCCGCCATCGACAATCTCGATGTGGTTTATTCCGGCCTCGTGCCGCTCTCCGATATCCGGCCCGCGACCTACCTGGGTGCGGGAAAGGTGGAGGAGATCGCGGGCGTTGTGGCGGCCGAGGCTGTCGACCTCGTGTTCTTCGATTCCGCGCTGAGCCCGGTGCAGCAGCGTAACCTGGAAAAGGCATGGTCCACCAAAGTGGTGGACCGCACCGCGCTGATTCTCGAAATCTTTGGCCAGCGCGCCCGCACCAAGGAGGGCGCGTTGCAGGTGGAGCTTGCCCACCTGAACTACCAGCGCTCGCGCCTCGTGCGCTCCTGGACCCACCTCGAGCGGCAGCGCGGCGGCTTCGGCTTCCTCGGCGGCCCCGGCGAAACGCAGATCGAGGCCGACCGCCGGCTTATCGGCGAGCGGATCGTGCGGATCGAGAAGGAACTGCAGCAGGTGAAGCGGACGCGCGGCCTGCACCGCGCCAGCCGCAAGCGCGTGCCCTACCCGGTGGTGGCACTGGTGGGCTATACCAATGCTGGAAAATCAACTCTCTTCAACAGGCTGACCCAGGCGGACGTGACCGCGCAGGACCTGCTGTTCGCCACCCTAGACCCGACCTTGCGGGCGGTTGACCTGCCTCACGGCACCCGCATCATCCTGTCTGACACCGTGGGTTTCATCTCCGACCTGCCGACCCAGCTCGTGGCAGCCTTCCGCGCCACCCTGGAGGAGGTGCTGGAGGCGGACCTGATCCTCCATGTCCGCGACATTTCCCACCCGGACACCGAGGCGCAGGCGGCCGACGTGGCCGATGTGCTTGCGGAGCTGGGCGTGGAGGTGGAGGCAGGCGGGCGCGTCGTGGAGGTGTGGAACAAGGTCGACCGCCTCGGCCCGGAGGCGCGCGAGGCGGTGCTCAACAGCGCCCGCCGCGTGACGGGGGCGCAGCCGCCGGTCGTCGTCTCCGCGCTGACGGGGGAGGGGAACGCCGATCTGCTGGATGTGGTGGAGCGCCGCATCACGGCCGGGCGCTCCACCCTGGCCATCACCCTGGCAGCGGAGGATGGCGAAGGCATGGGTTGGCTCTACCGCCACGGCGAGGTGCTTGAGCGAACCTTGGAGCCCGATGGCGCCATGCAGGTGACGATTCGCGTGGCGCCTGAAAAGGCCGCGTTGGTGAAGCGGCGTTTCGGCGCGCGCAAAGTCCACGACGCCTGAGGGAGCCTGCGTCGCACTCAGGCGGCGCCCTTCTCCGCCACGGGCGCCTTTTCTTCGCGCTTCGCCTCTTGCCAAAGCTCTTCCATGCGGGCGAGCCCCGCCGCCTGAGGGGTGATGCCCTCATGCGCAAGGCTTTTCTCGATATGCCGGAAGCGGCGGGTGAACTTGTCATTGGTTCCCCGCAGCGCCGCCTCCGGATCAACTCCGGCATGACGCGCGAGGTTCGCCACGGCGAACAGGAGATCGCCGATTTCGTCCCGGACCGCGGCTGTGCCGTGATGGTCCAATGCCTCCGCGACCTCGTCCGCCTCTTCGCGGATCTTGGCCAGCACCTGTCGGGCATCGTCCCAGTCGAAGCCGACGCGAGCCGCCTTTTCCTGCAGTTTCAAAGCGCGGGTGAGGGCAGGGAGGGGCAGGGGCACGCCGCCCAGCACACCCTCCTCCTCCTCCGGCGCCTGCCCTGCCGCCGTCCGTCGGGCCGCCTTCTCCGCCTTTTCCTCGGCCTTGATCTCCGCCCAAAGCGCCTTCACGCGCGCGGGCTCAAGGGCGCGCGCATCGCCGAACACGTGCGGATGGCGGCGAATGAGCTTGGTGGTTATGGCCTCCACCACGCCACCGAAGTCAAACGCCCCGCGCTCCTGCGCCATCCGCGCGTGGAACACCACCTGCAGCAGGAGATCGCCCAGCTCGTCCCGGAGATCAGCGAGATCCCCGCGCGCGATGGCGTCCACCACCTCATAGGCCTCCTCGATAGTGTAGGGGGCGACGGTGGCGAAGGATTGCTCCAGGTCCCACGGGCAGCCCGTATCCGGCGTGCGCAGCGCGGCCATGATCTCAATCAGGCGCGCAATGTCGCGGGAGGCTTGCATGGGCTTCTCCTTTTGGGGGGAAAGCCGCACTCTACGCCGCCCGCGACGTTGAAGCGAAGCGGTTTCCCTCCCGAGGCCGGAACCTTCATGACGCAAGAGCCCGCTCCCCAGCCCGATCCCGCCATGACGGGGGGCATGCGCCCCGGCGAGCATGGGATCGACCTGCCCGGCCATTATGATGCTCAGATCTATTTCATCGGCCGGGCGCGCACGCCATGGCGCGTCCGCGCCGAATGCCCAAGGCAGGGCGATGCCATTTCCGGCCCCGTTTGCAGGCTGGAGATCGACCCGCGCTGGGCGGAGGCGCTCACCGGAATCACCGGTCATGCCCGGCTGCAGGTCCTGTATTGGATGGATCAGGCCCGGCGGGACCTCGTGCTCCAGATTCCGCGCGGCCAGCTGCCCGCCGGCACCTTTGCTCTGCGCTCGCCGGCGCGGCCAAATCCCATCGCATCCTCAGTCATCACCCTGGTCGAGGTGAACGGTCTTGCCCTCTGCGTCCGAGGGCTGGACTGCGTAGACGGCACCGCGCTTGTCGACCTGAAGCCCGAGCACCCCCAGCAAACGCCAGGCTGAAGGGGCAGGGCAGGCATTGCCGAGGAAACAGGACAACGTGATGGATGCCTGTTCAGCTCCCACGGAATGGCGGTTCCTGGACACCGTTATGGCGCGGCGAATTTAATTCGCAGAAGAGATATTATGGAATATGAAGATCAAGATCCAAATATAAATGACAGCTAACTGTCAAGTGTCGCGGGTGGGTTTTGGCGGCGCGGCACGCCTTCAGCTAAGGTTAGCTTTGCAATAAAAATGTTAATAAACAATGCTCTACGTCGCATATCGCAAGTGATTTGCCAGCTACAGCACCGCTGGCGCGCGATCCTCATATGGTAAATGACGACTTATCAGCGGGTCGCCAAGCGTCGCCGACAGCCTCCATCGGCGCGCTAAAGGACAAGCCATCGAATGCCGGCTCCACGGTGGTCGGCAACTGGCGCCTCAATGTCGCATAGTCGAGGTCGGTGTGAAGGTCGGTCAGGATCGCCCGGCGGGGCTTCAGGACGGCGATGTGATCGAGCGCATCCGAAACCGTGAAATGGGAGGGGTGCGGCGCCTCCCTCAGCGCATCGACAATCCATGTGTCGAGACCGTGCAGCTGCGCCAGCGAGCTTGCGGGAATGCCATTCACATCGCTGGAATAGGCCATGCCTCCGAAGCGGAAACCAAAGGAATCGATATCCCCGTGATGCTGGCGAAAGGCCAGCGCAACAACAGGCCCCCCGGGCCCCTCAATGACGATTTCATCCCCGTCCTGGAAGCGATGGGCGTTGAGGATGGGTGGATAGGCGCTGCCGTGCGGGGTTTCGAAGCAGTAGCCGAAGCGCTTGTGCAACGCCTTCAGCGTGTCATCGTCAGCGTGGATATCGATCCGGCGGCGATGCTCGATGGCGAGGGGGCGCAGATCATCGATGCCGTGGGTATGATCGGCATGGGCGTGGGTGAACAGAACTGCGTCCAGAGCAGGCACCTCGGCAGCCAGAAGCTGCTCCCGCAGGTCGGGGGAGGTATCCACTAGCACGCGCGTGGTGCCGTCAGGTCCTTGCCGGGTGACGAGGATGGAGCAGCGCCGCCGCCGGTTACGCGGCTCATCGGGGTCGCAGGCGCCCCATCCTTGCCCCACGCGCGGTACACCGCCCGATGAGCCGCACCCCAGGATCGTGACCTGGAGGGACGCGTGGAGGGGCGGTATTGGATGGGGCATGGATACCTCGCAGGCGACGCGGGCGGCAGCGGAGCCGGTCTCCGGGGGATTCTGCCGGATCGGCATCTAACCCGCCTTTAGCCCCCCGCTCAAATCCGAAGGCACCCTGCCCTCCCCTCAATCGTAGCCTTGGCGCGACAGGCTTTGTCGGCACATGCGCTTTCGCACCCGGACATCCACAATGTGAAGCATAGTGGAGGGTGACGACGTTGAGGCTGACAATGATGAAAGAAGGCTGATGAATGGTCGGAGCGAGAGGATTTGAACCTCCGACCCCTAGTCCCCCAGACTAGTGCGCTAACCGGGCTGCGCTACGCTCCGACTTGAGGCGTGTGATTAGACCATCCCTCCGCCCTCGACAAGCCCATTTCCGAACGACGGCGTCGCCATCCCCAGCCATGAACTCAACCTGTTGAAATCTCAAAGAGACTCAGATTGCGGCTCGCCAATTAAGTCTGAAATGTGACGAAAACAGCCATTCAGCCGCATCCCGGACCCCGGATCGGGACATTGTGAACACATTTCGTCGGCAATGGGGAGTGTCCTCAACAACAGGAAGAACGGACGCATGAAGAAACGCGTGGTCCTGTCCTGTGCGGCTCTGAGCCTGCTGGCGTTCGCGCCCGGATCGAGTCGTGCAGACACCTCCACCGGCATCGCCTCTTACTATTGGCAAGGCCAGCGCACTGCGAGCGGAGAACGGTTCAATCCGGGCGAGATGACAGCCGCCCACCGCTCCCTCCCCTTCGGAACGAAGGTGCGCGTCACCAACCTGCGGAATGGCAAAAGCGTCGTCGTGCGTATCAACGACCGCGGGCCATACATCCGGGGACGCATCATTGACGTCTCCCGGGCCGCCGCAAGCCATCTGGGCTTCACTGGACACGGGGTCACCCGGGTCAGCCTCGCCGTCACGAACTGAAATAGGCGCCGTCACGCGTTCTGCAAGAACCGGGAAGGGAAAAGTCCCCTCCCGGTTTTTTCATGCCTGCCCGGATTCGGCCTGCGGCTCCGTCACGTCCCGCAGCAATCGACGGCATTCCCCCAATTCGTAGAGGGTTGCCTGCAGGCGGTGCACATCGTCCCGCGAGAGCACGGGCTGCACCCCGCCCTGCCCTGTGGGCCGTTGCGGCTCCGTGCGCAGGTGTGGCGGCAGGTAAGGATCAATAGGCGCGCTCTGCGCCACGGGTGCTTCGAATGGCTCGCGGCCCTGCCAGAACGCGCCGGCCGGCGGCACATGGTGCCCCGCGCCCGCGTGCTGCGCGGTACGGCTCCATGGCCCCATTCCCGCAGCGGGAGCGTGCGGCGGCGGATTCTCCGGGCCAGCGAACGGGACGGGGCGATCCGCGGGGAAATCATCCTCCAGTGGGCCTGTCAGAGGCCCGACCCGGCGCACGGGCACTTCTGCCGCGACGGGTTCGGCAGCGCGCGCAGGAGCGGCGGGTGCAGGCCGTTGTTGCACGGCGGGCGCTGGCCTGGCGGCGGTCCCTTCGGCCGTCGCTGGGGCCTTGCGAACGGCAGCGAGCGGTGCGGGCATGATGTCCTCTTGATCCATTGAAGCGGGCAGGCGCACGGCGCTCGCGAAGCTCGAAGCGCCTGCCAGCGTCCCCATTCCAAGACGAGCGGAAACAGGCGCCTTGACCTGGAACGGCGTGGCCGCCACCTGCGGCTCGAAATGATGCGTGGGCGTAGCGCCGGGCAGGTCATTCTCCCAGGTGTCGGCGTCGTCCTCCGGCCAGGGCGCGAAATCTTCAGAGCGGGCGTCCGCCTCGTCGGCGGTGGCACCGTCATCCTCGTACCAGGCCGCGTTTTCCTCATCGGGCACATAGCCGCTTTCGGCATCGCCAGCTGAAATGTCTTCGGCTTCGTCCCAGGCGCCTGGGCCATTGGCCTCCGGAGCGGCGCGGGCGTCCTCGGCGGGGCTGAGGTGCTCATGCCAAACCGCAAGGTCGTGCTCGACCGCCGCGGATGCTCGCGCGAGCTCCGGCCATGCCGTTGTCGAGGCGCGGGGAAGCGGAGGCTCGTGCCGGGCCATCACCGGGGCAGGCTGCTCTGCCTCCGCCTCGGCATGACGACGGCGTAGCTTTGGGGGAAGATATTCATCCGGCGGACCGGGCTCACGCTCCTTGAGTCGCCGAATCCGCTCTTCCAGAGGCGCCGGTGCAGCAGGCGCCTCGGGCTCCATGAAGGGCAGCAGCGGATCGGAAAGCTCCTCGTCCACAGGCGCTGTCGCCACCCGGGCGGCGGGCCCCCGCGTGGGGCGGCGCTGCACGACGGGCGCGGGATGCGTCACCCGCGGCGGCGCGAAGGACGGAGCCTCGTTCGCAACCGCCCTGTCATCCTGCGCAGCATCCTCGGGCACGGCCGCGCGACGACGATCAGCAGGCGGCGCGCGCCTCTCCGGGCGCGGAGCTGGCGGCTCGTCCTCGAACTCCTCGATGTCATCGACCCGGGCGCGGCGCGGGTGTGGATCATCGGTCAGGCGCGGCTCGCGGTGGCGGGGCTCCGCCACATAGTCGCGCTCTTCGTAGATGCGCTCCTCGTAAACTCCATCGTCATAGCGGCGTTCCGCCAGGCGGCGTTCGCGCGTGCGCGGCGGCAGCGGCGCCACCGGCTCGCCGCGGTCGGCGGCGAGATCTCGGTCGGCGTCAGCATCCGGGAACGGAAGCGGCAGCTCCACATCACGCGGCAGGGGATCGAGCGCGGGGTCGTCATTGCCCTTGCCGCGGCGGCGGGGCAACAGGCCGAGAAGCCCGCCAAGGATGTCTCCATCCTGCGCGCCGGTCGGGCGCTCGGCCGGGGCGGTGCGCATGACCGCGACGTCACGTTCGACACCGACGTCCTGCACATGCCGAATCCCCTGCTCTTTCAGGATCTTCTGCACGCCTTTTATGGTGTAGCCTTCACGGTAGAGGAGCTGCTGGATACCGCGCAACAGGTCGATATCCTCGGGGCGGTAGAACCGCCGTCCACCTGCCCGCTTCACCGGCTTGATCTGCGGAAAGCGTGTTTCCCAGAAACGCAGCACATGTTGCGGCAGGTTGAGGTCCTCAGCGACCTCGCTGATGGTCCGGAAGGCATCCGGATCCTTTTCGCTCTCGCGCGCGTCGCCCACCTTGCATCGTCCTTTGCCGGCCTGTTCCGCTCAGTGGCGACGATTCCACCGAATCGTGCCGTTCCCCAGACGGAGCACAGGAATCATACCGGCATAGGCGTAGCGCGAAAAGGTAAGGTAAAATGTAACGTTATCAGTCCTCGTCCGCGCCGTCGGGCGTGGTGCCGTTGATACGGTGCTTGAGGATGCTGGACGGCTTGAACACCATCACCCGGCGCGGCTCGATGGGAACTTCCTGCCCGGTCTTGGGGTTGCGGCCGATCCGCTCGCCCTTCTCGCGGACCACGAAGGAGCCGAACGAGGAGAGCTTCACCGTTTCGCCCCGCGCGAGGCAATCGGCGATCTCCTTCAGCACCTGCTCCACCAGAGCGGCGGATTCGGTGCGGGAGAGCCCCACCTGCTGATAGACGGCCTCACACAGATCCGCCCGCGTCACAGTCCGACCAGCCATTTGTCTCCCCGACCCCTAGAGAGCCCGCCGCGGAAGCCAGGGGCGATGCTCGACAGCTCCGGCTCTCAATCTCACGATTTCAACCCGGTAAGGCTTCACCATGATGACGGTGCACCGTCCATTGCTCCGCAAAAAGAGAGAGCGCGGCTGCGGCATGAAGCCTAGCCGCGGGTCATCGGCCCGGTCAACGCAATTCACCAATGCGGCAAGGGGTAAAAGCCTGGAAATTCTACCAGCGCAGCAGCGCGGAGCCCCAGGTGAAGCCCCCGCCCATGGCCTCCAGGAGCACCAGATTGCCTCGCCGCACGCGTCCGTCCCGCCAAGCGACGTCCAGGGCCAGCGGAATGGACGCTGCGGAGGTATTCCCGTGGAGATCGACGGTGGTCACCACCTTCTCCGGCGCGATCCCGAGCTTCTGCGCGCTGGCATCGATGATGCGGCGGTTCGCCTGGTGCGGCACGAACCAGGCGATGCTGTCGGCGCTCTCGCCCGTGGCGGCGAAGGCATCGGTGATCACGTCGGTGATCATGCCCACCGCATGCTTGAACACTTCGCGCCCTTCCATCCGCAGGTGGCCAACCGTGCCGGTGGAGGACGGGCCGCCGTCCACATAGAGCTTGTTGCGGTGGCGCCCGTCGGAGCGCAGATGCGTGGTGAGCAGGCCCGAAGTTCCCGCGCTCTCCTGTGGCAGGGCCTCCAGGACCATGGCTCCGGCACCGTCCCCGAACAGCACACAGGTGCCCCGGTCCTCCCAGTCGAGGATGCGGGAGAAGGTCTCCGCGCCGATCACCAGGGCGCGCTTGAAGGCGCCCGTCTTCAGGTGCGCGTCCGCGGTGGCGAGCGCAAAGACGAAGCCGGAGCAAACCGCCTGCACGTCGAACGCTGCGCCGTGGGTGATGCCGAGTTCGGCCTGCACCGTCACGGCGGTGGCCGGAAAGGTCTGGTCGGGGGTAGCGGTGGCGAGCACGATCAGATCGATGTCGCCGGGCTCCAGGCCCGCATCGGTCAGGGCGCGGCGGGCGGCCACCAGCGCGAGGTGGGAGGTGCACTCGCCCTCCGCCGCGATGTGGCGCTGGCGGATGCCCGTGCGCTGCATGATCCATTCGTCGGACGTGTCGAGGCGCTCCGACAGCTCGGCGTTGGTGACGACCCGCTCGGGAAGATAGGAGCCGATGCCCCGCGCGACAGACCTGATCCCGCTCACGATTGACCTTCCACCCCAACAGGCTGGGCCACCGGCGCCACCGATGCCGCATGGCCGACGAGACTTTTTTCGATGCGCGCCAAGATCTCGTAGCGCACCATGTCGTAGGCGACATCCACCGCGGAGGCGAAGCCTTCCGCATCGGTGCCGCCGTGGCTCTTTATGACGATGCCGTTGAGGCCGAGGAACACGCCGCCGTTGGAACGGCGGGGGTCCATCTTTTCCCGGAGCGCCTGGAAGGCGTCGCGCGCGAACAGATAGCCGATGCGCGCCCGCAGCGAACGCCCCATGGCGGCGCGCAGGTAGGAGGCGAGCTGCTTGGCGGTTCCCTCGGCGGTCTTGAGCGCGATATTGCCGGCGAATCCCTCGGTCACCACCACGTCCACGGTGCCGGCGCCGATGTCGTTGCCCTCCACGAAGCCGTGGTAGTTCACGCCCCAGTTCTCCTCGCGCAGGATGCGCGCGGCCTCCTTCACCTCCTCGACGCCCTTGATCTCCTCCACGCCGACGTTGAGCAGGCCAACGGAGGGGTTCTCGATGTCGAACAGCACGCGTGCCATGGCGGAGCCCATCACCGCCATTTCCACGAGGCTCTTGGAGGTGGCGCCGATGGAGGCGCCCACGTCGAGCACCACGCTTTCGCCGCGCAAGGTGGGCCAGATGCCGGCGATGGCCGGCCGGCTGATGCCCGGCATGGTGCGCAGGTTGAAATTGGCCATGGCCATGAGCGCGCCGGTGTTGCCGGCCGAGACGGCGGCGTCCGCCTCCCGCAGCTTCACGGCATCGATGGCTCGCCACATGGAGGATTTGTAGCGCCCGCGCCGCAGCGCCTGGCTGGGCTTGTCGTCCATGCCCACCACCACTTCGGTGTGGACGACGCGGGATGCGGCCGCAAGCTTGGGATAGCCCGCCAGCAGGCCCTTCAGCCGGGCTTCGTCTCCGTAAAGGATGAAGGTCGCGTCGGGATGGCGGCCGAGGGCGATCTCCGCACCGGAAAGAACCGTCTCCGGACCATGGTCTCCTCCCATGGCGTCGAGAGCGATGCGGACGGCTGCGGTCATTTAGAAAGCGAGTCCCATTGTTTTACAAATGCCGGACGGCCGGGGCCGGACCGGGCGACGACCGCCGAAGCGGGGCACCGGAGCGGCTCGGCCCGAGTCTCAGCACCTTCATACCTTCATGCAGGGCGGATGACGACGGTCGTGGCGAGGCCCGGGATACCCTGACGCGCCGCCGCGTCAAGGCGGGCGGACAATAGCGGCTCGGGTGCACATGGCAAGGGTGCTGTGCCTCCGCGCTGCGCGCGGAGAGCGCGGTCAGTCCTTATCGTCCGGGCCCTTCAGGCGCGAAAGGGCAGAAAATGGCGAGATCGCCGCTGCGTCTTCCGCCGGGGGCTCGAACACGACCCCCGGCTTGCGCGGATAGGGGTCAATCCCTAGCGCGAGGAATTCGCTCGCGAGGGCGCCGAGGTCGATCGCGCCGTTCTCGATCTCGTCCGGCGGGTCATAGCTTTCGTCGCCCTCGGCCTCGGGCGGCAGCGCGGTGCCGGCCGGCACGAAGTGCACGTCGATTTCCTCCCGCACCGGAGCCTCGAACGGCTCCAGCGTGACGCCGCAGGACTGCACCACGGCGGCGTCGAGCCGGCCCGTCACGCGCAGGCCGTCGGCACCCTCCGGCGCAATGTGGAGCGCCGCGGAGAAGGCGGGCACGGCGATGACGCCCATGTTCCGCGCCAGACTGGCGCGCTCCGCCTCGCTGGCTTCTATGCGCAGGTCCACGCCATGTGGCGGCACCTCGGCGACACTGAGAATGTGGCGGAGCGGAAGATCGGTGAGGGGCGGTTGGGTCATGGCTTCAGCCTCGCATCGCCTCGGGCGTCGGCAGGTCGAGCGTGCCACGCGCCAGGGTCTCGAAGGGCGCCGCAGCCAGGGCGCGCACGGCGGCGCGGACATAGGCGGCGAGCGCGCGGGAATGATCGGCCGCGGCGCCTGCGTCCGTCTCCAGGATGTTGCGCGCGAGCGCTGCCACAAGCAGTGCGTCATCCTGCGCGGCCAGGGCGGCGTCATAGGCGGCGGCGCGGCCGTAGAAGGCGGCACCGATCTTTTTCATCTTCTTGGGCACCGAGAGGTCGCCCACCCCCATCTCGCGCAGGGTGCGGTCCATGTCGGAGGCGAAGGTGTCGAACAGCTCCTGCGAGAGGGCGCGCTCCCCCTGGCCGCCGCCCTTCAGGCGATGGCAGACGAGAATCGTGTGCAGAAGCACCATCTCGAAGCGGCCCTCCAGCGTGTCCGGCACGCCGAAGTCGGTATAGAACGCCTCTCGCCGCGAGAGCGCCACGATCGCGCCATACAGGCGCTCAATGGTCTCGCGGCTCTTTGAGGGGCGGAACAGTTTGAACATCGCATCCTTGAAGGATCGGCCGGAATGCGCCAAAGCGCGATCCGGTGCTCGGGCGAGAGAAGTGTCGCGAGCGGGGTAACGCGGCGCCGGCCGCGGCGCAAGCCTCCGCGTCACGGTCATCGGCCGAACAGTGAGGAAGCATAGCACGGGCGCCCTCGCTCGTGTGGTATGTCAACCGGGCGGGGCCTCCGGCCACAGGCTGGGGACATCAAAAGATGGGGATGCGTGTGGTGACACGGCACATGGGACATTCGCGGCAGGCGGCGCAAGGTGAAGCCGGGACGATCCGTGACCGGCGCGCCGGGCGGGCAGGCGCGGCTCTCGCCCTGCTGCTGGCCGCCACCACGCTTTCCGCCTGCGCCAATATCGTCGGCGGCAGCGGCACCTCGCTCTCCGGCGTCACCCGCACCTATCAGCGCGGCTACGTGCTGAGCGAGGGCGCGCTGGACCAGGTGCCGGTGGGTTCGAGCCAGGAGCAGGTGCTGCTGGTGCTCGGCACCCCCTCCACGGTCGCCACCGTGAATGGACAGGTCTTCTACTACATCTCCCAGACCGCCCAGAAGGTGGCCTTCCTGAAGCCGGAGATCACCGAGCAGAAGGTGCTCGCCATCTATTTCGACAAGAACAACCGCGTGAGCCGCGTCGCACAGTACGGGCTGAAGGACGGCAAGGTGTTCGACTTCGTCTCGCAGACCACGCCCACGAGCGGCGAAGACCTGAGCCTGGTGCAGCAGCTCATCGGCCTCGTCAGCTTCTGAGGACTGCGCGGCGCCCGCTCACAGGCGGGCTCCGCGCACCGTAGTCGAAGCCGTTCTCGCATCGGCTTCCGGCCGATGCGCTTTCAGCGCGCGAAATCGCTGCCGTGGTTGATCGCGACCGGCCTCTTTTGCCGCTCGTCTTCCCGCGCTCTGACCCGAGGGGGCCATGCCCCCCCGGAAAGCGGGATGCCGGAGGCTTGCCCAACCCCTGGCCCGCACCTCAGACGGCCCGTGCGATCGCGAGAAAATCCGCAGCCTTCAGGCTCGCCCCGCCCACCAGCGCGCCGTCCACGTCGGGCACGGCCAGCAAGGTCGCGGCATTGTCCGGCTTCACCGAGCCGCCATAGAGGATGCGGATGCCGGCCGCCTCGGCACCGAATCGCTCGGTCAGCACCTTGCGGATGGTCGTGTGCACCTCGGCCACATCCGCGGGCGTGGGCGTGCGGCCGGTACCGATGGCCCAGATGGGCTCGTAGGCGACCACGAGATTCGCCGCGCCCGCGCCTTCCGGGATCGATTGGCGCACCTGCCGCGTCACCACGGCGGCGGCCTCTCCGGCCTCGCGCTCGGCCAGGGTCTCGCCCACGCAGACCACCGGCAGCAGGCCGGCCCGCCACGCCGCCTTCACCTTGGCATTCACGATCGCGTCGCCCTCGCCGTGGTCCGCGCGCCGCTCGGAATGGCCGACAATGACGGCCACCGCCCCGGCATCCTTCAGCATCTCGGCGGAGATGTCCCCGGTGTGGGCGCCGGAGGCATTGAAATGGCAATCCTGCCCGCCCAGCATGATGGGGCTGCCGGCGATGTCGGCAGCGAAGCCGGCGAGCAGGGTCGCGGGCAGGCATACCAGCACGTCCGCCTTGGCCTGGAGGGTGGTGTCGAGGCCCGCCACAATCCCCCGCAGCTCGCTCTTGGCGGCGCGCAATCCGTTCATCTTCCAATTGCCGGCGATGAGGATACGGCGGGCGGCGGGCATGGGCATCTCCGAAGGCGTGTCGTTGGGGCGTTGTCGTCCGCCCGTCACGTAGCAGAGCGCGCAAAAGCCCGCAAACGGGCGCAATTGCGTGGTGAAGCGCCGTTGCGGGGCCCCCTGCCCCTCCCTATGATGCGCCGCCTCCGCGCCGGCCCCGCCCGCGCCTATCGAACGAATGGACGATGGTACTTCAGACTCTCCGCAAGGGTGCTTCCGGCTGGATCGCCAAGATCTTCCTTCTCCTGCTCACACTCAGCTTCGTGGTCTGGGGCATCGCCGACGTGTTTCGCGGCTTCGGCGCCAGCACCGTGGCCACTGTCGGCGGCACGGATATTCCCGCGGCCGATTATCGCAATGCCTTCATGGAGCAGGTGCAGCGCATCGGCCGCAGCACGGGCAAGGGCCTGACCACCGAGCAGGCGCGTGCTTTCGGCCTCGACCGCCAGGTGCTGAACCAGATGATCGCCGACGCCACCCTCGACGAGGAGGCCCGGCGCCTGGGCCTCGCGGTGGGTGACGCGCAGATCGCCAAGGCCATCCAGGATAATCCGAACTACCGCCGCCCTGGGGCCGACAGCTTCGAGCCGGCCTATTTCGACCAGCTGCTGCGAGCCAATGGCCTGACCGAGCAGCGCTTCGTCGCCAGCGAGAAGAAGCGCGCGCTGCGCGAGCAGGTCATCGACGGCCTCGGCGATGGAATCACCGCGCCCAAGGTGTTGCTCGACGCCCTGCACCGCTACGAGGGCGAACTGCGGAACGTCTCCTACATCTTGGTGACGGCCGCAGCCGCTGGCGACCTGCCGGCCCCCACGGATGCCGCGCTCCAGGCCTTTTTCGATGCCCACAAGGTGGCCTTCCGCGCGCCGGAATACCGCAAGGTTTCGGTGCTGGCGCTGACGCCCCAGGCGTTGGCGGCCGCCATCACCATCACCGACGCGGAAGCGCGCGCGGCCTATGATCGCGACATCTCCCGTTTCGGCACACCCGAGCGCCGCGAGGTGCAGCAGATCGTCTTCACCAAGCCCGATGACGCGACCGCCGCCGCCGCGAAGATCAAGGCCGGCGCGAGCTTCGCCGAGATCGCCACTGCCGAGGGACTCACCGCGAAGGACACGGATCTCGGCCTCGTGACCAAGCCCGGCATCATCGATCCAAAGATCGCAGAGGCCGCCTTCTCCCTGGCGGATGGCGCAACCAGCGCGCCTGTCGCGGGCCGATTCGGCGCGGCACTGGTGCATGTCGCCAGGATCGAGCCCGGCACCACCCGGCCCTTCGACGAGGTCAAGGGCGAGCTGATGCAGGAGCTGGCGCTTGCCAAGGCACGGCGTGAGCTGCTCGACAAGCACGACGCCGTGGAGGACGAGCGCGCCTCTGGCGCCACCCTGGCGGAGACCGCCCAGAAGCTCGGCCTCAAGCTCCAGGTGCTCGACGCGGTGGACCGCTCCGGCCGCGACCCGCAGGGCAATCCCGTGGATGTGCCCGGCGGCCAGGAGCTCGTCGCCGGCGCCTTCGCCTCCGCGCCGGGCGTGGAGACTGACACGGTGCAGCTCCCGCAGAACGGCGGCTTCATCTGGTACGAGACCAATGCCATCACCCCCTCGCGGGATCGCACCTTCGAGGAGGCCAAGGCGGCCGTGACCGCCCGCTGGACCGAGGAGGAGACCGCCAAGGCGGTGGCCGCCAAGGCCAAGGCCCTGCTCGCGAAGGCTGAGGCGGGAACGCCCCTGGCCCAGGTGGCCGGCGAGGCCGACCTGCCGATCCAGATGGCTGACGGCCTGCGCCGCGGCCGCGCCGACGGCTCCTTCTCCCCCGAGAGCCTCGAAACGGTGTTCGACGCGAAGGAGGGTGGATTCGGAGAGGCGGCAGCGTCCAAGGCGCCGGAGCGCATCGTGTTCCAGGTCACCAAGGTGATCGTGCCGCCGCCCACCGAGGTGGACGCGCGCATGGCGCAGGATCTCACCCGGCAGATCCAGAATGACGTGCTGATGCAATATCTCGGCGGGCTGCAGAAGCAGATCGGCGTGCAGATCAACCAGCGCGCCTACGCCCAGTCCATCGGCGCGCAGGCCAATTGAGGCGGAGGGAGAGATGAACGCACCCTCCGACCTGGAGCATTTTGTCGCTCGTTACCTCAAGGGCGAGGCGCAGGTGGTTTCCACCACCCTGGTGGCGGACCTGGAAACACCTGTTTCGGCCTTCCTGAAGCTTGCCGGGGAGCTGCCGAACACCTTCCTGCTCGAATCGGTGGAAGGCGGCCAGGCACGCGGCCGCTATTCCATGATCGGCCTGAAGCCTGACCTTCTTTTCCGCGTGCGTGGCGACCTCGCCGAGATCAACCGCGCGCCGGATGTGGACGCGGAGGCCTTCACGCCGTGCGCCGAGGCGCCGCTGAAGGCCCTGCGCGCGTTGCTGGCGGAATCCGCCATCGACCTGCCGGAGGGCGCTCCGCCCATGGCCGCGGGCGTGTTCGGCTACCTCGGCTACGACATGGTGCGGCAGATGGAGCGGTTGCCTGCCGCCAAGCCCAGCGTCATGGGCGTGCCGGATGCCTTCCTGATCCGCCCCACCATCATGGTGGTGTTCGATTCGGTGAAGGACGAACTGACCGCCGTCACGCCCGTTCGCCCGAAGGCGGGCATCACGCCCCAGGCGGCCCATGAAGCGGCGCTCGACCGGCTCGATGCCGTGGTGCGGGCGCTTGAGGGCGCGGTGGCCCATCCGGCGCCGGAGCCCTTCCACGGCGCGGTGGAAGCGACCTCCAACACCACCCCGGCGGAATATCGCGCCATGGTGGAAAAGGCGAAGGAGTATATCCGGGCGGGAGACATCTTCCAGGTGGTGCTCTCCCAGCGCTTCGAGAGCCCCTTCACCCTGCCGCCCTTCTCGCTCTATCGGGCGCTGCGGCGGGTCAATCCCGCACCCTTCCTCGTGTATTTCAACTTCGCCGGATTTTCGCTGGTCTGTTCCAGCCCCGAGATCCTGGTGCGGCTGCGCGCGGGCAAGGTCACCATCCGCCCCATCGCCGGCACCCGCCGCCGCGGCGCCACGCCCGGGGAGGACGAGGCGCTGGCGCACGAGCTGCTGGACGATCCCAAGGAGCGCTCCGAGCATCTCATGCTCCTCGACCTCGGACGCAACGACGTGGGCCGGGTCTCGAAGGTCGGCACGGTCAGCGTCACCGACAGCTTCTTTATCGAGCGCTACAGCCAGGTGATGCACATCGTCTCCAACGTGGAAGGCGAGCTCGCTCCGGGCTGCGACGCGCTGGACGCTCTTGCGGCAGGCTTCCCGGCGGGCACCGTCTCCGGCGCGCCGAAGGTGCGGGCCATGCAGATCATCGACGAGCTGGAGAGGGACTGCCGGGGCATCTACGCCGGCGCCATCGGCTATTTCGGCGCCAATGGGGAGATGGACACCTGCATTGTCCTGCGCACCGCGGTCGTGAAGGACGGTCGCATGTATGTGCAGGCCGGTGCCGGCATCGTCTACGATTCGGTCCCGGAGAATGAGCAGCAGGAATGCGTGAACAAGGCCAAGGCCCTGTTCCGCGCTGGCGAGGAGGCCGTGCGTTTCGCGGCCACCGCTAGCAAGGGCCAGTGATGCCCGGCAGCCGTGAGGGGGTCTCACGGGTTCTGCTCATGCCAGCGAGGCAATAAGTGGAATGCAAACGGCATCGGTCGAGGGTCGGCGCCGTTTGCAGGAGGGGCGTCGCCGCATCTGTTGCGCATGTTTGCAGATTCGCAAAAATCAAATAAAATCAAATAATTATAAGCATAGACTCATGTGGCGCATGAGGTGGTAATGGGGTCTCCACCCATCCTTGTGCCGGGCACTGCGGCTAACCTCAGCCAGCTTTTGAATGGGCGGACAGGTCGGTGATGCCGGGCTTTTCGCCGGTCAGCGGGTTGTCCGGGTCCCAGGCGTAGGTCAGTGTCTCGAAGCGCATGCTGGTGGCGTCGATCATCAGCAGGCGGCCGACCAGCCCTTCCCCGAAGCCGACGATGGCGCGGATAACCTCCAGCGCCACGATGGAACCGGCGATGCCCGCCAGCGCCCCCAGCACTCCGGCTTCCGCACAGGCGGGGACGAGGCCGGGCGGCGGCGGCTCCGGAAACAGGCAGCGGTAGGTGGGGTTCGGAGCGCCGTCCGGCCGCCGCTCGTGGGCGCGGATGGTGGTTACGGTGGCGTCGAAGGCGCCGAGCGCCGCCGTAACCAGGGGCTTGCGCGCGAGTACGCAGGCATCGGACACCAGATAGCGGGTCGCGAAATTGTCCGAGCCGTCCACCACCACGTCCACCCCGGCGATGAGGCCAAGCGCGTTTTCCGCGTCGAGGCGCGCGGGAAAAGCGTCCACCGCCACATGCGGGTTCAGTGCCGCAACGGCATCGCGCGCGCTGTCGGTCTTCGGCCGGCCAATGTCAGCAGTGCGGTGGATGACCTGACGCTGGAGATTGGAGAGCGAGACGGTGTCGTCATCCACCAGGATCAGGCGGCCGATCCCCGCCGCCGCAAGATAGAGCAGCACCGGGGCGCCGAGCCCGCCGGCCCCCACCACCAGCACGCTCGCCGTCTTCAGCTTCTGCTGTCCGGGTCCGCCCACGTCGCGCAGGACGATGTGGCGGGCGTAGCGTTCGATTTCCTCGGTCGAGAAGGCCATGGCACGACCCCCGCGCGCCTGCCCTCAGGAGGCCGGCGCGGAAAGCTTGGCGATGAGGGGCATCAGCGTGTTGTTCACCGTCTCCGCCGTGAGCGGACCAACGAATTTGTGGACGATCACGCCGTCGCGGTCGAGCACGAAGGTTTCGGGCACTCCGTAGACGCCCCAGTCGATGGCGGCGCGGCCCTTCGGGTCCACGCCAACGGCCGTATAGGGCAACCCGTACTGGCCGAGGAATCGGCGCGCATTATCGGGCGCGTCCTTGTAGTTGAGGCCGACGAGGCGCAGGCGCGGATCCTCCGCGATCTTCATCAGCAGCGGATGCTCTTCCCGGCAGGGCGCGCACCATGAGGCCCAGACATTGACGAGGGTCGGCTTGCCCTTCAGCTCCGCCACGTCGAAGCCCGGCACGGGCACGCCCGCACGGGTGAGGCCCGCCAGAGGCTCCAGCGCCACCGCCGGGGCCGGGCGGCCGACGAGCGCCGAGGGCACCTTCGAGGGGTCGCCCCCCGTCTCCAGGCGCGAGAGGAAGAGGGCGGCCAACGCCAGGAACAGCACCAGCGGCAGCGCGACCAGCCATAGGCGTCGGCGCGGCTTCGCCTCGGGCGATTCGGGTTGGGTGGAAATCGGATCGCTCATTTCGTTCCCACCAGGGGTTCGCCGCCTGTGGCGTTGGCTGCGCGCGTGCGGGAGCGGCGGCGCAGCCCGCGCGCCTCCAGCTCGGCCAGGGCGCGCCGCTCATGGCGATAGGAGAGGAGCGTCCAGGCCGCGAGCAGGCCCAGCCCCAGGAGCGAGACGCCATAGGAGGCGGCGATGAAGAAGGTGTGGCTCATGGGCGGTCCTAGGCCAGTGCCTCGGAGGCGGCACGCGCCTCCAGCGCCTGCACGCGGCGGCGCAGGATCTCCGTGCGCATGCCCACCATGTGGAGCGTGAGGAACAGCAGGGTGAAGCCGAACGCGCAGGTGAGCAGCGGCCACAGCAGGCTCGAGTCGATGGTCGAGCCGCCCATGCGGAACACCGAGGCCGGCTGGTGCAGCGTGTTCCACCAGTCCACCGAGAATTTCACGATAGGCACGTTGATGAAGCCCACCAGCGTGAGCACCGCAGCCGCACGGCCGGCGCGGTTGGGGTCCTCGATGGCGGCGCGCAGCGCCATGAGGCCGAGATAGAGCAGCAGCAGCACCAGCATGGAGGTGAGTCGCGCATCCCACACCCAGTAAGTGCCCCACATGGGCCGGCCCCAGAGCGAGCCGGTGATGAGACAAAGGGCCGTGAAGGTGGCGCCGATGGGCGCAGCGGCCTTGTGTGCCACATCCGCCAGCGGATGCCGCCACACCAGGATGCCGATGGAGGACGCCGCCATCATGCTGTAGCCGAACATGCCCAGCCACGCGAATGGCACATGGATGTACATGATCTTCACGGTCTCGCCCTGCTGGTAGTCCGGTGGCGCGCGGAAGGCGAGCCAGAAGCCCACGGCGAGCACCAACAGCGCTGCCGCAGCCAGGAAAGGCAGCACGCGGGCCGAAAGGCTCAGGAAGCGAACCGGATTGGCGAGGTCGAGAAGCGGCATGAGAAACCTTCTAGAGCGCCCTTGCGGCGGAGGGAAGGTGCATGCCGGCGGGCGCGCGGTCGCAGGGCTGGCGGATCGCGGCGGAAGCGGGGCGCGGCGCTTGACGTGCGCTATATCTGTAAGAATATAGCGTGTGAGGCCTTATCTCCTCGAACTCCGTGGTGGGAGTTGCACGACCAGCAGGACGCCGGGCGCGGAGCACCGTGCCCGGCGTCATCGCGTCGGCCGCTCAGGCGTGAGCCCACGCTGCGGCCTCGATCCGCGCAGGCGGGGCTTCGGAGCGCTGCCGGGCATGGCGCAGCAGCGCTGCCGCCAGAGGTGCCGGCGGATCGCGATCCGAGATCACGAGAACCATGGTGGAGCGCCATTCGGGCTCCACGAGCTCAAGCGCGGTGGTGCCCGCCGGCATATCGATCGCGTCGAGATAGGTGTGGGGCACGATGGACGCCCAGCCGCCTGCCCGCACCTGTGACCATGCCGCCGGAAAGTCCGCCACCTCAAGGCGCGGCTGGGCAGCCTGGCCCAGTCGTGCGAGGACGATGTCTATCACGCGGCGGGTCTCGGTATCGGGCGTCGGGAGGCACAGCGGATGCTTCACCGCTTCGGCCCAGGGCATGCCGCCCGAGGGGGCACGGCGCGGCAAGCCTTGTGTGGAGAGGAAGACGTAGCGTTCGTCATAAAGGGCGGTGCCGCGCACACGGCCAAGCGGGTCAAGAGTGCTCAGCGTCACCGCGGCGTCGACCTCCCGCTGGTCAAGGCTGCGCTGAACGACGCCTGCTGCGAGGGGCAGGAGCTGCACCCGTACCTTGGGGTAGCGCGCACAGAAGCTGTTCACCAGCTCCGAGAGAGCGGGCATGGCGGATGCAACGGCACCAATACGCAGCACACCGCACAGGCCCGCGGAGGCACCGGAAAGTTCCTGCATGAGGCCGTCGTAGTCCGCCACCATGCGCTGCGCCCAGGCGAGCACGCGCTCTCCATCGTCGGTGAGGCCGAGGAAGCGGTGGGAGCGGATGACCAGGGGCAGGCCCAGCTCCTCCTCCAGGCGCCGGATGCCGGCCGAAAGGGTGGGCTGGGAGACCCGGCAGGCCCCGGCCGCCCGCCCGAAGTGTCCCTCGCGCGCCACCGCCACCAGATATTGCAGTTGCCGGACGAACATGAGCCCAATTCCCGTGCCGCATCGGGACAACGTTATATGTGAATAGGAATAGCGACAAGGCGTGCCGGCATTTGTTAGAGTAACGCGGCTGGGCCACCGCGCGTTGCGGGCCCCGCCGGCGGGAAGGCACAATGGCGTCTCTGAGCGTGAGAATTGACCTGAAACCCGGCAGTCGCATCGGGCCGGGGAAGATCGAGCTGCTGGAAAAGATCGCCGCTTTCGGCTCCATCTCCGCCGCCGGCCGCGCCATGAACATGTCGTATCGCCGGGCCTGGGAGCTGGTGGAGGAAATGAACAAATTGTTCCCCTCCCCGCTCGTCTCGGCCCGTACCGGCGGCAAGCATGGTGGCGGCACGGCTTTGACCCCGCTCGGCCTTGCTGTGGTCACACGGTACCGCGCCATCGAGCAGGCGGCGACCGAGGCGGCGCGCCAGCACCTCTCCGCCCTGCAGGAGGAACTAGCGAGCGCCCAGCCCGTCGAGGATGCCGAACGGCACGCCTGAACGGGCGCTCAGCCCCGCGCGGCCCTCAGCGCCGCGGCGGCGGCCACCGGCCCCAGCACGACGGCGAACAGCGCCAGCCCCACCAGCACCCGGAACGGCGTGCCGAACGGCACCGGGCCGGTCACTGCCGCAGTGGTGGCCGCGACCGCGAAGATGAGCACGGGGATGGTGAGGGGAATCACCAGCACCGCGATCAGCAGACCGCCGCGCCGGAATGCTCCGGCGAACGCCGCGCCCACGAGCCCGAGAAAGGTGACCGCTGGCGTTCCCACCAGAAGGGTGAGCACCGCGGCGCCGATGGCCGGCGGCTCCAGGTTCAGCATCAGCGCCAGCGCCGGCGCGGAGACCACCAGCGGCAGGCCGGTGGCGATCCAGTGGGCGAGGCCCTTGGCGGCGGCGGTCAGCTCCAGCGGCATGGCGGAAAGGGTGAGGGCATCGAGGGAGCCGTCCTCGGCATCGGCCGCGAACAGCCGTTCCAGGCCGATCAGGCTCGCCAGCAAGGCACCGACCCAGAGGATGGCGGGGCCGATGCGCGCCAGCAGCACCAGGTCCGGCCCCACGGCGAACGGCACCACGGTGATGACCGAGAGAAAGAACACCACGCCGAGCCCCGCCCCGCCGCCGGAGCCCAGGGACAAGGCGAGATCGCGCCGCACCACGGCCAGGAATGGCGCCATCATGCGTCGAGCTCCGTGCTTGCCGGGGCGAGGACGCGCCCGGAGAGGTTCAATCCATCGACATCGCCAAGATCGAGCGGGGCATGGGTGGCGGCAACCAGGATTCCACCGGCATACAGATGTGCGCGACCGAATGCCGCAAACTGCGCCTGGGCCTTCACGTCGAGCGCTGTGGTGGGCTCGTCGAGGATCCAGATCGGGCGCCGGGAGACCAGCAGGCGGGCGATGGCAAGCCGCCGCTTCTGCCCGGCGGAAAGCACCGAGGCGCGCAGGCGCCCAAGCCCGCCGAGCCCCACTTCATCCAGTGCCTCCTCCACGGAAAATCCATTGGGGCCAAGCACCTGGCGCCAGAAGCCAAGGTTCGCAGCCACCGTGAGCGCGCCCTTCACGGCATCGTCGTGGCCGAGATAATGGAGGTGCTCGCGCAAGCCGCCCTCCCCGTCCGGGCCCGCGCCCGACAGGCGCACCTTCCCGGCGCTCGGCGTGAGCAGGCCGGCCAGGATGCGCAGCAGCGAGGACTTGCCGGCGCCGTTCGGCCCCGTCACCACCAGCGCGCGCCCGGCGGCGGCGCTCAGATCAAGATCTTGGAAAAGCAGCTTGAATCCACGTTGGCAGCTCAATTTCTCGCCCAAGAGGGCGGCGATGGAATGGCCCGTCATGACCCCTGCTTTGGATGCATTGCGCATTCCCTCTTCTTAGCGCATGACCGCGCTTTGAAATGGCTCTATAAAGCGGCCGAACCGCACCTTGCGAGGTGGTGGGGTGCCGCTCCGACCACCTTTGATTATTGGCGTTGATCGTCATTACAACGGAGAGAACGCGCCGTGACATCCCTCGACAGCTTCAAGTGCCGCACCACCCTCAAGGTGGACGACCACGAATACGTCTATTACAGCCTTGAAGCCGCGGAGAAGAACGGGCTCGAGGGGATCTCCAGCCTGCCCTTCTCCATGAAGGTGCTCCTTGAGAACCTGCTGCGCTTCGAAGACGGCCGCTCGGTCACCAAGGAAGACATCATCTCCGTCGCCGACTGGCTGAACAACCGGGGCAAGGCGGAGAAGGAAATCGCCTATCGCCCGGCCCGCGTGCTGATGCAGGACTTCACCGGCGTGCCGGCAGTGGTGGATCTCGCCGCCATGCGCGACGCCATGGTGGCCCTCGGCGGCGCCCCGGCCAAGATCAACCCGCTGGTGCCGGTCGACCTCGTCATCGATCACTCGGTGATCGTGAACTTCTTCGGCTCCAACAGCGCGCTCGGCAAGAACGTCGAGGAAGAGTACAAGCAGAACCAGGAGCGCTACCGCTTCCTGAAGTGGGGCCAGAGCGCGTTCGACAACTTCCGTGTCGTCCCCCCCGGCACCGGCATCTGCCACCAGGTGAACGTCGAGTATCTCGCCCAGACCGTCTGGACCCGCGATGAGAAGATCGACGGCAAGAAGGTGGAGGTTGCATACCCGGACACACTGGTGGGCACGGACTCGCACACCACCATGGTGAACGGCCTGGGCGTGCTCGGCTGGGGCGTGGGCGGTATCGAGGCCGAGGCGGCCATGCTCGGCCAGCCCATCTCCATGCTCATTCCCGAGGTCATCGGCTTCAAGCTCGACGGCAAGCTGAAGGAAGGCATCACCGCCACCGACCTCGTGCTCACCGTCACCCAGATGCTCCGCAAGAAGGGCGTGGTGGGCAAGTTCGTGGAGTTCTATGGCCCCGGCCTGGAGCACCTCTCCCTCGCCGACCGCGCCACCATCGCCAACATGGCGCCCGAGTACGGCGCGACCTGCGGCTTCTTCCCCGTGGACAAGGAGACCATCGACTATCTCGATGAGACCGGCCGCAAGGACAGCCGCGTGAAGCTCGTCGAGAAGTACTCCAAGGCCCAGGGCATGTGGCGCAAGAAGGACACCCCCGATCCGGTGTTCACCGACTCGCTCGAGCTCGACCTCGACACCGTGCTGCCCTCCCTCGCCGGCCCGAAGCGCCCCCAGGACCGCGTGCTGCTCTCCGATGCCAAGACCGGCTTCCTCTCCGCCCTCGAAGGCGAGTTCAAGAAGCCCGGCGAGGCCGACAAGCGCGTGCCGGTGGCCGGTGCCGACTATACGGTGGGCCACGGCGACGTGGTGATCGCCGCCATCACCTCCTGCACCAACACCTCCAACCCCTCGGTGCTGATCGCTGCGGGCCTGCTCGCCAAGGCGGCGGTGAAGAAGGGCCTGAAGTCCAAGCCGTGGGTGAAGACCTCGCTGGCGCCTGGCTCGCAGGTGGTGGAAGGCTACCTGAAGGCCTCCGGCCTGCAGGATGACCTGGACAAGCTCGGCTTCAACCTGGTGGGCTTCGGCTGCACCACCTGCATCGGCAATTCCGGCCCGCTGCCGGAGGCCATTTCCGAGGCGATCAACAAGAACGACCTCATTGCCGGCGCCGTCATCTCCGGCAACCGCAACTTCGAAGGCCGCGTGAACCCGGACGTGAAGGCGAACTACCTCGCCTCCCCGCCCCTGGTGGTGGCCTACGCGCTGGCCGGCTCGCTCCAGGTGGACCTGACCACCGAGCCGCTCGGCACCGATAAGGACGGCAAGCCCGTCTACCTGAAGGACATCTGGCCCTCCAACAAGGAGATTGCCGAGTACATCCGCGAGAACATTTCCAAGAAGATGTTCAAGGAGAAGTACTCTGACGTGTTCAAGGGTGACGAGCACTGGCAGAAGATCGAGGCGCCCTCGGGCCAGACCTATTCCTGGCAGGATGCCTCGACCTATGTGCAGAACCCGCCCTATTTCGTGGGCCTGCAGAAGACCCCCGAGCCGGTGAAGGACATCATCGACGCCCGCATCCTGGGCCTGTTCCTCGATTCCATCACCACCGACCACATCTCGCCGGCGGGCTCCATCAAGCAGGCCTCTCCGGCCGGCAAGTACCTGATCGATCATCAGGTGCGCCCGGTGGACTTCAACCAGTACGGCACCCGCCGTGGCAACCACGAAGTCATGATGCGTGGCACCTTTGCCAACATCCGCATCAAGAACCAGATGGTGCCGGGCGTGGAAGGCGGCGTCACCGTCCACTATCCGGAAGGCGCGCAGGAGCCCATCTACGACGCGGCCATGAAGTACAAGGCCGAGGGCGTGCCGCTGGTGGTGTTCGCCGGCAAGGAGTACGGCACCGGCTCGTCCCGTGACTGGGCGGCCAAGGGCACCAAGCTGCTCGGCGTGCGCGCCGTGATCGCCCAGTCCTTCGAGCGCATCCACCGCTCGAACCTGGTCGGCATGGGCATCGTCCCGCTGGTGTTCAAGGACGGCGAGAGCTGGCAGACCCTCGGCATCAAGGGCGACGAGATCGTCACCCTGAAGGGCATCGAGGGCGACCTGAAGCCCCGCCAGACCCTGACCGCCGAAGTCAAGTTTGCCGACGGTTCCGTGAAGAACGTCGACCTTATCTGCCGCATCGATACGCTGGATGAGCTCGACTACTTCCGCAACGGCGGCATCCTGCCCTACGTGTTGCGCTCGCTCGCGGCCTGATCCCGGCAGGATCAAACGAAAAGAGCCGGCCCGGAGCGATCCGGGCCGGCTTTTTCATGTCGGCTCCAGTGCCTGCACCATGAGAGCACGGCACAATGGTCTCGTGACACCCCTTTGTGACTGGTCGCGGCGCAATGCGTCCGCTATCCCAGACCCACGCTCCCTTTCAGCATCGATCATTGCGAAGATGATATTCTCCCGATCAGCTCTCGCCTTCGCCCTTGCCCTTTTCGCTCTGCCGGTAGCGGCCCAGAGCCAGCCGAAAGCGGTGGTGGAGCTGTTCACGAGCCAGGGCTGCGCCTCTTGTCCCCCGGCAGACGCACTGGCGGCGGAGCTGGCGAAGGACCCGCAGCTGATCGTGCTGACCATGCCCGTGGACTATTGGGACTATATCGGCTGGAAGGACACGCTGGCGCTGCATGGCCATTCCGTGCGGCAGAAGGCCTATGCGGAGAAGCGGGCGGACCACAAGGTGTTCACGCCCCAGGCGGTCGTCGATGGCGTGCATGCCGTGAAAGGCAATGATCGGGCGGCCCTGCAGCGTGCCATTCTCGCAGATCCGAGCGCCGGCCGGGCATTGAGCGTGCCCATCAACGCGCGGCGGAATGGCGAGGTGATGGAGATCGAGGTGTCGGAGGCGACGCCGCCGCCCGAGGGCGCCGAATTGTGGGCCTGCCCGGTGGCACGTGAAAAGTCCGTCACCATCGGCCGGGGTGAGAATGGCGGCCGGAACGTTACCTATTCCAACGTGGTGCGAGGCTGGGTGCGACTCGGCGTGTGGGACGGCAAGAAGCTGCGCCATGAAATGAAGATCAGTGATCTCAAGAGCGACGAGGTGGATCAGGTCGCGGTGCTGCTTCAGGCCGGCAGCTCGGCCGCGCCCGGCCCCATTCTTGGTGCGACCATCCTGGCCCTGGAATAGCCGCGCTACCCTTTGGATGCAGCTCGGCGGCACGTGTTCTGCCATTCCCCCGCTTCGGGCAAGGTCTCCGCCTGAATGGTGCGTGGTCGCTGTCGTTGCGCGCAAAAAAGAAGCCGCCCGGAGGGCGGCTCAACTTGGGGGTCTATGTCGATGCGTAGCAGTGGCCGGTTCGGATACGCCCCGGGGGGCTGGGGGGGCTGGGATAGACCGGAGCGCCTCACGAACCGGCCCTGCTACGAGAAGGACTATCCCTCCCGCCCACGGCAGGCGCTGGGCCGAAATCCGGCGACACTGTGATTTGCCTAACGTTGACGTGATCGCATCTGCCGCGCCATATCGCAGTGCCGGCTATGGATGCTCTTGAAAGCGCGTGCGGCCGCGGCAATCATGGAAAAGGATGCGCTGCGGCGCGAATGCCCTGAAAAGGAGAGGCGATGGGAGATATCGAGCCCATAGGCCTGTCCCGCGCGCCGGCCCCGGCGGCTGTGGCGCGGGTGACCTTCGATCGCCGCGAGCTTGATCGGATCCTCGACCTCTACGGGCGGATGGTGGCCCTCGGCGAGTGGCGGGACTACGCCCTCGACTTCATGAAAGACAAGGCGGTCTTCTCGATCTTCCGCCGCGCCATGGACGTGCCGCTTTATCAAATCGAGAAGGACCCACGGCTCGCGCGTCGTCAGGGTGCCTACGCGGTGGTGTCGCAGACCGGGCTCATCCTCAAGAGGGGACATGAACTGCCGCGCGTGCTGGCGGTGCTCGAAAGGCCGCTGCGCGCAGTTTGACGTGCCGGGTGCCGCCTGACACAAAAATGCGCGCCGCAACGCCTCATTCCCCGAAGGCGGTGAACGGCACGCATCTGCCAAGCTGATCAGCAGGAAAACTCGGCGCGCATCATGCGCCGAGACATCGGCGAAAAGCCGCGTTCGATCAGGACCTGCTCTTGCGGCGCAGGCGAACCACCACATCTACCCGCGCCACCTCGTAGCCTTCCGGCGGCTCGGGCAGGAGGTTGACCACCACGTCGCTGGCGGGAATATCCACCAGATCGTTCTGGCCCTCCAGGTAGAAATGGTGGTGGTCGGAGGCGTTGGTGTCGAAATAGGTCTTCGAGCCATCCACCGCCACTTCCCGCAGCACGCTGGCCTCGGTGAACTGGTGGAGCGTGTTGTAGACAGTGGCGAGCGAAACTGGGAAGCGCGCCTTGATGGCTTCCTCGTGCAGGATTTCGGCCGTCACATGCCGGTCGCCCTTGGCGAACAGGAGCCAGCCGAGGGCCAGCCGCTGGCGCGTGGGCCGCAGCCCCACTTCCCGCAGCATCTCACGCACATCATGGAAGGGGCAGCCGGTGCGGCGTGCCACGGTGATGTCCCGCAGCTGGGCAACCGGAAGCATGGGCTCGTCGAGGCCTTCGCTGCTCTGGGCAACGGGAGTACCGAAGGCGGATCGGGATCGGGGCATCTCGTTCATTTCGGTCTGCAATCTTCGTAGGTACCACCAAAATATGCCGGCGGAGGCGAAACGCAATTGCGAATGCGAATTCCTCCGAAGACGATTGCCGACTTATACCGCATGTTGCGCTGCGGAGCCAGAGCGCTCGGGTGAGTAGGAATAAATCTAAGGTAGGGGCCTGCCGTTCACGGCTGCGGCATAGCGGTGCGGGACCGTGGACAGGAGCATGCAGCGGGTCTATCGCCTCGGGCACGCGCGTGTCGCGCGGCATGACCACCGAGCAGATAGCGACGAGGCCCCGCGTGGCACCCCTCCCCCTCCACTCCCTCCGTTCTCCCGCTCCGGCGGCGCTGCTGGTGACGGCGGGCGCGGCGTTCGCGCTGGCGGCGGCATGGTTCTTCCAGCTGGTGGTGGGGCTCACTCCCTGCCCGCTGTGCCTCGACCAGAGAATTCCTTATTATGTCGCCGTGCCGGTGGGCGTTGTCGCACTTTTGGCGCTCGCCAGGGGTCATTCCCGCGCTGGCCGGGTCCTGCTCGCGCTCATCGCCCTGCTGATGGTCAGCAACCTCGGGCTCGCGGTATTCCATGCAGGTGTGGAGTGGCACTTCTGGCCCGGTCCCACCTCCTGCACCGGCGCGCCCACCATGGTGACGGGGGACCTTCTCGCCGCGCTGAAGACGGCAAGCGTGCCCCGTTGCGACGAGGCCACATGGCGCTTGCTCGGCCTCTCCATGGCCGGCTGGAATGCCATCATCGCCGCGGTGCTGGCAGTTATCGCCGGGCGAGCAGCGGCAACGGGTCGCACGTGGTGAAGGCGATGGGTGGGCCACGCACGTGCCGGAGCGAAGCGTGGCTCCGACTCGATCAGGGATCGAGCTCGGTATCCCAATAAAGATAATCGAGCCAGCTCTCGTGCAGGTAGTTCGGGGGGAAGTGGCGGCCGTTCTGGTGCAGGTCTTGGACGGAAGGCTGAAACGGCATCTGCGCCGGCCACATGTCCAAGTCCCCCGGCATATAGCCGCCCTTGCGCAAGTTGCAGGGGGAGCAGGCGGTCACGACATTTTCCCAGGTGGTCTGTCCGCCCCGGGAGCGCGGAATGAGGTGGTCGAAAGTCAGATCGTCGCGCGAGCCGCAATATTGGCAAGAGAAACGGTCGCGCAGGAAAACATTGAAGCGTGTGAAGGCCGGTTGTCGTGTGGGCTTAACGAATGTTCTTAAGGAAACAACACTCGGCAATCTGATTTCGAAACCGGGACTTCGTACCGCCTTGTCGTAATATTCGACAATGTTGACCCGATCGAGGAATACCGCCTTTATGGCGTCTTGCCATGACCAGACAGAAAGCGGGTAGTAGCTCAACGGGCGGTAATCCGCGTTGAGCACGAGCGCTGGCCAGGCACCTGGTGACAAAGCAGTGGTCAAGGACCGAACTCCTCGTCCTTCCGCATCGAATCGAGCCGATCGACCTCGATGCGCGGCGATACTCTATATTCACCATGTCAGTGTTGTGAAGGCGGGGCAGTGTCGCTCCGCCGCGCAGGGGGCCTCAAGCCGCTCCGCGAGACAGGCTCCGCGCGAGGAACATGCCCGCGATCGCCACCTCGGTCTCGTCGATGCCGTGGCCGAGCCCAGGGCTCAGATGCCATTCCACCGGCACGCCGGCGGCCGCCAGCGCCCGGGCGGAGCCGAACAGCGCCTGCGCGGGAATCACCTCGTCTTCCTCGCCATGCATCAGGATCACCGGCGGCGGATTGGCGATGGGCTCCTGGCGCGGCGCGCCCGCATCCACCCACATGCCGGAGAAGGCCACCACCGCCGCCGGCCGCATGTCCGGCGAGAAACCCACCTTCAGGGCCATCATGGCGCCCTGGCTGAAGCCCACCAGGGCCACGCGCTCCGGCGGCAGGGCGAGCTTCGCCATCTCCTCTTCCAGGAAGGCGTGCAGCAGCGGCGCCGCGGCGGCCGCGCCCCGCGGCAGCTCGTGCGGGTCATTGAAGGTGAGTGGAAACCACTGCCGCCCCACCGGGGCCTGCTCGCACGGGTCCGGCGCGTGGGGCGAGACGAAGGCGGTGTGGGGCATCAGCCCGGCCCAGGCATTGCCGAGGTCGATCAGGTCGCGCCCATCGGCCCCGTAGCCGTGCAGCAGCACCACAAGGGAATCCGGCTGCCCGCCCGCTTTCGGGCGCAGCCGCGGGCCGTCGAGAATTGGCGAATCCAGGGAAACGCCGTCGAGGGGAAAGGACATGGCGATGAGCCCCCAGCTTCTGCGGACGCCTCAGGCCGGCACGCCGGCCCGGGCCCTTCGTGCGCCATAATAGGCCCACAGCAGGTGCGCGGCTACGCCCCGAAGCGGGCGCCAGTCCTCCGCGATGGCGAGCAGGCCCTGCTCCGTGCATCGCCCGCCCAGCTCGAACCCCTCCCCCAGGGCTACCTGCAGCGCGAGATCACCGCTGGGGAAGGCGTCCGCCCGGCCAAGGCAGAACAGAAGATAGAGATCGGCGGTCCAGCGTCCGATGCCGGGCAACCGCACGAGTTCTGCTGCTGCGACCTCAGTCGGCAGGTCGGCAATCGCCCCGAAATCGACCTCCCCGGCCTCGACCGCCCCCGCGAGAGCGGTGAGCATGCGGATCTTGGGCGTGGAGAGCCCTGCGCGACGCAGCTGCTCCGGCGCGGCGGCAAGAAAGGCCGCGGTGGTGGCCGTGCCGCCGAGCGCCTCTTCCAGCCGGGCCGAGATGGCGCGGGCGGCGGCCACGGAGAGCTGCTGCGCCACCACCATGCCGAGAAGGCCGCCGAAGCCGGCAGGTCGCCGCCGCAGGCGCGGAACGCCGGTCAGCGCCGCGAGGGGAACGAGGCGCGCATCGCACGCCAGCAGCCGGGCAAAGGCGAGATCGAAAGCGGGCTGGTCGGCCAGCAGAAGGTCGCTCACCGCGTGGGCGCCGGACGGTGGTGTGTGGTAATAAGCCAGGACATCATGAGTCTTCTCCCCGGTCCTTTCGTCTGCCGCTTCGCGCCGAGCCCGAACGGCCGCCTCCATCTCGGCCACGCCTATTCCGCTTTGCTGAACGAAGCCGCCGCCCGCCACGCGCGCGGCATCTTCCTGTTGCGCATCGAGGACATCGACGCCACCCGATGCCGCCCGGAATACGAGGCCGGCATTCTGGAGGACCTGTCCTGGCTGTCCATCACGCCCGACGCCGCGCCGCGCCGCCAGTCGGAGCATTTCGCGGACTATGCGGCGGCACTGGCCCGGCTGGAGGAATTGGGGCTCGTCTACCCCGCCTTCGAGAGCCGTAGCGATATCGTGCGGGCGGTACGTGCGCGGGAGGCGGACACCGCTCAGCCTCATCCGCGAGATCCCGATGGCGCGCCCCTCTTTCCCTTCCCGCGCGCGGCGCTTTCCGACGCTGAGCGTGCGGCGCGGCGGGTGGCGGGCGAGCCCTTCGTGCTGCGGCTCGACATGGCGCGCGCCCTTGTGGGGCTCGATGCGCCCTTGTCATGGCTGGAAGCGCAGGGCGCGCCCGATGGCCCGCTCTCATGCATTTCGGCGGATCCGGCCCCGTGGGGCGACGTGATCCTGGCACGGCGGGACGTGCCGACCTCCTACCACCTCTCGGTGGTGGTGGACGACGCGGCCCAGGAGATCAGCCATGTCATCCGCGGCATGGATCTGTTCCATGCGACGGCGGTGCATCGGCTCTTGCAACACCTGCTGCGCTTGAGCCCGCCGGTGTATCACCACCACCGGCTGATCCTGGACGAGAAGGGCCGCAAGCTCTCAAAGAGCAACGACGCCACCAGCCTCGCGGCCCTGAGGTCCGCCGGCGCGACTCCGGAGGACATCCGGCGGCGCCTGGAGCTGGCGTTCTGACGGTGCGCGCACCGGCGCCTCTTCAGCCGACGCCCAGCACCAGCAGCCAGAAGGCGACGGTAACGACCGCACACGCCGTGGAGAGCGAGACGGCGCTGGTGGTGGTGCTCACCGCCACGCCGTAGCGCTGCGCCAGAAGGTAGCCGTTGATGCCAGAGGGCATGGCCGCGAACAGCACAGCCACGCCCGCCCATACCCGCGGCATGGGCAGCACCAGCGTGAGCAGGAACACCGCGCCGGGATGCACCAGCAGCTTCAGGAAGGCGATGAGCATGGGCGGGCGCACGTCGCCGCTCACGCCATAGTGGCGCAGCGAGAGGCCGAGCGAGACCAGGGCGCAGGGTGTCGCCGAGGCGCTCAGCAGGTCTACGAGCTGGCGGGGAATGCCGGTGGCGTGCACGCCGAAAATCTGGGCGATTCCGCCCGCATAAATGCCGACCAGGATGGGATTGAGCGCGAGCTGCCGTCCCAGGCGCTTGAGGGTTGCGGGCGAGAAGCCGGCGCCCCCCTCAAGCAGCAGGGTGGCAGCCACCATCATGATGGGCAGGTGGATGGCGATGAGCAGGAACAGGGGCACCGCGCCCTCTTCCCCATAGGCCTTCAAAATGAGCGGCACGCCCACGAACACGGTGTTCGCCTGCCCCGCCGCGAAGCCATGGATGACCGCCTCCTGGTGGCCACGTCCGAACAGCCGCCGCGCGGCCAGCATGGCGAGGCCGAACACCAGGAACGCGCCGGCGAAATAAGCAATCCAGTAGCCCCAGGGCTGGGCCTCCGGCAGCTTCGCCTCGGACAGGGTACGGAAGATCAGGACCGGCAGGGCGAGGTTGAAGACGTATTCGGCCAGGCCATCCGAGGCCTTCTCGCTCACCAGCCCCGCCCGCGCCGCCCCATAGCCGATAGCCACCATGCCGAAGACCGGAAGGATGATGACCGCGATGTCGGTGATGGCGGAGAGCATGGGGCGGGCTCGGCGAGTTGCGGAAGAAGGTCAGGCCGCGGCGCTCATCGCCTCGCGGGCGGGCATGTCGAACGCCGCGCTGCGCACCGCCGGCATGGCGCACAGGCGCATCCGCAGGCGCTGGGCAAGGTCGCTCTCGGCCGAGAAGGCGATGAAAAGGCGGAGCGCATCCCCCTCTGCCCGGCTCTCCAGGCGCAGGGGCAGGATGTCGTGGACGACGAAGGGCTCCAGCAGGCGCAGCAGCGCGTTCGGGGCCGGCTCGGCCTCCACCAAGAGGCAATGGAGCGAAGCGCCGTCAGGCGCGGTGGTGGGGGACGACATGGTGAGATTTCCAGACTGAGGGGACGCATGGGCGTCGCGGACCATGAAGGGTCGCGCCAGCGCGCAGCGCCTCGGGCAGGCTTACGGCCGACGCGTCATTTCACCCGGCCGACAAAGTCGACCGGGTGGGGAATTCGCCGCTGCGCGGGGGCGAAATCCGACAGGTTGGGTCGGGAAACTCGCATGCGGCTATTGTTAGGGGCCGTGCACGGGGGCGTCAACCTTACCCGGAGACGGCTTCCGGATACCACCAAACTCCGCCTCCGCCCCTTGGCGGGCTGGCTCAAGGCGACTATTCTACGGGACATCTCACCACTTAATGCGCTTTCGCGCGGAAACGGCCATGCGCCAGAACGGACCCGGCTTCGCCGCTCCTCCCCATCTCCCCATGCGGGCAAAGGCCACCTTTGCCGCGCGCGCAGGGCTATGGCTGGCGACGGGACTTGCCGGCGCGCTGATGGCGGCGGCCCTGCTGCTGTGGTCGCGTTATGGCGCCACCGTCTTCTTCGACACGCTTTCGGCCGGGATCGGCTCGTGCCTGTGACGCCTGCGCGCAAACATCCCCACCCCGCCCCGCATTGTTCTCCGGTATCGCCATGACCCCCCGCCTCAAACTGCTGGCCCTCTTCGGCGCGTTTGCCGCCGGAGCTCTGATCCTCGTCGCCGGTGTCACGGCCCTGCTGCCGGGGCCGCCCCCGCAGACGAGCGCGGCGGCCGTGGGCGGCCCCTTCTCCCTGGTGGACCAGAACGGCGCACCGGTGAGCGAGGCGGCGCTGAAGGGCAAGCCCAGCCTCGTCTTCTTCGGCTTCACCCACTGCCCGGATGTGTGCCCCACCGCGCTTTATGAGATGTCCGAGATCTTCCGCGCGCTCGGTCCCGATGCGGACAAGGTGCAGGCCTTCTTCGTGACAGTGGACCCGGAACGTGACACGCCGGAGGTGATGAAATCTTACCTCGGAAGCTTCGCCCCTCAGCTGCGCGGCCTCACCGGCCGTCCCGATGAGATCGAGACCATTAAGAAGGAATACCGCGTCTATTCCCGCAAGGTGCCGCTTACGGATGGCGACTACACCATGGACCACACGGCGGTGGTGTACCTCATGGACAAGACTGGCGCATTTGTAGCGCCCTTCAACTCCAAGCAGGCCCCGGAGGCCGCGGCGGAGGCCCTCAGGCGCTATTTCTAAGCGGCTGCGCTTTGTTGAGCGGCATGCGACGGGTGGAGATGCCGTGCGCCGTCTTCTCCCAATGATACGGGCGCTTTACGAGGTCCGTCAGCGCGCGCCACGCGCAGAACGACATCAGCAGCCAATAGACGGGAATGCTCCAGAGCAGCCCCGCCCGCAGCCGCTCGCCCCGCCGCGCAAGGCCCACGCGCAGGGTCAGCGCGGTGCCGCCATATCCTACGGCCAGCGTGACATAGGTCAGCGCGGAGGTGAGCACTTCCGCCCAGCTGGCGCTGGGCTGGCCCAACTCACCTTGCGCCAGATGCCACAGCAGCAACCCCAGGCAAAAGGGATGAAGCAGGGCGGAGACGAACGGCCCCGCCGTAAGCACCGTGACCGCAATGGAGTTGCGCCAGCCCAGGTCCAGCAACAGCCGACGCGGCTTGCTGCCATGGACGAGCAGGGTCTGCGCCCATCCTTTCATCCATCGCGTGCGCTGGCCGAGCCAGGCCCTGAGCGTCACCGGTGCTTCCTCGAAGGTGGTGGCGGCGATCACCTCCGTGCGCCAGCCCGCCCGGGCAAGACGGATGCCGAGGTCAGCGTCTTCCGTTACGTTGAAGGGATCCCAGCCGCCGGCCTCTTCCAGAATGTCGCGCCGGAAGTGGTTGGAGGTGCCGCCGAGCAGGATCGGTAGCTTCAAGGCGCTCAGGACCGGCAGCAGCACATCGAACTGGCCGGCGTACTCAGCCGCGAAATGGCCGCTGATCCAGCTTTCGGCTCCATTGTCCGCGCACAGGCGAGCCTGGACGCAGGCCACCTTCGGCCCGCCGCGCCAGAATGCCGCGAGGGCGCGCCGCAGTTGGTCCGGTTCCGGCTGGTCCTCCGCATCGAACACCGCCACATAGGTACCACGCGCGAACACGAGCGCCATGTTGAGCGCCTTGGGCTTGGTGCGCGGCCCCACATTGGGCACCGCCACCTCTTCCATGTGGACGGGGAGCCCCAGGGCGGCGATGGCGGCGCGCGTCTCGGTGTCGTCCGCCTCCACCACCAGCTTGATGTCGAGCTTCTCGGGCGGATAATCCAGCGCGCGCATGGCCGCCACCAGCCGCGGCACGCTCGCCGCTTCCTTATAGAGCGGAATCAGAAGGGTATAGACCGGCAGGTGGCGCTCATCCATCCGCGGCGCCGGTTCGTCCTCCAGCGCGTTGAAGCCGCAGCCGGCGAGCCGCAGCGCGATCCAGGCCAGAAAGATCACCGAAAGAAGCGCCTGCGCTGCGAGGAAGGCGACTCCCGGTGCGAGGAACCAGCCGAGCGCGCCGGCTCCCGCCACCACGGCCGCCATCCTGAACAGCGCCTGCGCGGCGTCGAGCGCTCCGGCGGACTGGGCGGGCGCGGCATCGCGGAACGCGAAAGCAGCATCGTTGGCGATGGCCAGCCCCGCCTCCTCTGCCACTTGGCGGCGCAAGGCGCCGGGAGCGATCAGGCGCATGCGGGCGCGCAGGGGGAGATCCGCCCGCAGGGCCCGCGCGAGCCGCCTGATGGCACGTCCGCGCGGGGCAAGGGTGAAGACCACGCGGCCCCGGTGGTCGAGCCCGGCGTGGACGCCGGTGCGCAGCAAGGCTCGCGCCCAGTCGGCCGCCTCGCCCGGCACTCCGTTCGCGGGAGGAGCGAGGCCGTCGATGGCCTCCACCAACGGCAGGTCGAGATGGCGCGCGACCGCATCCGCGGCCTCCTGGTCATCCACGCGGCCGGCGCAGCGCAGCACTTCGTCGCCACCTACCCCCAGCTCCCGCGCGCGGGAGCTGGCCCTGTGAAGCAGGGAAGCGGGCAGGATGGGGGTGAACGCGGCCAGCTCAGGAGGCAAAGGCCCATTGGCGGGCGCGTCGGTGCCGGAGGCTCCCGTGCGGTCTTCGCCAGAGAGCCGACGGGAGCCCCCCTTGCCGGCACGCAACGCCTCCATCACCATGCTATGTTGGCCCGTCCGGAATGCAGCCCAAAGGTACTATGTGCATCATGGCACAACGAAGTCACTTCAGCTTTTGGTTGTTCACCCGGTGGTGCGCTTTCGCCCTGGCTCTGGCGGGAACGGGGCTTCTGCATGGAGCCGCCTACGCCGAATCCTCGCGGCCGGATGCCCCGACGCGGGGCCTCGCGGCACCGGTGGTGGTGCCGAATTTCTGGAATTCCGAGCGCCGGCTGGAGCGCCCCGACGCGGCCGATTTGCCGAAGGAACTGAAGATCGTCACCTCCGACGATTACCCGCCCTTCAATTTCCTGAGCGCGGAAGGGGTGCTTTCGGGCTTCAACGTGGACCTCGCGCGCGCCATCTGTGCGGAGCTTCAGGTCGCCTGCGCCATCCAGGCCGTGGCTTTCGACAGCCTGCTCGAAACCCTCGAACAGGGCCGCGCGAATGCAGCCATCGCCGGGCTCGCCGCGACCCCGGCCAATCGAGCGGCCCTCGATTTTTCGGAACGCTACCTGGGCACGCCGGCGCGGTTCGTCGCCCGGAAGGGCCAGGAACCGGCCACGACCCTCCCCGAGACCATCGCCAGCAAGCGAATCGCGGTGGTCTCGCGCAGTGCCCACGAGGCCTACCTGCGCTCCTTCTTCAACGAAGCGGCCATTCGCCCCTACCCCGATCTCAAGAGCGCCCAGGCGGCGCTGCGCAATGGGGATGTGGACCTGCTGTTCGGCGACGGCATCGCCCTCTCGCTTTGGCTCAACGGCACGGATTCGGCGGCCTGCTGCGCATTCGCGGGCGGCCCCTTCACGGAGGGCCGCTTCTTCGGCGAAGGCTTTGCGGTGGCCGTGAAGGCAGGCAACGACAAGCTGCGCCACGCCATCGATTATGCCCTGCAGCGCATATGGGAGAAGGGGGTCTACACGGACCTCTACCTGCGCTGGTTCCCCATCGGCTTCTACTGAGGCGCGCCGGCAAGGGTGCGTGCAACGGTCTCTATGCCCTCCGGATCGTCGGCGATGCGGTCCGTGAGCAGGCGGACCCAGTTGAAGCCGATATAGAGCGTGAGAAGGTGGGGAACCGCCTCCGCGCGGACATCGCCGCGGGAGGCGGCCGCATCGAACATGCGCCTGACGTCCTTGAGGCGCTCGGGCAGGAACTTGTCCCGCAGCGCAATCATCGCCGTCTCGCTCGCCTGCGCCTCGGCGATAAGGGCGCGGAAGGTGCGCCCCGAAGGCGTGTCGCGCCAGAACGCCCACAGGGCGCGGGTGTAGGCCAGAAGATCGCTCCAGAGGGCGCCGGTCTCCGGCGGCACCAGCGCGGCGCTTTTCTCCGCGCTGTATACATCTATGAAGAGATCAGCCTTCGTGGGCCACCAGCGGTAAATGGTGGGCTTGCCCGCACCGGCGCGGCGCGCCACTTCCTCTATGGAAAAGCCAGCATAGCCGCGCTCCGCCAGCAGCCCACGCGCCGCCTCCAGAATGGCGGCTTCGGCCTCCGGATTGCGGCGCGCGCCGATGGAGGCACGGCGATGCCCTTCCTGCGGAGAGGGTTCGGGAGATGCCGGGTGCGTCAATTCCTGCTCCTTCGAAACATCTGGCCTTGATAAACGGAACGGTCCGTATATATCCTGACTCGAATGAAACGTATCGTTTCGTTATGAATTCTGGAGCGTGTCATGATCCACCTGCCCGCCTGGTCACATCTGCGCTTCCTCGGCCTGATGATGGCCGGGGCGTATGTGCTCATCAACGTCATCCTCGTACTCCTGTCCCCGGTTACCGCCGGCTGGCCGGTGTGGGCGACCACCCTGTGCGCGGTACCGCCCATGGTGGTGGGCATGGTGCATGTGGTGCTGCCCCTGGCGCGGGCCCGCGCCGCGCCCCGTGCGCGTTGACGCAACCTTCGCGCCTTCCTAAGTATCGCGCTCCTTTTGTGGAGTTTGTCATGACTGAAGCCTCGTCCGCCTTTGCTGTCCCGGCAGAACTTGCCGGTGAGCTGAAGCGCGTCGCCGAGACGGCCACCGCCTGGCCGTTCGAGGAGGCACGCAAGCTGGTGGAGCGGCTGAAGCGCAAACCCAAGGACGAGGTGCTGTTCGAGACCGGCTACGGCCCCTCGGGCCTGCCCCATATCGGCACCTTCGGCGAGGTGGCGCGCACCACCATGGTGCGCCATGCCTTCCGCATCCTCACCGAGGACAAGGTAAAGACTCGCCTGCTGTGTTTCTCCGACGACATGGACGGCATGCGCAAGATTCCGGAAAACGTGCCGGATCCGGTGGCGCTGAAGCCCTATCTGCAGATGCCGCTGACGCGGGTGCCAAACCCGTTCGGCGGCGACTATCCGAGTTTCGGTGCGCACAACAACGCGATGCTGCGCCGCTTCCTCGACACCTTCGGCTTCGACTACGAGTTCGCCAGCGCGACCGACTACTATCTTTCCGGCAAGCTGGACCCCGTCCTTCTGCAGGCCGCCGAAAAGTACGATGCCATCATGCAGGTGATGCTGCCGACCCTCGGCGAGGAGCGGCAAGCCACCTATTCGCCGTTCCTGCCCATCTCCCCGGTCTCGGGCCGGGTGCTCTACGTGCCGCTGAAGGCGGTTGACGCCAAAGCCGGCACCCTCACCTTCACGGACGAGGACGGGCAGGACAAGACGGTTCCGGTGACCGGCGGACATGTGAAGCTGCAGTGGAAGCCGGATTTCGGCGCCCGCTGGGCCGCGCTCGGCGTGGATTTCGAGATGTTCGGCAAGGACCACCAGACCAATGCGCCAATCTACGACCGGATCTGCGCGATTTTGGGCGGCACCCCGCCGGAGCACTTCGTCTACGAGCTGTTCCTGGACGAGAAGGGGCAGAAGATCTCCAAGTCGAAGGGCAATGGCCTCACCATCGACGAGTGGCTGACCTATGCGAGCCCGGAGAGCCTCGCGCTCTACATGTTCCAGTCGCCCCGCTCGGCCAAGAAGCTGCATTTCGACGTGATTCCGAAGGCGGTGGACGAATATTTCAATTTCCTCTCCCGCTATCCCCAGCAGGACTGGAAGCTGCGGTTCGGCAATCCCGTGTGGCATATCCATGCGGGAAATCCACCCCAGGTGGACATGCCCATCTCCTTCACCATGCTCCTTAACCTCGCCTCGGCCTCCAATACCGAAGATGAGGCCGTGCTGTGGGGCTTCCTGAACCGCCATGTGCCCGGCGTTTCCGCGCAGAGCCATCCCAAGCTCGCAGAGCTGGTGGGCTATGCGGTGAAGTATTTCCAGGACTTCGTGAAGCCCAACAAGGTGTTCCGCGTGCCTGACGCCATTGAGCGCGAGGCTTTGGCGAGCCTCGATGCCGCGCTCGCCGCCCTGCCCGCCGGCGCCAATGCGGAAGACATTCAGAGCGCGCTCTATGATGTCGCCCGTCCCATCGCCCGCTACCAGGACCTGAAGGCGAAGGGCGCAACGCCCGAGCGGCCCGGCGTCTCCGTGGAGTGGTTCAACACGCTCTACCAGGTGCTGCTCGGACTGGAGCGCGGGCCGCGCTTCGGTTCCTTCGTGGAGATCTACGGCGTTCCCGAAACCCGCGCGCTGATCGCCAAGGCCCTTGCCGGAGAACTCGCCGGCGCCGCCTGAGGTGGGGCGCCGCTGTCGTTGCGCCGCCGCCGGGCAGTCCGGCGGCGGTTCACGGCATGGATGCGTCGCCCTGGTGCGCCGGAGGCAGGCTGGCATCGGCGTCGTGCCCGCCGCTCGGAGCCACCACCATGCGGTTGCGCCCCCGCCTCTTCGCGGCATAGAGCGCCCGGTCGCCGGCACGCAGAAGCTCGCCCAAGCTCGCGCCGCGTTCCACCATCGCCGGGGTCGCGACGGCGATACCGATGCTGACGCCAACGCTCGCCGCGCCCACGCCGCAGGAAATCGGCACGGCCATCGCCTCGATCAGCCGGTGGGCAAGCCGCTCTGCGCCATCGAGCGGCGCGGTGCAGGCCCCGAGCACCACGACGAACTCATCGCCGCCGAGCCGTGCCACCAGATCCTCCCGCCGCGTTTCGCGCCGGAGGCGGTCGGCCGTCGTGCGCAGAACGGCATCGCCTGCGGCGTGCCCGTGGGTGTCATTCACGTCCTTGAAGCGATCGAGGTCGAGGCACAGCACGGCAAAACCCATGCCTGCCCCGGCCCGCCGCGCGCGCGCCAGTTCCTCCTCCAATCGCTGCTGGAGCAAGCTGCGGTTGGCAAGCCCGGTCAGCGCGTCATGGGCGGCAAGGTGAGCCAGACGCGCCTCCGCCGCCTTGCGCTGGGAGATGTCGCGGACTGACACCACATAGCCGTCCGGCGCACCGGTGATCTTGTCATGGGTCAGCCGGATGAAGGCTTCGATCCACACCCAGGTGCCATTCTTGTGCCGCTGGCGCTGCTCGCTGCTGGCGTTTTCCACCCTGCCCTCGCGGATCTGCCGCATCAGGGCCTGGAAGGCGGGCCGGTCATCGGGATGCACAAGGTCCATCGCGCGCTTGCCCACCAGTTCCTCCGGCTCGTAGCCCAGCAGGGTGCGCACCGCGGGTGAGATATAAAGACGGATGCCTTCGAGGCTCCCCCGCACCAAGGTATCCGCGGAGTTTTCGGCCAGCAGGCGGTAGCTCTCCGCCTCGGTCGCCGCCTCGTGGGCGGCGGCCTCCAGCGCAGACTGCGCCTGCGCGAGCGTCACGAGGTCCGTGAGCGCTCGGCTCTGTTCCGCCGAGAGCACGCGCGGCGCCGGATCAAGCAGGAGCAGAAGGCCGGCGGCTTGCATGTCGGCGCCGGCATGAAGTGAAACGGCGGCACAGAAGCGCGGCGCCCTGTCCTCCAGGTCGAAAGAAAGGCCGGCGAGCGTCTCGTCCTTAAGGATATCCTCCACGACCAGCACGCCCTGCGCGGCCTCGGCCCGGCGCCAAAGCACCGCCACGGCGGGCGGGAGAGGCTCCGCCCTCCGCACAATGGCCGCCGTCGCGACGCCGAGCATCGCGCGTGCGATCCGGCAAAGCGCGCCCTGCCCCGCCGCAGCCGTCTCCGCCCCGCTGCCGTGCATCACCCTCGTCTCTCCGGCGTCGGTCAACAGGGGCCGTCCGCCCGATCGTGCCCTGCTGCCACGCATCCAGCTACGTGGCGTGTGTCACGCGCGGCAGCAAGCGGGCTCCAGCGGCCGGTGTTCACTTTCCCACGCGCGTGGCCGGCAGGGAACCACGCGCACAAAATGATTTAACTCTATAAAATAAGTTATATAATCAAAATATCAACTCGTTTCAGTTGTGAATTGGAGTGTGACATGAGCCTGCGCCTTGGGGACACCGTTCCGGACTTCACCGCCGAGACCACGGAAGGGCCGGTGAGCTTTCACGCCTGGCTCGGCGACAGCTGGGGCATCCTCTTCTCCCACCCGAAGAACTTCACCCCCGTCTGCACCACCGAGCTGGGGCAGGTCGCCCATCTCAAGAGCGAGTTCGACAAGCGCGGCGTGAAGGTGATCGGCCTCTCCGTGGACAAGGTCGAGAATCATCCTGCCTGGGTGCAGGACATCAAGGATGCCACCGGCGCGAGCCTGAACTTCCCGCTCATCGCCGACGCGGATCGGAAGGTGTCCACGCTCTATGACCTGATCCACCCCAACGCGAACGACAGCGCCACCGTGCGTTCGGTGTTCATCATCGGCCCGGACAAGAAGCTGAAGCTGTCCATCACCTATCCGGCGTCCACCGGGCGCAATTTCCAGGAGATCCTCCGCGTCCTCGACTCGCTCCAGCTCACGGCCAACCATTCGGTGGCGACGCCGGTGGACTGGAAGCCCGGTGAGGACGTCATCATCGTGCCGTCCCTGTCGGACGATGCGGCGAAGGCCAAGTTCCCGGAAGGCTGGAAGACCGTGAAGCCCTACCTGCGCGTGGTACGCCAGCCCGGCGCGTGAGCCCCGACGGGCGTTCACGGACGCCCCCGCGCGGGGCATCCCTTCTCCGGCCGGCCCCACGGCCGACCGGAGCCCTGCCTCAAGCGGACATGATGTAGTCGCGCAGAGCCGCGTGCTCGCGTTCCATCTCCTCCACGCGGTGCTTCACCACGTCGCCGATGGAGATGATGCCCACGAGGCGACTGCCCTCCACCACCGGCACATGGCGGAAGCGTCCGCGTGTCATGCGCTCCATGATCACCGGCACCGTCTCGTCGCCCGTGCAGGTGACGACGGCACGTGTCATCACGCTGTCCAGCGGCGCGGACAAAGCATCGGTGCCGCGCTCGCCCAGCAGGCGCACCACGTCGCGCTCGGAGATGATGCCTTCCACGGCCATGTGGTCATCCACCACCACGATGGCGCCGATGTGATGCCGCGCAAGGCGCGCCACGGCGTCACCCACGGTGGCGCCGGGGGAGATGGTGACGATGTCACCGCCCTTCTGCTGCAGAATCCTGCTCACGGTCATTGGCGTTCGCTCCCTTCGGACGCCGGCCGGGATCCGGTATGGCCCGGTTGCTTTTGCCCGTGCCGGCCTGTTCCAAAAGAAAGCATCTCTCGCATCGCTTATGGAGGCAAGCGCGTTTCGCCTGCGCGCAACGCAAAGCTGTAGAGGGGTACCAAATAGGGCCGCCGGCCCCTTCAGCGGACGCGGACGCGCTGTACCGGATCAAACAGGCCGAACAGCAGCAGCCCCGCCAGGAAACCACCCACGTGCGCCTGCCACGCCACCTCCGCGCCCTCGGTGCCCGGCATGGAGACACCGAGGCCGAACAGCAGGTTCAGCCCGAACCAGATGGCGATGAAGATCAGCAGCTGTGGGTTCCGCAGGCTGTCGAGAAGGGATTCGGCGGGGTGCCGGTCTCCCCCGCCGAAGCCACCGGCCAGGGCGCCGCCCGGCGACACCGCGAAACGCATGGCGGCCGCCATGGCCCCGGAGACGGTGGCCGAGGCGCCGATCAGGGGCACGATGCCGTCCAGGTGGCTGAGATAATGCGCGCCGGCCCCTGCCGCGGCCGTCACCGCGCAGAACAGGAGAAAGCGTAGCGTTCCGAAGCGTCGCGCCACGGGGGTGCCGAAGGCGAGAAACCAAATGAGGTTGACGCCCACATGCATCCAATTGGCGTGGAGGAGCGCATAGCTCACCACCGTCCACACCTTCGGTCCCAGCCCTCCCGGCAGGTAGAACATGGTGTCCGGCAGGGTGTAACGGGCCGGGATGAAGGCGAAATACGTCAGCACCTCCAGGTCCGCCTCCGGGCTCAGCACCAGCATGCGGATGGCATGGATTGCGATCAGCACCAGCGCCACGCCAACCACGCTGGCGGGGAGGTTGAACACCGGCTCGCGAGCCGGCCCGGAAGGGAGGAAGGGGCGATTGGACACGCCCCCGACATAGGCAGCCGCGCCCTGCTCGGCAAGGGAAATCCCCTGTTCAGAGGGTCGGTGAGAAACGCGCCACGCACCCACAAAACGGTTAAGGTTAACAGAAGGTTGACGAAGCAATTGCGGCCGGGATGAGGCATTATCATTTTGTTAACCCACGGCGGATGGCCGCGATGTCGAAGTTCTTGCCCCAGACCCTGCTGCAGATACTGCTCCCTATGGCCCTGCTGTGTGGCGGCCTCGGCGCGGCTGGCGCTCAGGAACAGCGCTTCGCCAATCTCTCGCCCGCGTTTGCACCCCAGCACCTTGCCGAGGGCCGCAGCACCAGTGCACCGGCGGGCTACACGCGCTTCTGTGCGGAACACGCCCGCGATTGCGGCAGCTCCGGGCGGAGAATTGTGGCTGTCCACCTCGATGACGAGAAGGAAGCCGAGCTCGACCGCGTGAACCGCGGCGTCAACGCCCGTGTCCAGCCGGAAACCGATCTCGAGCACTATGGAGAGACCGAGCGCTGGGCCTACCCCGATGACGGGAGGGGCGATTGCGAGGATTACGTGCTGGAGAAGCGCCGGACCCTGCTCAACCTGGGCTGGCCCAGTTCCGTCCTGCTCATCACCGTCGTGCGGGACCGTGAGGGCGATGGCCATGCGGTGCTGACGGTCATCACCGATCGCGGCGACCTGATCCTCGACAACCAGGAGGATGAGATCCTCTCCTGGAAGGACACCGGCTATCGCTATGTGAAGCGCCAGTCCCAGGCGCGCGCCACCGAGTGGGTGTCTCTCGGCGACACGCTGGTGCCCTCCCCGCCTGTGGTGGGTGGCGGGCGCTGAGGCGCCCGTCCTTTCACAGGTACCGCCTTACCCTCGCATCAATCCACCCGCACCAGCCCCTGGGCATAGCGCTTGCCGTTGCGCTGGTAGTTGAGCGCGCTCTTCGCGAGCCCCTCGATAGCGGCGTCGTCGAGCGCGCGCACGGCCTTGGCCGGCGAGCCCACGATCAGGGAACGCTCGGGAAATGTCTTGCCCTCGGTGACGAGCGCGCCAGCTCCCACCAGGCTGAAAGCGGGGATGACGGAACGGTTCAGCACTGTCGCGCCCATGCCCACCAAGCTGTTGTCGCCGATGGTGCAGCCATGCAGGATCACATTGTGTCCGATGGTGACGTTGGCGCCGAGAGTGAGCGGACAACCCGGATCCGTATGGAGCACGCAGTTTTCCTGGATGTTGCTGCCCTCGCCCACGACGATGGGCTCGTTGTCGCCGCGCAGCACAGCACCGAACCAGATGCTCGCCCCCTCCTTGACGACCACCCGGCCGATGAGCACCGCCGTGGGCGCGATCCAATAATTGCCGGAAGCGGGCAGCTCTGGGGCGACACCGTCGAGCGCATAAAGCGGCATGGCTGTTCCTCCTGTGGGCGCTGGGCCTGCCCTCCCCTAACGCCGATGCCGGGCCATGACTAGAGGCACACCGTCCCCGCGGCGGCAGGGGGCGCGAGGCATCACGCCGCCACCGGAAGCTCTATTCTCACGCCGCGGCGGCAAACTCGGTGACGAAGCCCTCCACCAGCCGGCGCAGGTCCGCGGCCTGGCCCGAAATGCCGTTCGAAAGCATCATGAGCTGGGTGGAGGCGCTGCCGGTCATCTCCGCCGCCTGGCCGACGCCGGAGATGTTCTGCGTGACCTGCTGGGTGCCGGTGGCCGCCTGCTGGCAGTTCTGCGCGATCTGCGCGGTGGCCGCGCCCTGCTCCTCCACCGCGCCGGCGATGGCGGAAGCGTTCTCCTTGATGGTGGAGATGACGCGGACGATCTCCGCCATGGAAGCCACCGTCCCATCGGTCGCCTGCTGGATCTCGGCGATCTTGGAAGAGATCTCGTCGGTCGCCTTGGCGGTCTGGGCGGCGAGATCCTTCACCTCCGCGGCCACCACGGCGAAGCCCCGGCCCGCCTCCCCCGCCCGCGCCGCCTCGATGGTGGCGTTGAGGGCGAGAAGGTTGGTCTGTGCCGCGATGGTCTTGATGATGTCGATGACCTCGCCGATGGCGCCAGCCGCCGACGCAAGGCCCGCGATGCTGCGGTTGGAGGTTTCGGCCTCGGTGAAAGCGCTGTCGGCCACCGTGGCGGAGCGGGCCACCTGCCCGTTGATCTCGTGTACGGACGCAGCCATCTGCTCCGAGGAGGTAGCCACCGTCTGTACGTTGGATGAGGCCTGCTCGGCGGCAGCCGCCACCGCCTGAGCCTGGCGGGAGGTTTCTTCGGCCGTGGCAGAGAGGCTCCTGGCCGCATCCTCAAGCTCGCCCGAGGACTGCACGAAGCCCGACGCGAGGCTTTGCATCTGGCCCACGAAATCATGCGCCAGTTGCTCGCGGCGCGCCAGAATCTCGCGCTCGCTCATCTCGCGCTCGGCCGCCTCGCGGCGCAGTTGTTCAGCGATGCGCAGATGGCCACGCAACGTCTCCAGAGCTTTGGCGATCGTGCCGATTTCCTCGGTCCGCTCGATTCCGCGCACGGGTACGTCGAGCTCACCCCGGCCGAGCGCTGCCATGACACCGATGCAGCCCTGGATGGGGCGCACAACCCAGAAGCGGACAACGAAAATCGCAATAGCGAGGATGAGCAGCGTGCCGCCGGACATGGCGGCCAGCGTGACCCAAGCCGTCTTCTGGGACGCGGCAGCGAGGTGCTCCTGCTCGTCCGCGACCTCCTTGGCGAGGGTGCGGTTGAACTGGGTCAGCCGGTCGATCACCGCGTCGAGGGCAGGATCACAGCCGGTCTTCATCGCCTCGGCGACCCGCTCCTTCTTGTCGGCATCGAACCCTTCCGCGATGCCGATGGCTTCGCCGCAGGGCCCGCTCACGGCGCGCTGAAAATCCCCGGTCAGCCGCTCCAGGTCGGCGGTGCGCTCCGGCAGAAGCTCGGCCGCTTCCTTCATGTTGTTCTTGAAGCCATCTTGCGCGAGGTCCACCAGGGCCGCGGTGCGCATCATGCTCTCGGTGGAATCGGCAGCCGCCCTCTGGTGCACGGCCCCGCTGTAGCGCGCGATGTAGCGCCCCGCATGGGCGATGTTCATTCCCGCCAGGGCCTCATGGCCCAGCAGCTTGGAATAGACGCTGTCGATCCAGAGCATGTTGGAGGTGGCATAGTAGCCGCCCCCGAGGCTCACCGCACCGAGAACGAACAGGAGGCTGACCACCTTCCAGGCGAGAGGCCAATTCTTGAACGACATGAGCTTCCCCCAACAGCCGCCAGCCCGCGGCTTCGCTGGAACTGCATTCGCCCCGCGACGGACAATGCAAAACGCCATGACCCGCCCGCCGACCACGCCTGGGAGGTCCAAGGACGGATACACGCCAATTCAGTATGTAGATGATACTACCTCCCATTAAGGAGCTTTTCAATTAACAGTTTCATGAACGCGCAAACGAATACTTTCAATTGGAAACAAGTTATGGGTATTTTGCCGGGAAAATACTGGCTGAGCGGAGACGCCAATCCCTGAAAGGCAAACGCCCCAGGAGCCGGGCAAAGCTCCTGGGGCGTTCAAGGGCATCGGGAGTTGCGCGCGCTCAGGCCGCCGCCGCGAAATCCTTCACGAAGTCCTCCACCGCGCTCTTGAGATCGCTTGCGCGGCTGGAGAGGCCAGAGGACAGGTCCATCAGCTGGGTGGAGGCGCTGCCGGTCATCTCCGCCGCCTGGCCAACGCCGGAGATGTTCTGCGTCACCTGCTGGGTGCCGGTGGCCGCCTGCTGGCAGTTCTGCGCGATCTCGGAGGTCGCTGCGCCCTGCTCCTCCACCGCGCCGGCGATGGCGGCGGAGTTCTCCTTGATGGTCGAGATGACACGCACGATTTCAGCCATGGAGGCCACCGTCCCGTCGGTGGCGTGCTGAATTTCCGCGATCTTCCCGGCAATCTCGTCAGTGGCCTTGGCGGTCTGGGCCGCAAGGTCCTTCACCTCCGCAGCGACCACGGCGAAGCCACGGCCCGCCTCCCCTGCCCGCGCCGCCTCGATGGTGGCGTTGAGGGCGAGAAGGTTGGTCTGCGCGGCGATGGTCTTGATGATGTCCACCACCTCGCCGATTGCGCCGGCCGCAGCCGCGAGCCCGCCGATGTGGCGGTTCGAGGCTTCCGCTTCCACGAAGGCGGTATCCGCAACGGTTGCGGACTGGGAGACCTGACCGTTGATCTCATGCACTGAAGCGGCCATTTCCTCCGAGGAGGAAGCCACGGTCTGCACGTTGGCGGCCGCCTGCTCGGCCGCCGCAGCCACGGCCTGCGCCTGGCGGGAGGTTTCCTCCGCCGTCGCCGAGAGGCTTCTGGCGGCGCCGGCCACCTCGGCGGACGATTCGACGAAGCCTGCGGCCAGCGCCTGCATCCTGGCGATGAAGTCGTGCGCCATCGTCTCTCGCCGCGCCAGCACTTCGCGTTCGTGCCGCGCGTGAACCGCGGTTTCGGTGCGCAGGTGCTCGGCATCCCGCAGCTCGGCGCGCAGCGCCTCGAGCGCCTTAGCGATGGCACCCACCTCGTCGGCGCGGTCCGTCCCGGTCACGGTGACGCCAAGCTCGCCCCGGCCCAGCGCTGCCATGATGCCGATGCTGCCCTGGAGCGGGCGCACCACCAGCAGGCGAAGGACCAGAACGGCCAGAGCGAGGATGAGGAGCGTCGCGCCGACCACGCCGAAGAGCGTCAGGTAGGCGGTGCCGCGGGAGGTCGCCGACAAGGCCTCTTGCTTGCTGAGCACGGACTCGGAGAGCAGCCGGTTGAACTCAACCAGCCGGGCCACCACCTCCTCCAGCGCCGGATCGCAGGAGGTTTTCAGGGCGTGTTCGGCCTTCAGCCGATCCTCCTCCCGGCCTTCCTGCGCCAGGGCAAGCGCCGCCTTGCAGGGGCCGTCAGTCGCCTGCCGGAAGTCGCGGCTCGCGGCCTGCAGCTCTGTGCTGCCAGAAGGGAGCAGCCGCGTGGCTTCGTTCATGTTGTCCTGCAGGCCCTTCAGCGCCTGGTCCCGCAGGACGATGGCGCTGCGGGCACCTTCGGAACTCTCGGCGCCGACCTGCTGATGCAGCGCGCTGGAATAGCTGGCGATGAAGCGCCCCACACGGGCGAGCCGCATCGAGGCAACCGCCTCGTGGCCGAGAAGCTGCGAATAGGCGCGGTCGATCCACAGCATGTTCGACGTCGCATAATAGACGCCACCCAGGCTGAGCGCGCCCAACCCGAGCAGAAGACTGACGACCTTCCAAGTCAACGGCCAGTTCCTGAACCCCATGATATCCCCCCCCCAACGGCCGGCCCTCGCGTGACCGAAGTGACCGGACCTGATTCCCGCCCCGTTTTGGAAAACGCCGACCTTCCGCTTCCCTGCCGCCAGAGCCCGCAGGGCTCCGGTATAGGGGATATCCCTTTAACCCAATGGACGAAATCGGCTTAGCTTCCAAACGCACACGTGCGGCCCATCATCGTACCGCTACACTCGACGAAGGTCGGATTCCCGTCATTGCAATAGGTCAATAAGGCACCCTGATATAAAAGCCTATGGCACTCTTCGTCGCCGCGCGCCGATTGACAGACGGGGCGCTGCGGCCGAGGAGAGAGCTTTGCGTCGTTTCAGGTGAACCGATGGACGATCCTGCCCGCCACCTTCTCGCCGTGGGTGGCCTCAGCGTGCTGTTCGTGATGGCGACCAACGAGGAGTTCGGTCCTCACCTCAAGGCGCGGATAAACCCGCTCATCACCGGCGTGGGGCCGGTGGAAGCAGCGGTGGAGACAGCAAGGCTGCTCGCCCGGCTCGACCACCTGGGCCGGCGGCCCGACGTCGTTTTCACCCTCGGCTCGGCTGGCTCCCGGAGCCTCGATCATGCGGAGGTGTACCAGGTCTCCCACGTCGCCTACCGGGACATGGACGCCTCGGCCCTCGGCTTCGAGAAGGGGCGCACCCCGTTCGTGGACGAGCCAGTAGTGGTGCCCCTGCCCCACCACATCGCGGGCGTGCCCTCTGCCTCGCTGTCCACGGGCGGCGCCATCATCTCCGGTGCAGCTTACGATGCCATCGCCGAGGACATGGTGGACATGGAAACCTTCGCGGTGCTGCGCGCGGCGCGGCGTTTCCACCTGCCCATCATGGGCCTGCGCGGCATCTCCGACGGCAAGTCCGAGCTGTCTCGCTACGAGGACTGGAGCGAATACCTGCACATCATCGACGAGAAGCTCGCCATTGCGCTCGACCAGTTCGTGGCGCAGGCTACCGCGGGCGGCCTCCGGCCCATGCCGGAGTGCGAGGCATGACGCCCGCCGCCCGCATCGCCGCCGCCATCGAGGTTCTGGCTGACATCGCCACCCGCCGCCGCCCGGCGCCCGAAGCGTTGAAGGACTGGGGCCTCGGCCATCGCTTCGCCGGCTCGGGCGACCGCGCCGCCATCGCCGGCATCGTCTATGACACCCTGCGCCGGCGCGCGTCCGCCGCGGCCGTGATGGGTTCCGATGAGCCGCGTGCGCTCGTGCTCGGCATGCTGGCCGTCATGCGCGGCCTGGACGTGGAGGCCATCGCCCGGCTGGCGGATGGCGCGCGCTATGCGCCGGCCGCCCTCAGCGCTGACGAGCGCAGCCGGCTCGCCAATCCCGACCTGTCCGAGGCCGCGCCTTTCGTGCGCGGGGATTACCCTCAATGGCTCCACGCCTCCCTTCGCCACGTGCTCGGCGAGGATGTGGTGGCGGAAGGGCAGGCCCTGGCCACACGGGCGCCGCTGGATCTCAGGGTCAACACCCTCAAGGCAACACCCGAGGACGCGCGCGCCGCGCTCTCCCACCTCAAGCCCGAGCCCGGCCGCTGGTCTCCGCTGGCGCTGCGCATCACCCTAGACGCCGAGGGCAAGGCGCCGCCCGTTTCCGCCGAGCCCGCTTTCATCAAGGGCGAGGTGGAGGTGCAGGACGAGGGCTCGCAGATCGTGGCCATCCTCGCGCAGCCGCTGCCCGGCACCCAGGTGCTGGACCTGTGCGCGGGTGCCGGCGGAAAGACTCTGGAATTCGCGGCCCTGATGGACAACAAGGGCCAGATCTACGCCCACGACGCCGATATCCGCCGCCTCAAGCCCATGCACGAGCGCCTCGCCCGCGCCGGCGTGCGCAACGTACAGGTGCGGGCGCCGCGTGGCGCCGAAAACGTGCTCTCGGATCTCGAAGGCCACATGGACCTGGTGCTGGTGGACGCCCCTTGCACCGGAACGGGCACCTGGCGCCGCAATCCGGACGCCAAGTGGCGCGTGCGTCCCGGTGCTCTCGCCCAGCGCACGGCTGAACAGGCGAAGATCCTGGAAGACGCCACGCGCTACGTGAAGCCCGGCGGTCGCCTCGCCTATGTCACATGCTCGCTGCTGGACGAGGAGAATGGCGCACAGATCCGCGCACTTCTGGCGAACCACCCGGATTTCGCCCCCGTCCCGCCGGCGGAGGCCGTGCTGGCATTGGGCGCTGGCGGGCTCGCACTCAAGGATGCCGCGCTCCTCGGACGCGAGGGGCTGCTGCTCACGCCCCGGCGCACCGGCACCGACGGCTTCTTCGTGAGCGTGCTGCGGCGCGCGGGCTGATCTCCCTTCGCGCCGCGCATCCCCTTCCGATCGCGCATGGCCGCCGTGCGCGGCGCTTGCGGGTCGGCGCGGGACGATGGCTTTTTCAAAGGCGACTTTCCAGCTAAAGGAAGCGCGTCAAGCGCCTCCACGCCTCAAACGGAAAGTCCCCGCCTCATGGCCACCCCTTCCCAGGACACCGCTCAGGATACCGTCCTCATCATCGACTTCGGCAGCCAGGTGACCCAGCTCATCGCCCGCCGCGTGCGCGAGGAAGGCGTCTATTCGGAGGTGGTGCCGTTCCAGAAGGGGGCGGAAGCCGTGGCGCGGCTGAAGCCGAAGGCAATCATCCTCTCCGGCGGGCCTGCCTCGGTGATCGAGGGCGAGAGCCCCAAGGCGCCGCAGGAGGCCTTCACCGCCGGCGTTCCGGTGCTCGGCATCTGCTATGGCGAGCAGTGCATGGCCGCGCAGCTCGGCGGCACCGTGGAAGCCGGGCATCACCGTGAGTTCGGCCGCGCCGAGCTGGCGGTGGAAAAGGAGGTGCCGCTGTTCGAGGGCGTGTGGCACGCCGGCGAGCGCCACACCGTGTGGATGAGCCACGGCGACCGCGTGACCGCCCTGCCCGAAGGCTTCGAGGTGATCGCGACCTCGCCCAATGCTCCCTTCGCCGCCATCGCCGACGTGGCGCGCAAGTATTACGGCGTGCAATTCCACCCCGAGGTGGTGCATACGCCCGATGGCGCGCGGCTACTGGCAAACTTCGTGCGCAAGGTGGCCGGCCTGCAGGGCACCTGGACCATGGGCGCCTTCCGCGAGCGCGCCGTCGCGCGCATCCGCCAGCAGGTGGGCAAAGGCCGCGTCATCTGCGGCCTTTCGGGGGGCGTGGATTCTTCGGTCGCGGCCGTGCTCATTCACGAGGCCATCGGCGACCAGCTCACCTGTGTGTTCGTGGATCACGGCCTGATGCGCCAGGGCGAGGCGGACGAGGTGGTTTCCCTGTTCCGCGGACACTACAATATTCCACTGGTGCACGTGGATGCCTCTGATCTCTTCCTGACGGCGCTCGAAGGCGTTGATGATCCCGAGCAGAAGCGCAAGATCATCGGCAAGCTCTTCATCGATGTGTTCGAGGCCGAGGCGAAGAAGGTGGGCGGGGCCGACTTCCTGGCCCAGGGCACGCTCTATCCCGACGTGATCGAGAGCGTCTCCTTCGCTGGCGGCCCCTCGGTCACCATCAAGAGCCACCACAATGTGGGGGGCCTGCCCGCGCGCATGAACATGAAGCTGGTGGAGCCGCTGCGCGACCTCTTCAAGGACGAGGTGCGCGCGCTCGGCCGCGAGCTCGGCCTGCCGGACCGCTTCGTGGGGCGCCACCCCTTCCCCGGCCCCGGCCTCGCCATCCGCTGCCCGGGCGGCATCACCCGCGAGAAGCTCGACATCCTGCGCAAGGCGGACGCCATCTACCTGGAGGAGATCCGCTACGCCGGCCTTTACGACGTGATCTGGCAGGCGTTCGCGGTCATCCTTCCCGTACGCACCGTAGGCGTGATGGGCGACGGGCGAACCTACGACCACGTCCTCGCCCTGCGCGCTGTAACGTCCGTGGACGGGATGACAGCGGACTTTTACCCCTACGACATGTCTTTCCTTGGCCGCGTGGCAACACGCATCATCAACGAGGTAAAGGGCGTGAACCGCGTCGTCTACGACGTGACGTCCAAGCCCCCCGGCACCATCGAGTGGGAATGAAATGATGTGGTTCGCGGCGTTTCGCGAACTATCGCAACATCATCATAACTAGCTGAAATCAAACAAAAAGTCAAGTGTTCACTATCGGAGCCTATCGCCTTGAAGCGATGGGCTCTGACGGTGCGCGCGACGGTATGCGTTTTTCACCGTCAGCCGGATTTTTGCCCTACCGTCAGGTCAAAAACGGAAGCAACCCACGGAAAACCAAGTTAGTACTCTGTTTTATAATGATTATTCGCGTTGATTGACGGTATCGGATTTGACGGTAAAATTGGGGCTCGAAAAGGCGCTTTGGATCGTCAACGAGGCCGTCCCCATGCTTACCGACATGGCCATCAAGAGGCTGAAACCAAAGGATAAATTATACAAGGTGGCCGACCGTGACGGTATGTACGTTTCCGTCGCCACGACAGGCCAAATCACCTTCCGGTACGACTACCGTCTGAACGGTCGCCGGGAGACGCTGACGATCGGCCGTTATGGCGCCGATGGCCTCACGCTCGCCGAAGCCCGCGAGCGCTGCATCGCCGCCCGCAAGCACGTGGCGGAGGGGCTTTCCCCCGCGCACGAGAAACAGCGCGACAAACGGCGCAAGGCCATGGAGCGCAGCTTCGGCGCGGTGAGCGCCTTATGGATCAAGGAAGCGCGCATGGCGGAAAGCACCCGCTCGATGCGCAAGGCAATCCTCGATCGCGACATTCTCCCCGCCTGGAAGAACCGCCTTCTGACCGAGGTGACGCCGGATGATCTGCGCCAACTCTGCGCCAAGGTGAAGGAGCGCGGCGCGCCGGCGACCGCCATCCACGCCCGCGACATCGTCAAACAGATCTTCGCCTTCGCCATCCTGCACGGCGAGAAGGTACCGAACCCGGCCGACGAGGTCGGGCCGGCCTCGATCGCGACCTTCCAGCCGAAGGACCGCGCGCTGTCACCGGCCGAGATCAAGATCATGCTGCAGCAGATCGAGCACGTGCCGACCCTGCCGACCATCCGCCTCGGCCTGCGCCTGATCCTGCTCACCATGGTGCGCAAGAGCGAACTGCAGGATGCCACCTGGGACGAGGTCGACTTCGAGAACGCCGTCTGGACGATCCCGAAGGAGCGCATGAAGCGATCGAAGGCGCACAACGTCTATCTCGCGCAACAGTCGCTCGACATCCTGATTGCGCTCAAGACCTGCGCCGGCAACTCGCGCTATCTGCTGCCGTCCCGCTATGACGCCGACGCCCCCATGTCGCGCGCAACCTTCAATCGCGTCACCGCGGCTGTCGTGGCGCGGGCAAAGAAGGAGGGGCTGCCGCTGGAGCCGTTCACGGTCCACGACTTGCGCCGGACCGGCTCGACGCTCCTGAACGAGATGGGCTTCAACAGCGACTGGATCGAGAAATGCCTCGCCCACGAGGACGGGCGCTCATCACGCGGCGTCTACAACAAGGCGGAATACGAACCGCAGCGCCGGCACATGCTCCAGGAGTGGGCCGACATGGTCGATGCCTGGGTCAACGGCCAGAAGCGGGCGCCAACGCTGTTGCCGCCGTCGATGGCCTTTATGGGGAGGGAGGCGGCACCCTGATCGTAGACAACGCAGTATCGACCTATGCCTCGCCAGCTTCTGATTCCGGGGCTGGCTCTGCTGAAACAGATGGAATCGATCCGGCCTGACCAAGGGGTTGACTCTCTCCATCCCTGTTTGCGGGGCGAGGCTGACCTGCGGCGATGAGCAAAGCGAGCCTAAAGCAGCCACCTGTTCCAAATGACCATCATAGAACATAGACTGCAAACAGCCCTTGAGTGAATTTTGCCTTCGCCATTGCGAGGTGACAAACGGAGGGGCTGAAGTAATTAAGCTGTCTGCTCCGGGGGGAGAACGTGCTTATCAAATTCGTTGAGATTGCGAACTTTCGTAAATTGTTATCAGTGCGAATCGACCTCGCTGAGAAGCAGACGTTATTCGTCGGTGCCAATAATAGTGGCAAGAGCTCGGCAATGCTTGCATTGCGGCGCTTCCTCGTGCCGCGACGCTGTCCGTTCGAAATTCATGACGTTACGCTATGTCACTGGCCGGCGATTGATCGGATAGGCCGGAGTTGGATTGATGCGAAGCGGACCGATGAAGTAGTCGAGCTCACACTTGAGCCGTGGCTGCCGCTGCTCCCCACGCTCGATCTCTGGTTCGACGTAGATCCAGGGGAGATGCACCACGTTCGCGACCTGATTCCGACGTTGGATTGGGAAGGCGGTCTGCTCGGGGTGCGACTTCGGTACGAGCCAAGCAATCTTGGTGATCTCTATAAGGATTTCTTGGCTGCGGTCGCAGACGCCGAGGCACTGCGCGCCGCCGCGACGCAGGCGCACGCCGAGAAAATTGCTGCCGAGGGTCAGGAGAGGTCGGAGCCAAAGCTCACGCTATGGCCGTCGACCCTTGTCGATTACTTGAGCCGGCGGCTGGCCAAGAGCTTCACCATCCGTGCATTCACCCTCGATCCCGCGCAGCTCCAAGCTCCGCTCAATGGCCAGGCGCGTCCGCAATCGATGCCCGCCGCTTCACTTAGCCTTGACGGCGAACCGCTGAAGGGGCTCGTGCGCATCCACGATATTCCAGCACAGCGCGGGTTCGGCGAGGAAGCGCCGAGCGATGAGGACGAGGACGCGCCGGCCGGATCGGCCGGCAGTCGGCTCTCCGATCAGCTGCGCAGCTATTATTCCAAGCACCTCGATCCGACTAAGGTACCGGATGTCAAGGATTTGGGAGCGTTGCAGGCAATCGAAGCGGCGCAGGACGCATTCGATCAAAAGCTTACGGAGAGCTTTGAAGCGGCGTTCAGCGAGGTCGAGGGCATGGGCTATCCCGGCGTCACCGACCCTAAACCGAAGGTGTCGACTCGGCTCAAGGCGATCGACGGCCTCAACCACTCCTCGGCGGTGACCTTTGTGGTCGATGTGACGCCAGCTGAGGGCGAAGCGGTACTGCCGGTGCTGCGCCTACCCGAAAACAACAACGGGCTCGGCTATCAGAACCTCATCTCGATGATCTTCCGACTGATGAGCTTCCGGGATTCGTGGATGCGTGTGGGCAAAGCCGCGACCACCAATCCCGCTGCCGTGATAGAGCCGCTGCATCTCGTCCTGGTCGAGGAGCCCGAGGCGCATCTCCACGCGCAGGTCCAGCAGGTGTTTATTAGCAAGGCCTACGAAGTTCTTCGCGCCCATCCAGATCTCAAAGACACCAAACTGCGACGCAGCCAACTTGTGGTCAGTACGCATTCGAGCCATGTCGCGCATGAGGTCTCCTTCGAATGTTTGCGCTACTTTCGGCGCCTGCCCGCTGGCATGGTGTCGCGGATACCAGTCTCTACGGTGATCAACCTCTCGGAGGTGTTCGGTGCGGGCAACGAGACGGCCCGGTTCGTGACGCGCTACTTGCGCGCGCAACACGCTGACCTCTTCTTCGCGGATGCCGCCATCCTGGTCGAAGGGCCGGCGGAACGCATGATCGTTCCCAACTTTATTCGCCACAAGTTCGAGGTACTCAGCAAGAGCTACATCACTCTGCTCGAGATCGGCGGCAGCCATGCCCATCGCCTTCGCCCACTGATCGAACATCTCGGTCTGCTCACGTTGATCATCACCGATCTCGACAGCCAAGCGTCCGGAACGACCACATCGGTACCACCCATGCCGGGTGCGGGACAGACCACCAACAACACAACGCTTCGACAATGGGTACCGGCGCGAACCAGCGTAGACGCGTTATGGGGAGCGACGCCGGCGGAGCGAACGCTCGAACCCGCAGGTGATCCGCTGTTCGCAGTGCGCGCCGCTTATCAGTTGCCGGTCGAAGTGACGCTTCCGGGCGCCGCCACGAGTGAGACCGCCTATCCCTATACGTTCGAGGATGCGCTCGCATTTGAGAACCTTTCCTTCTTCGCTGCGCTTCCGGGCACCGGGCTGGTCGCCAAGTTCCGCGACGCGATCGCTGCGGGTGGCGGAGCGACCACGGTTGGCGCGGCGATGTTCACGGCACTCAAAACCGGGAAGAAGGCTGAGTTCGCTCTCGACGTACTTGATGCCGAGATGTTCGAGACCCTGAGCGTGCCGCGTTATATCAACGAAGGTCTGACCTGGCTGCAGGAGCGACTCAAGAAGAAACAGATCGAGATATTGCCGGCCAAAGAGGGACTGGCCGCATGACCAGGGCGAATGCCGACGATTTGTTTGATGCGAAGGCGGACGAGACTATTCGCAGCTGTCTGGATCTTGCCGCGCCGCGCAGCTTCTTCCTCTACGCGGGTGCCGGTTCGGGCAAGACCCGGTCGCTGGTCCAGGCAGTACGTGACCTGTGCGAGCGCCAAGGCCGCGAGTTGAAACTGACCGGTCAGAAGGTCGCGATCATCACCTATACCAATGCCGCTTGCGACGAGATCGTGCAGCGGCTCGAATTCGATCCGCGGGTCGACGTTTCTACCATCCACGCTTTCGCGTGGTCGCTGATACGCGGCCATGACGACGACATTCGCAAGTGGCTCGACACAAACCTGCTCGCCGAGATTGCCGATCTCGAGGAGAAACAGGCGAAAGGTCGGTCGGGCAAAGCTGCGATTGAGCGTGCGCAGTCGATCGAGAGCAAGATACGGCGCCGTGATGGCCTCCCAACGATAACGAGGTTCATCTACAGCCCAACCGGAGACAATCGAACGCGCGATTCGCTCAATCACGCCGAGGTTATTGCCATGACCGCGGCGTTTCTGAACGCAAAGCCGGGCCTGCGCCGGCTCCTGATTGCCAGCTATCCGATCCTTTTGATCGACGAGAGCCAGGACACCGCAAGACGCCTTATGGACGCGCTACTCGACGTCCAGGCGGCTTTCCCAGCACAGTTCTGCTTGGGACTATTCGGCGACACCATGCAGCGCATTTACGCCGATGGTAAGGTCGGCCTCGCCGAGGCAATTCCTGAAACCTGGGCAAAGCCGCGCAAGGCGATGAACCACCGCTGCCCCAAGCGCGTGATTGCGCTCATAAACAAGATCCGCTCCGACGATGACAAACAGGAGCAGCAGGCGCGCAGTGACGCTCCCGAGGGGACCGTTCGGCTGTTCCTCGCGCCAGAAACTGTCGGTAACAAGAGGGATGTCGAAGCGGCTGCGGCAACGAAAATGGCCGAGCTGACTGGCGATGAGGCTTGGCTCCCCGACCGCGACGGGGTGAAGATGCTCGCCCTTGAACATCTAATGTCGGCGCGCCGTTTCGGGTTCGAACATTTCTTCGGGTCGCTTTACGCCTACGAACCGATGCGCACGGGGTTGCTCGACGGCACGGGCCGCGGTCTGGGCTTCTTCACCCGCGAGTTGCTCCCGCTGGCGAACGCGCTGGCGGCGGGCGACCGTTTCGCGACCGCAGCGGCGATCCGCCAGACCTCCCCGTTGCTTGATCGCCAGCGGTTGACGGACGCTGGAGAAAAGCAGCAAGCGGAGCTTGAACGCGCGAAGGTTGCGTGTGATGGCCTCAAGGTGTTGCTGCTGGCGGAGAACCCGCCGACCCTACGCGCCGTACTGCGCTACGTGGCCGCGACAGAGCTTTTTGTCATTCCCGAGGTGCTGCAACCGTTCGTTCCCGAGGTGCTCGCGGATGCGGGGACCGAGCCGGAAGATGATGCGAGCACCGAGGCGGGTGCTTGGCGTCGGGCGCTCGACGCACCTTTCCCCGAGATCGAAAAATATGATCGCTATGTCCGTGGCGTGTCGCAGTTTGATACCCATCAAGGTGTGAAGGGGCGCGAGTTCCCGCGCGTTATGGTGGTGATCAGCGACGATGAAGCACGTGGCTTCCTGTTCAGTTACGGCAAGCTCATGGGGACAAAAGAGAAGACCAAGACCGACCTCGAAAATGAGGCAGCGGGTAACGACACCAGCATCGCCCGCACTCGTCGTCTCTTCTACGTGACCTGCAGCCGAACGGAGGAGAGCCTCGCCATCGTCTATTATTCCGACGATCCCGGCTTGGCGCGCACCGCGCTCCTTGAGCGTGGCTGGTTCGCCGATGACGAGATCGAGATTGTTGCCACCTGAAGGGTGTAATCGGATGAATTCGATGCGCTCAGTCGGCAGTAACTCTCAGTGACGCCGGTGAGCTACCTAAGTGTGGCTTATGGCGCCGTGTTACCGGTCATGCCGCTGAAGCGATGATTTCACTGGTCGCGCACGCCGTTGACGAACATCTGGCGGAGATGCTTTGCGCACGATGTCCGCATTCGATGCGCGGCGCCGTTCATCGAGCCAGGTCTCAACTTCGGCCAAATCCCACACCACGCAGCGTGGCGTCAGGAAGAAACGCTTCGGAAACTCGCCGCGCTGTTCCATTTCGTAGATCGTCGTGTCGGCGAGTGGCACGATCTTGCGAAGCTCTGGGCGACGGATCACGCGCTTGAGCAGGCTGACCGGTGGCTGAAATCGCCTGGAGGCGCTCTCGACAGGCTCGTTGGCGGGTGGCTGCGCCGCGTCGGAAACCAAGGCCAGATCTTCTTGAGAAATTGTCAGTTCGCGTTTCATGTCGATCGCCTTCGATCGCTGTGGAATGACTGCGATCAAGGTGATGCATGTTGCCCGTGCGTTGAAGACATCGGGCGTCGGCGTGCGGGAAACGGCGGCCATCGCGCCGGAATCGGAAGGCAATCGCGAGCGACGCCAGCCCCCTTCTTCCCCGGAGCCCGGCGCATCCGGGAGTGTCAGGAATTTCGTGTGGTGGCGGCCATGATGGACCTTATGGAGGTTCCCGATGGCCCGACGCAAAGCCCCCCGCATTCCTGACGAACTCCTGGACCAGTTGCTGGCCGGTGCCGATCCCAAGACGGCCTTCGATGCCAACGGCTTGCTCGACGATTTGAAGAAGGCGCTGGCCGAGCGCGCCCTGAACGCCGAGATGGATCATCACCTGGCGGGCGACGAGACCGGCAACAGCCGCAACGGCTATGGACGGAAGACGGTCACCACCGAGACCGGCCGGATCGAGCTGGATATCCCGCGGGACCGGCAGGCGACGTTCGATCCCCAGCTCATCGCCAAGTACCAGCGCCGCTTCCCCGGCTTCGACGACAAGATCGTGTCCATGTATGCCCGGGGCATGAGCGCCCGGGAGATCGTCGGGCACCTGCGCGAGCTCTATGGTATCGAGGTCTCACCCGACCTCATCAGCGTTGTCACCGACGCCGTCCTGGAGGAGATCGCCGCCTGGCAGGCCCGGCCGCTCGAGCCGGTCTATCCCCTGGTCTTCTTCGATGCCCTGCGCGTCAAGGTGCGCGACGAGGGCATCGTCCGCAACAAGGCGGTCCACATCGCGCTGGGCGTGCGCGCCGATGGGGCCAAGGAGATCCTCGGCCTGTGGCTGGAGCAGAACGAGGGAGCCAAGTTCTGGCTGCGCGTTATGAACGAGCTCAGAAACCGCGGTGTCGAGGACCTGCTGCTCGCCGTCGTCGATGGCCTCAAAGGCTTCCCGGACGCGATCCGCGCCGTGTTCCCCGAGGCCGTGGTCCAGACCTGCATCGTCCACCTGCTGCGCCACAGCCTCGACTTCGTGTCGTACAAGGACCGCAAGGCCGTCGCCGCGGCGCTGAAGGACATCTATCGGGCCGTGGATGCGGCCGCAGGCGAGGCGGCGCTCACGGCCTTCGAGGACAGTGCCTGGGGCCGGCGCTATCCGGCCATCGCCCAGAGCTGGCGGCGGGCCTGGAGCGAGGTCGTGCCCTTCTACGCCTTCCCAGCGGAGGTGCGCCGGATCCTCTACACCACGAATGCCATCGAGGCGCTCAACGCCAAGCTGCGCCGCGCCGTGCGGGCCAGGGGCCACTTCCCCACCGACGAGGCCGCCCTGAAGCTCCTCTTCCTGGTCTTGAACCGGGCCGAAAAGGAGTGGAAGATGGCGCCTCGTGAATGGGCGATGGCAAAGGCGCAGTTCGCCGTCATCTTCGGCGAGCGCTTCACAAAGGCCATGGCGGCCTGATCTTCAACCCGCCGCCACCACACGAAATTCCTGACACTCCCGCGCATCCTTTCCTGAGCGCACTGTGCCGGTGGCCTTCGTTCTTCCCCTCTCGACAAGCTCCGGTAACGCTGGCCGCCGCCGCGGCGCGGTCAAGCCCGGCCCGCACCGGACCGTGTAGGGCCTGACCGCGCCGCTCGATTGCGCCGGCCGAACGCCTCCTCGCCCTCGATCGGAGGGTGACATCGAATGGAGGCCGACATGGCCGCAGCGCTCATCACCAACGAACTCTACGCCCGGCTTCTCACCAATGGCGCTCGCAGCGCCGCCGGCGAGGACATCGATCCGCGTCCCGTCGTCAAGCTCTTCACACCGGATGCCGGCGCCACCTGGCTTCTCACCGAAGCCGATCCCGAAGACCCCGACCGTCTATTCGGCCTCTGCGATCTCGGCCTTGGCGAACCAGAGCTCGGCTATGTCAGCCTTGCTGAAATCAGCACGGTTCGCGGACGGCTTCGGCTTCCGGTCGAGCATGACCTTCACTTCAAGGCCAAGCATCCCTTGAGCTGGTACACTCAGCGCGCCCGCCAATCCCGCAGGATCGTCACCGACTGACGATCGGAACCGCGCTCCGCCTTCGGGCGGGGCGCTTCGTCGTGCTCATGAGGAAAGACGGCGACCAGGATGCTCGGCTTTCAGATTCTACGGCTTTGCACATCCTGATCCGGTCATCGTTCTCGGCGCCCGCTTTCGCTCGTGCCGGGCGGGTTGCTTGGGGGCGCTGCCCCCTGGCGCGGCGCAAGGGATCGCTGACGCTCGGCCGGGATGGTTTCCCCCGCCTTCCGCGCGTATGCGTGTTTCACGCTCGCCCCCACAGTTCCGATCCGCTTGTGCAGGCCGGGTGATCCCCCTCCGTCCCGGCCGCCCTTGCACCTTGCACCCCCCCGGTCTCGGCGACGGCCAGGGTTGCAGCGCAGCGCTGCGCTCCAACCCAAGCCAAAGGATCAAGACCATGACCAACACAGTCGAAACCATCGCCACGGTTCTCGAAACTTCCGCCACCGAGAATGGCGCGGTGCTGTTCGTGCCGTTGAACAAGCTGAAGAAGTCGCCCCGCAACGCCCGCAAGACCCCGCACAGCGAAGCCCATATCGAGGCGCTGGCGGCCAGCATCGCCGCCAAGGGAATGCTGCAAAATCTGGTGGTAGAGCCGGAAACGAACACGGACGGCGAACTGACCGGCTTCTATTTCGTCACCATCGGCGAAGGCCGCAGGCTTGCGCAGTTGCTGCGCGTAAAGCGCCAGCAGATCAAGAAGACGGAAGCCATTCGCTGCATTCTGGATACCGAGAACGACGCGACGGAAATCAGCCTCGACGAAAACGTCACCCGCGAAGCGATGCACCCCGCCGACCAGTTCGAGCGCTTCCGCGAGCTGGCTGAAAATCGCGGATGGGGTGCGGAGGAAATCGCCGCCCGGTTCGGCGTCAGCGCCCATGTCGTCAGGCAGCGGCTCCGTCTTGGTGCCATCAGCCCGAAGCTGATGCAGGTCTATCGCGACGGCGGTTTGTCGCTGGATCAGTTGATGGCCTTCGCCATCACCGAAGACCATGACCGGCAGGTGCAGGTCTACGAGAACCTGTCGTGGAACCGCGACCCTTCGGCCATCCGGCGCGACCTGACCAGAATGAATGTCGCGGCGACCGACCGGCGCGCGATCTTCGTCGGCGCGGACGCCTATGCCGAGGCGGGCGGCTTCATAATCCGGGACCTCTTCACCGAGGAGCGGGGCGGCTATTTCGAAGACGCCACGTTGCTGGATCGGCTCGTCATCGACAAGTTGGAAGGCATCGCCGCCGAGATTCAGGCGGTCGAGGGATGGAAGTGGGCTTCCGTCCACATCGACTTCCCCCACGCGCACGGGATGAGCCGCAGCTATCCACATCCGGTGGACCTGTCGGAGGAAGACGTTACAGCCTACGGCGCGGCACAGCAGGACTACGACCGCCTGTCGTCGGAATGCGAGGGTTACGAAGAACTGCCGGATGAGGCGGATCGGCGGTTCGGCGAGCTTGAAGCGGAGATCGAGCGGATCGACGCCAAGCGCCACGCCTATGACGCCGACGAAATCGCGCGCGGTGGCGTGTTCGTCATTCTGAACCATGACGGCACGGCCCGTATCGAACGCGGCTTCATCCGGGCCGAGGACGAGGCCCGGAAATCGACGGACGTGGAGGGGGCGACCATCACGGAAGATGGCGAAATCGTCGGGAACGAGGGAAGCGGCGAGGATGCCGAACCACAGCCGGACGACGGGGAGGAAGAGGATGCGGGGAAGCCGCTATCGGACCTTCTCATCCGCGACCTGACCGCCCATCGTACCCTCGGCCTACGTCTCGCCCTTGGCGAGCAGCCGGAGATGGCGCTTGTCGCCGTGGTTCATGCGCTGGTGGCGCAGACCTTCTATCGCGGCGGGGAAGCGTCGTGCCTCGAAATCCGGTTGACCAGCGCCATGCTCGCCTCTCACGCGGACGGGATCGAAGACACGCCTGCTGCGAAGGCGCTGGCAGATCGTCATGCCGGATGGGCATCGGACATGCCGCGCGATGTGGCAGACCTGTGGGCCTTCGTCGGCGGTCTGGACCATGCCAGCCTCATGGCGTTGCTCGCCCATTGCGCAGCGCTGACCGTCAACGCAGTCAGGATATCTTGGGAGCAGAAGCCTAATGCCCACGCGACAGCGGAAAAGCTGGCGAATGCGGTCACGCTCGACATGACGGCACACTGGACCCCGACCGTGCAGAGCTACCTCGGCCGCGTGACCAAGGCGCATATCCTCGTCGCCGTGCGCGAAGCGGTCGGCCATGACGCCGCCGAGCGGATCGCGGGCTTGAAGAAATCGGAGATGGCGCAGGCTGCCGAGCAACTTCTGGCTGGAACCGGCTGGTTGCCCCCCGTACTGCGCACTGCAAGGCCTGTGTCGCGAGATACGGAGTCAGAAGCGGAAACCTTCGCGCAAGCTGCCGAGTGAGGATCGGCCGGGATCGTGCGTGTGGTCCCGGCCTTCCTGTTTCTGACCATCCTCAAAATCGTGGTCGAGCGAAGAGCTGACCTCAACCGTCCGGTGATGGCGGCCGAATCCAGTCATAGCGCCCTTTGGCATGCAAAAAGACATAGGAGGTGGCTTCAGACCTTCGTGTGTATGGGGAAGGCTTTTCCTGCCACGCGCTACCTAGCCTCGCTACGACGGCATCTTCCTGGAAATACTGCTTCGGCCCGCCGGCGGCGGCACACATTCTGGATGTTGCCGTGCTTTCGGTGTTGCCTCCGCTTCAGCAAGGGCCTTGCCGAGATCAGGGCGCCTGATGGTGAAGCGCATCGCCCGCGTTCTCGCCTCGATTCGAATTTTGCCGTATTGTGAATGTGGTTGCTTCTGCTGCACCAAATGGATGCATCGCGGGCTCCGGCGACTGGACTTCGATTGGAGAGGAAGAATGACAAAAATCATACCATCGCCAAAGCCCAGCCTTCCCGCTGTCGTTCTTCCTGACGTATCAGGCTTGTCATCGCCCATGCTGGCGCAGCTGACCGCAGCATTAGGCGTGTCGCGTGACCTGCTGGCCGCGGATGATCAGATTGAACATGCTTGGTCGCAGCTTCCTCGACTCATTAAGCGCATTCCTCCGAACTTGAGGGACGAGCGGATCGTAAAGATGTGCGTCGCTGTAGCTAGCGGGCTTTTCGATGCAGCAATAAATTACATTTGGAATGCTGCAATTGTCGAGCTTCGTGAAAAGGTTCGTCGCTTTGGGATAAATGTCGTTCCGCAGGTTCTCGACGATAAATCTTTCGATGAAGAATCTCTTTTGGACCTAAAAGACGCAGAATTGCTTGATCTGTGCCAGAAGCTGAATCTGATTGGCGATGATGATTACTTTTTCTTAGATCAATGCAGGGCGACGCGGAATAGCTTTTCAGCGGCTCATCCCGCTGAGGGAAATGTAGACGAAGATGAGTTTCTGGCCTTTTTGAGTCGATGCCAAAAGCATGCTCTGTCGAGCGAACGGAACCCAAAGGGTGTAGATACCAAGGCATTTTTGGCCGCGCTGAAGTCGTCCCGCTTCAAGAAAGACCAGCGGGAGGAATGGGAGCGTCGAGTCGCCGCGACGTTCGATGCGCAGCGCGAGCTCATTTTTGTCATGTTGCATGGCATCTACTGCGACCCAGCTTCGGGCGAGGAGGCTCGATTAAATGCTTTATCGATCTGTGAAACCTTCAGTGAAGATTTCACTCCAAAGACCAGGTCTGCGCTAGTTGATAGACATCAAGAATATAAGGCCAAAGGCGATGAGGCTCGGCAGAAGGCATCACTGCAATTCTTTGAAAATCTTGGGCAGCTGGCATTGTTGAGTGAAGGCGAAGTACATAGTATTTTTACGTCAGCAAGTCGAAAACTGCTATCAGTGCATAATTCATGGGACAACTTTCATAACGAACCTCCGTTTGCCGAGCGATTACTGAAGCTCTCCAGAAAAAATCGCGTACCTGAAACCGCTCAAACCGCATTTGTTGAAGCAGTTGTGACTGCAGGTGTTGGAAATACATATGGCGTTTCACACGGCGCCGTGTCTGATTATCGCGAGATGGTAAAGTCATTTTCGCCAAATGAAGTCAAGATAATGCTAGATTTGACGAAGGGCGGAACCTTGTTGGCTGGCCGCATCAGCTCAAACAAAGGGTGCGAGCGGCGCTTTCGGGCGCTGGTAGAATCTGTCGATCCTAAAAGTGTTCCTACAGGTTCCAAGAGCCTCTACACAAAGTGGTTGCCAAAGAGCTGATATCGAAGGCTCCCCGTCGCTAGCTGGAGCTTCATATCATTGCCGCTTTGTGGCTCGACGTAAGCCCGAGTGCGTTACCCGTCAGCTCGCTGATGATCTTGAGGGTCACGGCGCCGATTACGATAACGGTGCACTCGGGAACGACCGATGCCGCCGACAAGTGCCGGGTATCGATGCCGATGCTCGACATTTTAGACGGGTCTCGCCGTCGAAAGTTAGCAGCAAGGCTGACGTGGCTGGGAGATTGCCATCGTTCTCATGTCTCACGCACGGGCATGCCGAGACCAGTATCGAGTTCCTCCGATTTCCCTTTTAGCCGCGCCCACGGCGTCCTCGAATGGATTGGGTCTGACCGAAGACCGGCTGCGCCTCGATCATCTTCCCGCAACGTCCGTCACCAGCTTTTTTAGCTTCGCTGGCCTTCGGCTCCGCCGCGCGCGAGCGCGCTTTGCTTCGCGAGGCAAAAAAGCTGTCGCCAAACCGCCTTCCACTTCGTTCCAGCCCTCCGGGTGCGGGCTGATCGTCTCCGGTCGCACGACCACCATCGAGGTCGCGATAGGCGCGGCCCGAAGAACGGAGACACGACAATGGCGACCATCGGCACCTTCACCAAGACCGCGAACGGCGACATCACCGGCACGGTCAAGACCCTGACCCTCAACGTCAAGGCCAAGTTCGTTCCCACCGAGGGCGACAGCGAGCGCGGCCCGGACTATCGGATCTTCGCGGGCACCACCGAGTTCGGCGCGGCATGGAAGAAAACCGCCCGCGAGACCGGCCGCGACTATCTCTCGGTCAAGCTGGACGATCCGAGCTTCCCGGCTCCGATCTACGCCAGTCTGGTCGAGGACGAGGGCGGCGAAGCTCACAACCTCATCTGGTCCCGCCGCAACGGCGACTGACACCAGACACCTCCTGAAGCCCCGCTCACCAGCGGGGCTTCGTGATGCTCATTCCTGCGGCCATTCAGGAAATGCGGAAATCAGGATGCGCGGTTTTCAGGTTCGGTGGCTGCGCGCATCCCGATCCAATCCTTTAGCCCGGCACCCGCTTTACTCATGCCGGGTGAGCTTGGCTAAGGGCTCCGCCCCCGCGCGGTGCAAGGGATCGCTGACGCTCGTCCGGACCGGTGTCCCCGGCCTTCCTTCATTTCATTCCGTGCAGGCCGGGCGATCCCCCTCCGGGCCGGCCGCCCTTGCACCTTGCTACCCCGGTCTCGGCGACGGCCAGGGTTGCAGCGCAGCGCTGCGCTCCAACCTAAACCCACGGAAACAGGTCATGTATCACCATCTCGCCACCCGGTTCGGCCGCAACTCTCACCAGATCAGCGGACGCGAAGCCCTCGACAACGAGGCCCTTCACCGTCACGTCCCTTCGGTGTTCGCGCGTGAGGCCCAAGACAGTCGGTCGGAGCGTTACGTTTACGTCCCCACCATCGAGATCGTGGAGGGGCTGCGCCGGGAGGGCTGGTTCCCGTTCTTCGCCGTGCAATCGATGCCGCGCGACGGTAGCCGCTACGGCCATGCCAAGCACATGCTGCGCCTGCGCCGGGGTGATGGGATCGGCAAGCCGGAAGCGGCGGAAGTCATCATCGTCAACAGCCACGACGGGACCAGCGCCTATCAGATGTTCGCCGGAGTGCTGCGCTTCGTCTGCACCAACAGCATGATTGCGGGCGAGCGGTTCGAGGAAGTCCGCGTTCCTCATAAGGGTGGCATTCAGGACCAGATCATCGAAGGCGTCTACACCGTCGCGGAGGACTTCCCGCACCTGATCGATGCGACCGAGACCATGAAAGAGACGCGGCTCTCATGGGACGAGCAGCAGGTGCTGGCCGAGGCGAGCCTCGTTGCGCGTTATGGCGAGGAGGAAAGCCCGGTTCGCCCGGATCAGATCATCGCCCCGCGCCGCCGCGAGGATGCCGGGCATAGCCTGTGGCAGACGTTCAACGTCATTCAGGAAAACCTCATCCGGGGTGGACTGGACGGACGCCGCCAGACCTCGGACGGACGCATCCGCCGCAGCACGACGCGGCCCATCAACGGTATCGACCAGAATGTCGGTCTGAACCGCGCCCTCTGGACGCTGGCCGAGGGAATGCAGCGGCTGAAGAGCGCCTGACATCCGCAGAGCCGTGGAGCCGGAAACCCGGCTTCACGGCTTTCCGCAGAAACGTGGATCAGATTTCGCGCCGAGCCGTCTTTACGGATCGGCGGGTTTCCGCTGAGCAGGAAATACGCGGCTCGCCGGGCATGGCCCGGCTCGCGAAGGAACTTCAAAAACAATCCGAATTATCTTCAAATATTGATCGGCCAACGCGATCAACATATCGGGCAACAGTGGCTTCAACGTGAGCCTCACATCGCAAACAGTTCCTCTTTCCAGCAACGCGTAAATGCTGGATGAGAGGTGACGCCATGCCGAGTACAGATTGGCGCTCGCCGGCAGCCTATGCACATGCCAAGAGCATTTCTGCCGCCGGCTTTGCCTGGGAGTATCTTCGTCGCGATGAAGACTATCGCTGCGACTTCCATCGCATGAGACGATTGCCACGTCTCGACGGCGATATACAGACCGCGTTCTCGGAACGCTGGGGGTTACGATTTCCCGGCGGACCCGGCTCTCTCCGCCGACCGGGCCGCGCTGTTCTGGATGCCGTCTCTGCTGCCTGACGCCTTTGAGCTTCAACCTATTCCAGGGAGCGTGGACGATCCCGCCATGATGATCGGCCTGCCGACGTTGTCGGGTCTCGATGCTCGCGTGGCGGAGGATGGGACGTGGCACGGTCTCTGGCGGCCGGTGGGGGCGGAGCACCAGTTCTGGCTCACCAATCCGCCGCCCGGCGCCAAGACGGCCTATGTCGTCCTCCTGCCGCTCGACGCCTTGCTGGAGCATCGCGCCGAAGCGGTGTTGCGCTTCTGGCGCACGCTGACAGGGCGAGCGATCGGCGAGCGCCATCACGCGCTACCCGCGCAAACCCGAGACCGGCACATCCTGATCCTGCGCGCCCTCGACGGTCGCACCGATGGTGCCAGCTATCGCAAGCTCGCGGAAACCCTGCTCGGCTTTCGCGGCAACAAGACCGCTTGGGAAAGCGATCCCCGCAAGAACCAGGCGCGCCGTCTGGTTGCCGATGGCAACCACTACAGGCGCGGTGGATACCGTGAACTGCTGCATTATCCCACGCGTCTGCCGTCCCGCTGAACACTCCCGTTGGATCATCATTATTCGAGCTTCCCGGGGTGCCGGATTCAGTACCCCCTGATTTCGGCACGCTGCAAGCCGCCGATCCTCCGCCACGGTTCGCCATGACCCGCTGCCATCACCGGCAGCCATCCGAACCGGCCCGGAGGCCCGATCATGCTCGACCCGAAGACGGGATTGCCGCCGCGCTTTCTGCGCACACCCGACGCGGCGCGTTTCCTCGGCATCTCGCTCAGGACGCTGGAGAAGCACCGCACCTACGGCACCGGCCCGACCTATCGAAAGATCGGCGGCCGCGTCATCTATGCGCTCGAAGACCTGCAGGCCTGGACGGCCATCGGCGCGCGTAAATCCACCACGGACCAGAGTGCCGGCCATGTCTTTCCGGCGCGACCTTTGACGCCCGCCGAACGGGGAGCACGCTGAATGAGCGGCGCTTCTCGACCAGACGGCAAGCACCGGAGCGAACGCCAACGGCTCGATCCCTTCGTGGTGGCCACCGGCGATGCCAGTCCGCGCGATCAGCGCGATCTCATGGAACGGCCGTTCTTCTCGTTGTCGAAGACGCCGCGTATCACGCCGATCCTCTACAAGGCCGCCGATGTCGAGGTGCAGGTGCTGGGGATGCCCGAGCACGGCATGGCGACGATCTGGGATGCCGATGTGCTGATCTGGGCCGCCTCGCAGATCGTCGCGGCCGAGAACAACGGCTTGCGCACCTCGCGCTTCTTTCGCTTCACGCCCTACCAGCTCCTGCGCGGTGTCGGCCGTCCGACCGGGAACCAGCAGTATCTTCTCCTGAAGGCCTCGCTCGCACGGCTGCAATCGACCGTCATCGCCACGACGATCCGCAACGGCGTGCAATGGCGGCGGCGCCAGTTCTCCTGGATCAACGAATGGGAGGAGATGACGACGCGCGAGGGCCGCGTCGAGGGCATGGAGTTCGTCCTGCCCGAGTGGTTCTACAACGGCGTCGTCGACCGCTCGTTGGTGCTGACCATCGACCCGGACTATTTCCGGCTGACTGGCGGTATCGAGCGCTGGCTCTATCGCGTCGCGCGCAAGCACGCCGGCCGTCAGCAACACGGCTGGCTGTTCGAGATCGGCCACCTCCACGCCAAATCCGGCAGCCTCGCGCGCATCTCCGATTTCGCGCTCGATCTGCGCCGCATCGCTCTCCGTCAGCCTTTGCCCGGATATCGCCTGTCGATCGAACGCGAAGGGCGCCGCGAGTTGCTCCGCATACGGCCCGCCGAAGAATTCACAGTGCCTGTGGATGAGGTTGTGAATCGCATCGGCAGATCAGGCGCAAAGGGTATCGGCACATCGGGCGCAGGCCTGTCGGCAGATCAGGCGCACGGATCCCAGTTATCGCTCTGGTCCGAAACACGAAATCCGGCCGCTAACTTAGAC